>NZ_AP026763.1:306338-612676 GCF_026000435.1 Vibrio sp. STUT-A11 | reverse complement strand
TATGTGAAGTGTAACAACATGCTACATGGTAAACTTTACTTCGCTGTCACGAACTCTGGGTAAGCGCCTACACCACAGTCGTGCATATCCATGCCTTCCATCTCTTCTTCTTCGCTTACTCGAATGCCAACAGTAGCTTTCAAGATTGCCCAAACAACCAGACTTGCACCGAATACCCAAGCAAAGATAACTGCCGCACCTAGAAGCTGAGCACCAAATGTCGCGTCACCGTTGCTTAGAGGAACGACCATTAGGCCAAAGAAACCACACACACCGTGTACAGAAATCGCACCAACTGGATCATCAATCTTAAGCTTGTCTAGGCCGATGATACTAAATACTACGATTACACCAGCAACTGCACCAATGGCAACAGCGTAAAGTGGTGATGGTGAAAGCGGATCTGCAGTGATAGCTACCAAACCAGCCAATGCACCGTTTAGGATCATAGTCAGGTCAGCTTTGCCCCACGTTGTCTTACATACAAATAGTGCTGCAATTGCACCTGCCGCTGCTGCTGCGTTGGTGTTTAGGAAGATTTGACCTACTGCTGTTGCGTTCTCGAAGTCAGAGAGCATTAGCTGAGAACCGCCGTTAAAACCAAACCAACCAAACCATAGAATGAACGTACCCAGTGTTGCAAGCGGCATGTTTGAACCTGGGATTGGGTGGATTTCACCATTCTTGCCGTATTTACCTTTACGAGCGCCAAGTAACAAAACACCCGCTAAAGCTGCTGATGCACCAGCCATGTGTACAATACCTGAGCCAGCAAAGTCGCTGAAGCCTGCTGCTGACAGGAAGCCGCCGCCCCAAGTCCAGTAACCTTCCATTGGGTAGATAAATGCAGTCAGAATTGCAGAGAAGATCAGGAATGACCATAGCTTCATACGCTCAGCAACTGCACCTGATACAACAGACATCGCTGTCGCAACAAATACTACCTGGAAGAAAAAGTCAGATTCTAGCGAGTGGTCTGCACCCTCACCTTGAGAACCAATAAGAGCGCCTAATGATGGCAACCAACCACCTTCGCCATTATCGACATACATGATGTTGTAACCAACGACTAAGTAAGTCGTACAGGCAATCGCGTACAAGCAAAAGTTCTTAGTCAAAATTTCTGTTGTGTTTTTAGAGCGAACGAGGCCAGCTTCAAGCATGGCAAAGCCCGCTGCCATCCACATGACCAATGCACCGGAAATGAGGAAGAAAAAAGTGTCTAGTGCGTAACGTAACTCTGTTACTATTGTTGCTAATTCCATAATAGTGTCTCCAATCCCTTGAATACTTTTAAAGTGCTTCTGCGTCCATTTCACCAGTACGGATGCGAACAGCTTGATTCAGGTCGTATACGAAAATTTTACCGTCACCAATTTTTCCTGTTTGCGCCGCTTTTGTGATGGCTTCTACCACACGATCGACATTGTCTGCATGAGTTGCGATTTCTATTTTTACTTTTGGTAGAAAGTCAACTTGGTACTCCGCTCCGCGGTACAACTCGGTGTGGCCTTTTTGACGGCCAAAACCTTTAACCTCTGATACTGTCATCCCTTCGATGCCGACGTCAGCCAACGCTTCACGAACATCGTCTAACTTAAATGGTTTAATAATGGCATTGATTATTTTCATTAAATTCTCTCCGAAGCATTCATTCTGAAACACTTCTAATAATCCAATCTACGTGCCAAGTTTTTAAGTGACTGATTTAAAAGAACTATAATCTATTAGTGACGCTATAAACAAAAAAAGGCGCACCATAATAGTGCGCCTTCTTCCCAAATTTAAAGCAAGCTAAGGTTGATTACCCAAAACTGTGCATTAAATGTTCAAGAAATCTTTCCATTGCTCTATAAGTGTCACAAAGTCTTCAAGACCACAGCTAGCCGTGCTTTCACTGTCATAGAATTCGAACTCACTTTCAAGCTCCTGTTCATAGCCATGTGACAAGATGTTTTCCTGAACCAATACCTCATCACCATGAATAATCACGCTAATTTCAGTACCAGTTAAAGTATGTTCTTGAGAAGGTGAAGAAAAAGATTGTTCAACCAACACTTCGACTTGATGGATTTTGGCGGGATCTTTACCAATTTCTTCCTGCAGCCAGCGACCTACAATCTCATGCCCCATGCTGCATTTTACGTAGTACTCGCCCATCAAAGTATTGCGGATGAATTCAAATTCCATCGAGATTGCCTTTTCGTATCAAATTGGTGCGGAGTATAACGAATTCGGTATGAATCCCCAAATGACTTGCACAACCAAACTTCAACGCGCCGCAACACATAGATTAGACATAAAAAAAGCACCTCTTTCGAGGTGCTTATTATTGGTGCATTTCGCTGCTGTACTTATGCCGGCTCTTGGAAGATAACCGTATCCGCTTTCTTAGTGTACTGATCCATCTTATGGAAGTTCAGGTAACGGTAGGTATCAGCGGCTGTCGCGTTGATCTTCGCCGCGTACTCCAGATACTCTTCCTTGGTTGGAATACGACCTAAAATTGCACCTACTGCCGCAAGCTCTGCAGAAGATAGGTAAACATTCGCGCCTGTACCCAGACGGTTCGGGAAGTTACGCGTTGAAGTAGACATAACTGTTGCTTTGTCTGCTACGCGCGCCTGGTTACCCATACATAGTGAACATCCTGGAGTTTCGATACGAACACCAGCACGGCCATAGATACCGTAGTAACCTTCTTCCGTTAGCTGATCGCGGTCCATCTTAGTTGGCGGAGCCACCCATAGACGCGTATCTAGCTGACCACCCCATTGCTCAAGCAGTTTACCTGCAGCGCGGAAGTGACCGATGTTAGTCATACATGAACCGATGAAGACTTCATCGATTTGTGTACCTTGAACGTCAGAGAGTAGACGAGCATCATCAGGATCGTTTGGAGCACATAGGATTGGCTCGTTGATTTCCGCTAGATCGATCTCGATTACGTGCGCGTATTCCGCATCCGCATCCGCTTCCATCAGCTCTGGGTTATCCAACCACTCTTGCATCGCAGTGATACGACGCTCGATAGTACGACGATCGCCGTAACCTTCCGAGATCATCCACTTAAGCATCGTGATGTTCGAGTTCAGGTACTCTTCGATTGACTCTTGAGACAGCTTAACGGTACAACCTGCAGCTGAACGCTCTGCTGACGCATCTGAAAGTTCAAACGCTTGCTCAACCGTTAGATGCTCAACACCTTCGATTTCTAGAACACGGCCAGAGAATTCGTTGATTTTACCTGCTTTCTCAACCGTCAACAGACCTTGCTTGATGCCGTACAAAGGGATTGCATGAACGAGGTCACGTAGCGTAATACCTGGTTGCATTTCACCTTTAAAACGAACCAAGATTGACTCTGGCATGTCCAGAGGCATAACGCCTGTTGCTGCTGCGAATGCAACCAGACCAGAACCTGCTGGGAATGAGATACCTAGTGGGAAACGAGTATGCGAGTCACCACCTGTACCTACTGTATCAGGCAGAAGCATACGGTTTAGCCATGAGTGGATAACGCCGTCACCCGGACGTAGAGATACACCGCCACGGTTCATGATGAAGTCAGGAAGTGTGTGGTGTGTGTTTACGTCAACTGGTTTAGGGTACGCCGATGTGTGACAGAAAGACTGCATTACTAGGTCTGCAGAGAAGCCGAGACACGCAAGGTCTTTAAGCTCGTCACGCGTCATAGGACCTGTTGTATCCTGAGAACCAACCGTCGTCATCTTAGGCTCACAGTAAGTGCCCGGACGAACACCTTCTACGCCACACGCCTTACCAACCATCTTCTGTGCAAGTGAGTAACCTTTGCCTGAATCAGCAACATCACCAGGCTTACGGAAGAAATCTGCAGGCTCTAGACCTAGAGATTGACGCGCTTTGTCAGTCAGACCACGACCGATGATCAGTGGGATACGACCGCCAGCACGTACTTCGTCGATAAGAACGTCTGTTTTTAGCTTAAACTCAGCCAATGTTTCGCCAGTTTCGTGGCTACAAACTTTACCTTCAAATGGGTAAACGTCGATAACGTCGCCCATGTTCAGTTTAGATACGTCAACTTCGATTGGTAGTGCGCCTGCATCTTCCATGGTGTTGAAGAAGATAGGTGCAATTTTGCCACCTAGAACATAACCACCAGCACGCTTGTTTGGAACGTTAGGGATATCATCACCCATGAACCAAAGCACTGAGTTAGTTGCCGATTTACGAGAAGACCCCGTACCTACTACGTCACCAACGTAAACAAGCTGATGGCCCTTAGATTGCAGTTCTTCGATCTGTTTGATCGGACCGATGCTGCCTGGTTGATCTGGGTTGATGCCTTCGCGCTCGTTCTTCAGCATTGCTAATGCGTGAACTGGGATATCAGGGCGAGACCAAGCGTCTGGTGCTGGAGACAAGTCATCGGTGTTAGTTTCACCAGTAACCTTGAATACAGTCAGAGTGATTTTTTCTTGTAGCTGAGGCTTAGACTGGAACCATTCCGCGTCAGCCCAAGATTGTAGAACTTGTTGTGCATGCGCGTTGCCTGCTTTTGCTTTCTCTTCCACATCGTAGAAAGCATCAAACATAAGCAGTGTATGAGATAGCGCTTTTGCTGAAATTGACGCTAGAGCATCGTCGTCCAGTAGGTCTACTAGAGGCTCGATGTTGTAACCACCTTGCATAGTACCTAGCAACTGCGCCGCTTTTTCACGGCTAACTAACGGAGAAGAAACTTCACCTTTTGCTACTGCAGTCAGAAAACCAGCTTTAACATAAGCGGCTTCATCAACACCTGGTGGAATTCGGTTCTCTAGCAGGTCAAGAAGGAACGCTTCTTCACCTTGAGGGGGATTTTTAAGAAGTTCCACAAGGCCAGCAACTTGCTCAGCGTCTAGTGGTTTAGGTACAACTCCTTCGGCAGCACGCTCTTCGACGTGTTTACGGTAGGCTTCAAGCACGACTTTTTCCTCTCATTGCGGTTCCTCCTCTATTATTACTATTTTTAAAGTAAAGGAGTGAACATCCTTGGAAACTTGGCTCTCCATTGCCCTTGTTTTCATTCAATTATGATTGAGAAACAGCGCCGTAGAGGCCAAACTGTGGGCCAAATAATAGCAAATTTAACCTTCAATTAAAATCTCATCATTTTGACCAACATAGCAACTTACGACTAAAGTTCTGCTAATTTTGAGCAAATATGCTGAGGCTATGCCTTTTTTTAGCAATTAATTAAACGAGGTTCCTACGATTAAGTACACAGCCTCCAAGTTCTGCTCTGTACGACCGTAAGACAACATTATAGGCCCGATTGGGGAATCGACACCAAAAAATACCGAGCCGGCATTATACAGTGGCGCTTCATTTAAATTGAGGTCATTATCCGACCATACTCCGCCATACTCTACGGAAGCCCCTATATATACCGGAGCTTCGAACAATCCGAAGTCATTATCGAACCATTTATAGCGGTAGACCAGACTGCTAAAGAATAAATCCTGACCAATCAGGCTGTTTCTCGGAATCCCCGAAAGGTTTAAAAAGCCGCCGAGCTCTCTCGGATCGAGTGGTATGGTTGAGTTTTTGCTCTCTACAAAACTGTACTCGGCATGTCCGACTAAAGTATGACGCTGATGACTTACTGCACCTTTAAATCGGGCAGAAATTTCATACACTGTATCCTCGACTGATGACTCGGATTCCAAGAAGTTATCACCTTCCGGGCTTTTGTCATGAGAAACCAAATACTCCAAATCAACCAATAAACCACGAGTAGGGAAAGCAAAGTCATCAAGCGTGTCTAAACGATAACTCGCAAATACGCCGAGCCGGTCAAAATCCAGATTACCCGCCGATGCCAATGTAGAAAGCTCAATGCTGCCTGTTGAGTATCGGGCTCCCATCCGTAATTCTTGCCATAACGTGGGTTGAAGGCCAATAGAAAGCTCTGATGTAAAATCGCTGTACGACACAGGTAGGAAATCATCGACGGCACTAATATCTGGGTTCTGGAAGTCACTCAGCGGTAAGTTTCTACTTTCGTTACTGTAGGCCAGGCGTCCGGAAACGAAAAGCTGCTGGCTGGACATGACTGGCGAGTACAGTTCAGCTTCAATCAGCTTATCCGTACCCATTTCGACATTAAATGCCAGTTCTGCTCCATGTGAGTTTAGGTTGGTGAAATTGGTCGACAAGCCAATGCCATATTGGCTGTCAGTGTCAAAATCATCTTCAAGGAAAAATCGAAAGTTGAGGTAATTCGGGCCCCATGACTTTTCGTTGACGGTAAAAACTAATCGCGAGGAGCCATTTTCTTCTTCAAAGTGGTAAGTAATCAGTTCAAAGCGATCAAGCGCGTAGAGGTTTTCAACCGCTTTTTCTATTTCTTGCGTGGAGATTTTTCGCCCTGTCTCCAAATGCAGACGGTTGGTCAACAGTACATCACTGTAGTGAGTGTTATTGATGATCACGACGTCATCAACAACACGATCATCACCATAAACCAAGCCTTTACGGACTTCTTGTTTATGTTCAATGTAACCTTGGTAATCCGCACTGGATAAACTCAAACCTTCTAATTTCGAAGCCATCGTTTGAGTGATTTCATACCCTGACTGAAACGCCGATGGCATCTTATCAAACTCAACGGTTTCCATTTGGCCAACATTGGGACGAATATAGATATCTTGTTCATGAAGCGCTTCCACCTGCCCCTGAGTGCTGCGGCGGACAAGGTAATTGGAAAGCTGATCGGCGACAGTAAACAACCCGGTAAAGTCTTCTTTGGTTTTGTAATCAGTGCTGATATCTACGGCAATCACCACATCTGCACCCATTGCACGAGCCACATCAACCGGCATGTTATTTACTACGCCGCCATCCACCAGCATGTGACCATTTAACTCATATGGCGGGAGCGCGCCTGGCACAGACATACTGGCCATCATCGCATCCACCAAGTAGCCATTACCAATGACGACTTCTTCAAGGTCTAAGATATCCGTTGCGACAGAGCGATACGGAATGGCGAGTTCATCAAAGGAATCAAAACGCCCCAAATTACCGGTGCTTTCACGCAGGATACGCAGCATGTTTTGTCCTTGCACCACACCGGTTGGTGCTCTTACTTCGGTCAAGCGTAGCCCAAGATCGGTGTAAATCTGGTAACGGTCCTCATACTCTTTATCGCGAACTCGACGCTGGCTTCGGTCTACGCGATCTCGATAACCGCCGTTCCAGTCCACTGTGTAAATAAAGCTCTCAATCTCATCCGCGCTCATACCAGTCGCATACAAGCCGCCAACGTACGCGCCCATGCTCGTTCCGGTTATGATATCGACCGGAATGTGCATCTCTTCCAGTGCTTTCAACACGCCTATATGGGCGGCACCTTTTGCACCACCACCAGCGAGAACCACCGCGATTTTAGGTCGCGACGCAGAAGTCTCTTTCTGAGCCAGGGAGACTGAAGGCATAGTGATCAAAAAGAAGCTCAGCCAAAGCGCGAAGTAGCGAGTTAACGGGCTAAATGACAACTTTTTGAACATGCACTTTTCCTTTATCGAAATTCTGGCTACAGAAAGCATGCTGGCAATGGTAGTGAACCTAGCTTCCCAGCTTTTTCGCCCTAATATGTACTAAGAATTGGCCAGTGAAACAAGTTTATACTTACAGTTTAGCGATACTACCAGTTAAATAAATCATTAAGCCAGTTAGACTTTTTCTCACACTGCTGCTTTACCTGACCGGTTTTATCCCAAACTGGCAGTTTATATTCGCTACGGCAATTCATTTCCAACCCACCTTCGGCTGTTTGTTTGAACCCCAGCGTTGTCACTTCTCGAGGCCAGGGTAATGCTAAACGTTCAGGAATGCGCTGAGACAAATATTCGGCATACACGCGTAAAGCGCCACTCGCTCCAGTTAGGTTGATTGGTTTATTGTCGTCACGCCCAAGCCAGATAGTGGTCACTTCTCGACCGTCTACGCCCACAAACCAACTGTCGCGGGTATCATTACTGGTCCCTGTTTTGCCAGCCAATGCAGCCCAAGAGAATTGATTCTGCAAATAGCGCCCCGTTCCTTGAGCAACACCTTGCTTCATCGCGTAAGTGGTGAGCCAAGCCGCTTGTTCATCAACCTCACGAGAAGAGCGAGGCAGTGATTGGTACAGAACATTTCCTTCCATATCAATGACTGAGCGAAGTGCTGTTAATCTGGCTCGTTTGCCTGAGTTTGTCAGAGTCTGGTACATCTGAGCTACCTCAAGCGGCGTCAATGAAAACGCCCCAAGGAACATTGAAGGCACTGGGCGGATTTCATTTTTGCTCACGCCCAAACGCTCTAACGTATCCGTCACCTCAGGAATGCCTAGCTCCATACCCAAACGCACGGTTGGTACATTAAGCGACTTCGCTAACGCAAGATAAAGTGGAACATCGCCACGATATTTACGATCGTAGTTACGTGGTGTCCAAACCGTACCTTCACTTCCTTTCAGGCTTAACGGCGTGTCATGCAGCGTTGTACCCAGATTGTACTTTTCCGGTTGCTCAAGTGCCGTCAGGTAAATAGCGGGCTTCACCAAAGAACCGATAGGACGGCTCGCATTAAGCGCTCGGTTAAATCCATCATAACCTGTTCGTTTCCCACCAACCATCGCACGGATTTCGCCACTGTGACGGTCTACCGCAACCGCCGCCGCTTCGAGATCTTTACCGCCTCGCTTCGCCAACTCAGGGATCTTTTTCGCGATAGCTTTTTCCATTTTGCTTTGTGAAACCGGATCCAGTGAGGTGAAGACTCTCAGCCCCGTTTCCGCCTTAAAACGTTCACCGACTTTTTCTTTCAGCTCAATATTCAATTGCTGGAAGTAGGCAGGCTGACGACTGGCAATGCGCGGATTACTTTGCGTATCAAGTGTACGACTGGCTGCTTGATCATATTCTTGTGCCGTCAGTAGATTTTGTTGCATTAACAGACGTAGCACCAAGTCACGGCGATCTTTGGTTCGCTCTGGATAGCGAATAGGGTTGTAATAAGACGGCCCTTTGACCATGCCGACTAACATGGCAAGTTGATCGACGCGTAGCTCACTGATCGGCTGGCCAAAGTAGTAACGAGAAGCTAAACCAAAGCCATGGATCGCTTCACCACCACTTTGCCCTAAATACACTTCGTTTAAATACGCTTCCAGAATACGATCTTTGCTGTAGCGATAATCCAGAATCAACGCAATATAGGCTTCACGTAGCTTTCGCCACAATGTTTTGTCTCGGGTTAAAAACAGGTTTTTCGCCAACTGCTGAGTCAGTGTACTGCCGCCCTGGACCGTGCGGCCAGCCTTAATATTAGCCACAAGCGCGCGCCCAATGGCCAGCGGAGAAACCCCGTCATGTTGATAGAAGTTTCGATCTTCAGTAGCCAGTAGCGCATCCACTAAAATTTCCGGGAACTGGTCTCGGCGTAAAAACAGTCGTTGCTCATCCTGATCTTTCTCCAGCATACCCAGCATCTTAGGTTCAAGGCGCAAATAGCCAAGATCCCCTCTGGATTCCAAAGACTGAATGCGCTGTAAACCACCGTCAGAGAAATGCAGCATCACGTGGCGATCTGGTTCAGGGCCATCGGCGAATTCAAATGGACGACGAATTAATTCAATGCGAGTAGAAGACGAAGAATATTCCCCCGGATAACGCGGCGTGCTCACCTTTCGATAGCTGAGTACATCTAGTTCATTACGCAGCTCTTTGATAGAGATATTTTCACCCGGACTCAAATTCAGGATTCGTGCGTAAACAACGGTTGGCAGTTCAAATAGCTGGCCATCAAAACGCTCTTTTACCACGCTATCTAAATAGATCCCGATAAACAACAATACCGCAGCCAGCGCAATACTCGATTTCCAGCCAAACGACCACAACGTTTTCAACCACGAACGTTTACCATTGTCCGGCTTTTTACCCGAAGTACGTTTAGTACGTGTTGCCGTACTTTTCGCTGCTGTTTTTTTCTTCGCAGGCGCTTTTTTTGTGCTTGGCTTTTTACTGTTAGTCATTATTCAATTGTCTTTTGGTTTTCGTTGTCGCTACATGGTTTGCAGGATCGTCTGGCCAAACGTGTTTTGGGTAGCGCCCTTTCATCTCTTTTTGCACGTCTTTATAACTGCCTTTCCAGAAGGCCGCGAGGTCGGTGGTCACTTGCAGTGGACGCTTCGCTGGAGAAAGTAACTCCAGCACTAAAGGTTTACGCCCTAAAGCAACGGTTGGCGATGTGCTTTCGCCAAAGACTTCCTGCATTCTGACTGATAACACAGGCTCATGACCGTATTGATATCGAATGCGTTTTTTTGTTCCGGTCGGTAGCTGGTAGTGTTCTGGTAGCCACTCATCTAGATTTTGATTTAACGGCCAGCCTAAACGCGCATTTAAGGCTTCAGTCAGATTGACCTTACTCAGCTCTTTTACCGACGAGACGGACGCCATGTACGGTTCTAGCCACTCTTCTAACGATTCAAGTAAACTCGCTTCATCAAAACTTGGCCAAGGTTGCTCTGGAAGCCACTCTATTGCACAGCGAATGCGCTCAAGCAAGCTTTCTGCTGCTGGCGTCCAGTTTAAACTGCTCACCCCCTGACGGCGGACATAAGTGAGTAAAGCTTGTGTCATTTTTTCTTTGCCCGGACTCGGTAACGACTCACACCCTATCACCAACTGACCGAGTTTTTGTTGCCGCTGCGCGATTAAACGCCCTCTTTTTTCATCCCAATCCACCAGTTCTTTAGATGAAAATAGCGACTTAAACGTGGTTTGCAGTAAGTTGACGTCCAATTCACACGCCAAATGAATTTGACTCGAATTGGAATGTGAACGCATAAGATCAATCGTGACTAAATATTCACTGGCACCTAACGTATCGTCGGGGCGACATTCCGCACCATGACCATTCGATAACGTGAATCGACCATATTGCTTATTTCGTTGGTGAGAGATGCGTTGCTGAGCAATACGATCCGGGAACGCCAGGCTCAACACCAGTGACAGCGCACTCTCATCGACATCAGTAACGGAAAAGGCACCATCCAGCTTGTTAGACAAAGATTGCGCGCGTTTAAGCAACAGCGACCTTTTCGGATGTGTTCCTTTTACCCAGCGATGCAAGCTATGAGCAATATTGGTGACGTTTCTTTCTGGCTCTTCTATAAGGGCGACCGCTGCAAGCGCAGTATTTAACATCTTCTCACTGTGCTGCGCAGATTTAATCAACATAGCCGCAGCGCGAGGCTCAACACCGAGCTCATGCGCCTGCCTGCCGTCAGCCGTCAATTGACCTTGCTCAGTTAAAAGCCCAAGTGAAACTAACAGTTGCTTGGCCTGATTCAATGCAGCTTGAGAGGGAATATTGAGCCATTTTAGGTCCTGAATATCGCTCGCGCCCCAGAACGCTAACTCCATAACCAAACTCGCCAGATCAGAATGCAGAATTTCCGGTTGTGGCACCGTTGGTTGCTGTTTGAACTGACTTTCAGAATAGAGACGGACACAAATCCCCTCTTCTATTCGGCCTGCTCGCCCCATACGCTGAATTGCAGAAGACTGGACAATACGTACCTGCTCAAGACGGGTGAGGCCATTTTTTAGATCAAAACGCGCAATACGCTCTAAACCAGAATCCACAACAAGGCGAATGCCTTCAATCGTCAGGGAGGTTTCGGCGATGTTGGTTGCCAGTACGACTTTACGTTTACCCTTTGCCGCCGGAGAGATCGCTTTTTGCTGCTCAGCAAAACTAAGCTGGCCGTATAGTGGGCACACTTCGACCTCCGTTGGCAAATGCGATAAGCGTTCTTCAACCTGCTTAATCGCCGCCACACCGGGAAGAAAAGCCAGTAAAGAGCCGGATTCTTTATTGATCAAGCTCTCAATCGTTTTGGCCATGACAACAGGAAGATGATCATTAACGGCCAAAGGAGCATAGCGCGTTTCAACAGCAAAACTGCGCCCTTTTGATTGAATAAAACTCGCTTCGGGTAGCAACGCTTGCAAAGCATCTTGATCGAGCGTTGCCGACATCACCACCAGCTTGAGATCATCACGCAGCGCTTCCTGAACTTCTAAACTGAATGCTAATGCGGTATCGGCATGAATACTACGTTCATGAAATTCATCAAAGATTAGTAGATCGACGCCATCCAGTTCAGGGTCGTTTTGGATCATGCGCGTCATGATCCCTTCTGTCACAATCTCCAGTTGCGTTGCAGCGCTTACCTTTGTCTCGCCGCGAACACGATAACCAACTCTCTGTCCAACTCGCTCCCCTAGTTGTTCAGACAAATACCGAGCGATATTTCTGGCAGCCAATCGTCTTGGCTCCAGCATAATAATTTTGCCAGTGACCAATTGGTGCTTAAGTAGTTGGAGAGGAAAGTAAGTCGACTTACCCGCGCCCGGAGCGGCTTTTAGGATGACCTGATGTTGATTTTCGACCGCCGCAAGTAGCTGAGGCATCACGGATTCAATCGGCAGTTGTGACAAAGGAAATACCTTGTGATGTAATGATGGTAATCATTGTACATAAAAACGCGCCCGTCTAAATAAGCAAATGCATTTCGAACCCGCTTTAGAGTCAGCGACTCTACTCAAACGCTATAAACGCTTTCTTGCCGATATTGAGCTTGATAACGGTGAAATTCGCACCATTCATTGTGCCAACACAGGCGCGATGACTGGCTGTGCCACACCTGGTAACAAAGTTTGGTACTCAACATCCGATAACCCCAAGCGTAAATACCCTAATAGCTGGGAGCTCAGTGAAACCAATCTCGGCCACCGTATTTGTATTAATACCGCACGTGCCAACCAACTCGCGGTTGAGGCAATTGAAAACAACGTTATTTCAGAGCTTTGCGGTTACGACACGCTTCAAACCGAAGTGAAATATGGTAATGAAAATAGCCGAATTGATATCTTGCTCAGCGCCAGCGATAAACCAAAGTGCTATATAGAGGTAAAAAGCGTCACTCTTCTTGATGAAACTCACTCAGATGGGCAAGGATACTTCCCCGATGCTGTCACCACCCGAGGACAAAAACACCTGAGAGAGCTCACAGAAATGGCACAAAATGGAAGTAGAGCCATACTTTTATTTACTGTTTTACATTCGGGTATTGAAAAAGTATCTGCGGCACACCATATAGACGCAAAATATTCACAATTACTCAAACAAGCACAAGACGCTGGAGTCGAAGTTCTCTGCTATAAAGCTGAACTAAGCTGTACTGACATATCGCTAATTTCCGCTGTAGATTTCATCAATTTAGAGAAAAAATGATGTTATCTTCACATTGACGATAAGATTGCAAATCAGTATTTGCCTGCACCGCCTCTTTTTGCTATAGATACCCGCCTTAAATAGACTGCGAAGCAGTTGACTAGGTGTAAGTAGGAGATGCTGTATGCCAGAATCAAAGAAAAAAACGATTGGCATCCTAGCCATTGCAGGCGTGGAGCCATATCAGGAAAAACCTGGTGAAGAATACATGTCACCAGAGCAGGTTGAACACTTTACGAAAATCCTAACGGCTTGGCGTGATCAACTAAGATCTGAAGTGGACCGTACTGTTCACCATATGCAGGACGAAGCAGCAAACTTCCCTGATCCAGTGGACCGCGCCTCTCAAGAGGAAGAGTTCAGCCTAGAACTGCGTAATCGTGACCGTGAGCGCCGTTTGATCAAGAAGATTGAAAAGACGTTAGACAAAATCGAAGAAGATGACTTCGGCTTTTGTGAGTCTTGTGGCGTAGAGATCGGCATTCGCCGTCTTGAAGCACGCCCAACTGCCGATCTTTGTATCGACTGTAAAACACTTGCAGAAATCAAAGAAAGGCAGATGCAAGGCTAATCACCACGCATTTTGATGATGGAAGGGAGCTCTGGCTCCCTTTTTGTTTTGGCTTATCTGTTCGAGATTCACACCCATGACAAGCTATGTTGGCCGATTCGCCCCATCTCCTTCAGGGCCACTGCATTTTGGCTCACTGGTCGCCGCCCTTGGTAGTTATTTTCAGGCAAAAGCCAACCATGGAGCATGGTTAGTTCGCATAGAAGACCTCGATCCTCCAAGGGAAATGCCCGGCGCAACACAAGCCATTCTGCAAGCACTGCAAGCTTACCAATTACATTGGGATGGCGAAGTGGTTTACCAGAGTCAGCGTCATCATCTCTACCAGGCTCAAATAGATACTTGGCTAGAAAATGGTGACGCGTATTATTGCCAGTGTACACGCAAGCAAATTAAGCAGCATGGTGGGTTTTATCCGGGCACTTGCCGAGATAAAAACTTGAAAGAAGGCGCAATACGCCTAAAAATGACCAAGCCTATCGCCAGTTTCAGCGACCTGAAACATGGAACCATAAAGATTCCTGAGCAGCTGGTTAATGAAGATTTCATTATTAAACGCCGGGATGGATTATTTGCTTATAATCTTGCGGTAGTATTGGATGATATCGACCAAGGGGTGACTGAAGTGGTTCGTGGCGCTGATTTAATTGAACCGACTGGGCGCCAAATCAGCTTGTACCAAATTCTAGGGCAACCCGAAGTCAGTTACTTGCACTTACCCTTGGCGATAGATAACAACGGCAATAAACTGTCGAAACAAAATCACGCGACGGCTATTGATATTAACAATCCGAAGCCTGCACTACTAAAAGCGATGACGTTTTTAGGCTTTGATATACCAGAAGAAATACGAGCCTCAGCTATTGAGAATATTCTTCGCTGGGGCTGCGAGAACTGGCAGTTAGAACAGCTACCAACAGAGATCGAAATCACAGCATGATTCTCAAATGGCGCTGTGTAGTGCTATCATTAGCCGCAAATCTGCCCGAGGGCACCAAAACTAACCAAAGCAAAATTGGATTAAACCCAGTTATTGCCAGATGCACATGAATACAAACGACTATACACCAAGCGAACCTGCCACAATCCCAGAGCTCGCTCTCAATGTAATAACTCGTGAAGAGCACAACATTTCGCGTAAGCAGATCAGTGACAATGCACTGAAGGTACTGTACCGCCTTAATGGTGCTGGTTTCGATGCTTTTCTTGTGGGTGGCGGGGTTCGAGATTTACTGCTTGGACAGAGACCAAAAGACTTTGATATTGCGACCAATGCAACACCAGAGCAAATCAAACAGCTATTCAGAAACTGCCGCTTGATTGGGCGTCGTTTCCGCTTAGCTCACATCATGTTTGGTCGAGACATCATTGAAGTCGCGACCTTCCGTGGCCACCATCAAGAGCAGAAAAACAAAAGTATTTCTCAGCAATCAAAAGAAGGCATGCTGCTACGCGACAACGTGTACGGCACCATCGATGAAGATGCAGAACGCCGCGATTTCACGATCAACTCGATGTACTACAACATCGCTGATTACTCGATTCACGATTATGCCCGTGGTATCGAGGACTTAGAAGATCGTCTGATTCGCCTGATCGGTGATCCAGAAACTCGCTACCGTGAAGATCCGGTACGCATGCTGCGTGCTGTTCGTTTTGCAGTAAAGCTTGATTTTGATATCGAAGAAGATACCGCAGCGCCAATCGAAGAGATGTCGACGCTATTGCGTGATATCCCATCCGCGCGACTTTTCGAAGAGTCGTTAAAGCTGTTGCAGTCTGGTCAAGGTTTAGAAACCTACCACCTGCTGCGTGAATACAACCTATTCCAACAGCTTTTCCCGACCATTGCTGAGCACTTCACTGAAGACTACTCCTCACAAACTGAGCAGATGCTGGATCTGGTCCTCGATTCCACAGACATGAGAATCGAAGATGGTAAACGCATCAATCCTGCGTTTATGTTTGCAGCGATGCTGTGGTATCCACTGTGTGCCGTCGCCGAGAAACTGATGGAGCAACGCCATCTGGGTTATTACGATGCCATCATGGAAGCCAGTAACATCATTCTTGATGAGCAAGTTCGCACTATTGCAATCCCACGACGTCACACTGCGACTATTCGCGAGATTTGGCAGCTGCAGTTACGCCTGCCACGACGCAACGGCAAACGCGCCTCACGCCTTATGGAACTCAACAAATTCCGTGCGGGATTCGACTTCCTTGAAATGCGTGGCGAAATTGAAGGCGGCGAGACAGAGAAGCTTGCCAAATGGTGGGAAACTTTTCAAAATGCAGGCCGAGAAATGCGCCAGGCAATGGCTGCCGATCTCGACGACCAAGCGCCGAAAGGCCAGCGTCGCCGTAAAACCTATCGCAAGAAAAAGAGTAAGCCTAAGTCATGATCACAGCGTACATTGCGGTAGGCAGCAACTTGGCTGATCCTGTCAGCCAAGCAAAACAAGCGATCGAAGCGCTAAAAACACTGCCTGAATCAAAATTTGTCAAAGCTTCGCAGCTTTACAGCAGCACGCCAATGGGGCCACAAAATCAGCCGGATTACATTAATGCGGTCGTGGCCATTGAGACCAATTTGACGCCTTTGCAACTGCTTGATCGCACCCAAGCGATCGAGCAAGAGCAAGGGCGTGTCCGTAAAGATGAACGTTGGGGGCCAAGAACATTGGATCTCGATATTGTACTTTACGGCAATGAGGTGATTAATTCCGAAAGACTGACTATTCCCCACTACGGAATGAAAGAACGCGAGTTCGTGCTCTACCCTCTTGCGGAAATTGCACCAAGTTTACAACTCCCTGATGGGACCGAGGTCTCTTCGTTACTGAATCAAGTAGATAGAAACGGCCTCAATATTTGGCAGTCATAGCCAACTCCTAGTAAGGATAAAACAATGAAAAAAATGACCATTAACGACCTGATTAAGTGCAAACAAGAAGGTCGTAAATTTGCTACTTCAACAGCTTACGATGCAAGTTTTGCCCAACTTTTTGAAAGCCAGGAGATGCCAGTCCTGCTAGTGGGTGATTCACTGGGTATGGTTCTGCAAGGCGAAAACGATACACTGCCTGTCACTGTGGAAGATATCGTATACCACACTCGTTGCGTTCGTGCTGGTAGCCCAAACTGTTTACTCATGTCTGACATGCCATTCATGAGCTACACAACGCCAGAACAAGCCTGCGAAAATGCAGCAAAAATCATGCGTGCTGGCGCTAACATGGTTAAGATCGAAGGCGGTGACTGGCTAGTTGATACCGTCAAAATGCTCACTGAGCGTGCGGTTCCTGTGTGTGCTCACCTCGGTCTGACACCTCAGTCAGTGAACATCTTTGGTGGCTATAAAGTACAGGGCCGAGACCAGGAAAACGCCGATCGCATGGTCAAAGACGCATTGGCACTACAAGAGGCTGGTGCTCAAATTATCCTTCTAGAGTGTGTTCCTGCAGCTTTGGCAGAGCGTATCACGCAATTGCTTGACGTTCCTGTTATTGGTATCGGAGCGGGTAATGTGACTGATGGTCAAATTCTAGTCATGCATGATATGTTTGGTATTTCTGCCAACTACATGCCTAAATTCTCCAAAAACTTTCTTGCAGAAACAGGTGATATGCGCAAAGCCGTTGCAAAATACATGGAAGATGTTGCAAACGGTGTATTCCCAGACGACGCTCATACCATTGCTTAGAGGATAAGTGAATGCAAACTTTTGCGGAAATTTCAGCGGTTCGTGAACAGGTAAAAACCTATAAGCGTGAAGGGCGTAAAATCGCGTTTGTCCCAACCATGGGCAATCTTCATGAAGGTCACTTAACGCTGGTTCGTAAAGCTCGCGAATATGCTGATGTTGTTGTCGTAAGCATCTTTGTTAACCCGATGCAGTTTGAACGTGCCGATGATTTAAGTAACTACCCGCGCACAATGGATGAAGACCTCAGCAAACTCACTGCTGAAGGGGTTGATCTCGTGTTCACTCCAACACCAGAGATTATCTATCCTGAAGGTTTAGATAAACAGACTTTTGTCGATGTACCGGGTCTGTCGACCACTTTAGAAGGTGCCTCTCGCCCGGGTCACTTCCGTGGCGTAACGACTATCGTCAATAAGTTGTTTAACATTGTCCAGCCAGATCTGGCTTGTTTCGGCGAAAAAGACTTCCAGCAACTTGCCGTGATTCGCAAGATGGTTGATGACCTGGCAATGGATATCGAAATCGTAGGCGTGCCGACCGTTCGTGAAATGGACGGGCTTGCAATGAGCTCTCGCAATGGGCTACTTACGCTTGATCAACGTCAGCGTGCTCCTGTGCTTGCACGTACCATGCGTTGGATCAGCAGTGCAATGCGCGGCGGGCGTGATGATTACGCGTCAATCATTGAAGATGCAAGTGATCAGCTTAGAGCCGCTGGTTTGCATCCGGATGAAATATTTATCCGTGATACTCGCACGTTAGAAGCGATCACCGCAGACACCACACAAGCCGTTATTCTGATGTCAGCATTTTTAGGAAATGTTCGTCTGATCGACAATCAAACCGTTGATATGGCAGTTGAAGCTAAAGATAATTCAGAATCGAGCGATGGCAATTCAAATGATGCCTAGTAAGCAAAAGTAAAAAGAAAAGGTCGACTTCGAGTCGACCTTTTTTATTGCAACTTCAACAATATAGTTTAAATATAGGTTAGGTGCGTAAGCCTTTACCTTTGGTCACTAAGTAATGCGCCACTGCATATAGCAAGACAACAAAAACACTCAGTACACTAAACGATGTCACGATGCCCACATCCGATACGCCTAAAAATCCATAACGGAATGCGTTGACCATATAGACGATCGGATTGATTTTTGACACCCCCTGCCAAAACTCTGGTAGCAGGCTAATCGAATAGAACACCCCACCTAAGTAGGTTAATGGCGTCAGAACAAACGTAGGGACAATAGAAATATCATCGAACGTCTTAGCAAAGATGGCATTGATTAATCCACCTAACGCAAACACAACCGAAGTCATAAATACGGTCAGGAATATAATTCCCCAATGATCCACATTCAAATCAACAAAGAATAGCGATACGAAAGTGACAAAGGTGCCAACCAACAAGCCTCGGGTAACTCCACCCATGACATAACCTGCAATAATGACATAGTTAGGAACCGGAGCCACAAGCAGTTCTTCGATATTTTTCTGCATTTTTGCACTGAAAAATGACGAAGCGACGTTTGAGTATGAGTTGGTAATGACCGACATCATGATTAAGCCAGGAACAATGTATTCCATATAACTAAATCCGTTCATCTGACCGATACGCGAACCAATAAGATTACCAAAGATGATGAAATATAAGCACATAGTAATCACTGGCGGAACTAAGGTTTGTACCCAAATACGCGTAAAGCGATTGATCTCTTTACCCAGCAAACTGACAAAAGCAGTCCAATAAATATGATACATACCGTTTCCTTAACTCTGCTCGCGAACAATACGGACAAACAACTCTTCCAAGCGGTTAGCCTTATTACGCATCGATAGCACTCTTACGCCTTGCTCAGTTAACTGAGTAAACACATGGTTCAAGCCTTCCGATTTCTCAAGCTCAATTTCCAGCGAGCCGTCTTTGACGGTTTGAGAAATGACGCCATCAAGAGGCTGAAGACAGCTTTCGTTTTCAACGTCGAGCACAAATGTTTCGACTTGCAGCTTAGATAACAAGCCTTTCATCGTGGTGTTCTCAATCAGCTCCCCGCGATTAATAATACCGATGTTGCGACAAAGCATTTCCGCTTCTTCAAGGTAGTGAGTGGTCAGAATAATCGTGATGCCTTGAGCGTTAATCTTTTTAAGGAACTCCCACATTGAACGACGCAATTCGATATCCACGCCAGCCGTTGGCTCGTCGAGGATCAGTAATTTTGGTTCATGCATTAGCGCTCGGGCAATCATGAGTCGACGTTTCATGCCACCAGATAGATTACGAGCGGACTCTGAACGTTTGTCCCATAGGTCAAGTTGAGTCAGGTACTTCTGTGCACGCTCTTTTGCAACCGCTTTTGGTACGCCGTAGTAACCGGCTTGCTGAGTAACGATTTGCTCCACCGATTCAAATTGGTTGAAGTTAAACTCCTGAGGAACCAAGCCTAAATTTTGTTTCGCCAATTCAAGATCAGTATCGATGTCGTAACCAAAGACTTTGGTGGTTCCGGACGTTTTATTGACAAGCGAAGCGATAATACCGATTGTGGTTGATTTCCCTGCCCCATTTGGGCCGAGAAGCGCGTAAAAGTCACCTTGTTTAACTTGTAGACTGATGCCTTTTAACGCCTCAAAGCCGCCTGCGTACGTTTTACGTAGCTGTTCGATTTCTAATGCGTACATAGCGTAGTTGATGCCGTCTGTTGTAATTCGTTATTGCGGATACCAAGTGAGAGTATTTGAACAATTCAGAGCCGATGCCTCTGAAATATCTTTTCGGTACTGCAGTGAAGGATTATTAGTCTATCGTTGAATAACGATGATTACAATGAAACCTTTGTATAAACTTAGAAGGGTTATCAATCACGAGTTTGTGTTTGCGAATTAGACAGGCAGATAACTGGGGCAATGCGGCTATGGGAAACCAGACGTGGGATGAGAGCTCTGCCAAGCCGGCTTAGCAGAGCTAAATAATTACGCAGTAATGCGCTGATATTGCGCTTCCTCAACATGCGCAACAGCGGCGTTCAATGCTTCATATCGGAATCGATAAATGTTGGCTGCGGGCACCAGATCGATCACATGGAATTTTTCCAGTTGTTCACGTGTACGTTGATTCGGGCACAACAGATACACTTCACAACTTGCATCCAGAGCATCTTTGATCGCGTTTTCCAGTGCTAACCCCACGGTCACATCAATCATTGGTACATCCGTGAGATCCAGGATCATCACTTCATAATCAGCAATACTTGAGTGCTGACGAGAAATCGCTTTTGATACGCTAAAGATCATTGGCCCAGAAAGGTAAAAGAACAGCACCGTACCATTCGCTCGATCCAATAGTCCTCTTTCACTGTCTGTTAAAGGCACATCATCTTCATCAGCATCACTAATGGCTTTAACTTGGCGTGCCTGCTCACGGCTCAGGCGTTCGATAATAATGATATTGGAAATGAACACCCCAAGCCCGACGGCTACGATCAGATCGACGAATACGGTCAACAGCATCACCCCGTACATCACAGCCATGCCTGAAAAGCTGACTTTGTGAGCACGCTGAATAAAGCTCCAGTCAAGAATGTTAAAACCGACATACACGGCAATACCAGCCAGTACCGCCATTGGAATCGGCTCGGTCAACCCACCAGCAACCAAGACCACTAATGCCAGCATCAACGCACGCACCACACCAGATAACGGTGAGCGCGCACCGACCTGTATATTGGTCACGGTTCCCATCGTCGCCCCCGCACCCGGTAGCGCACCAAACAATCCGGAAATCATATTCGCCAGACCCTGACCACGCAGTTCTTTATCAGAATCATGCTCTTTACGCGTTAATGAGTCGCCGATAACCGCTGTGAGTAGCGTATCAATACAACCAAGTGTCCCCAGTACCAGGGCATCGATAACCATCTCAACAAACATATCCGGGTTAATGTGCGGCGTAACCAACGAAGGCAGACCAGCTGGGATTTCGCCAATACGACGAATGTCATCCGTATCAAACACCATCACGGATAACAACGTGACAGCAACCAGTGCCACCAGCTGAGCAGGTACATACTTGCGATATTGTTTTGGGAAGAAAAACAGAATACCTAACGTCAGCAAGCCTAAAAACAGCTCACTAAACTTCAAATTAGAAATGGTCTCAGGTAATGCAGAAAGTGTCCCTAATACACCACCTGAAGGCGCAGCATGCCCCAGCAGTGGGGATAATTGCAGGATAATCAGTATGACACCAATCCCCGACATAAACCCGGAAATTACACTATAAGGCATTAAGGTAACGTATTTACCCAGCTTTAGTGTCCCCAGCAAAATCTGAAACGCACCTGCCATCATGACGACAGTAAACGTCATGGCCATCCCTGTTTCCGGGTATTTCACCATCATACTCGTTAGCACAGCAGTCATGATGACGGTCATCGGCCCGGTCGGTTCTGATATCAGCGTATTAGACCCACCAAATAGAGAGGCAAACAAACCGACCATGATCGCGCCCCATAAGCCAGATTCAGCGCCAGCTCCTGAAGCGACGCCAAATGCTAAAGCCAAAGGTAGCGAGATAATGGCGGTTGTGACACCACCAAAGATGTCCCCTTTGAAATTGATATCTTCAAAACGATTACCGAACAACACTGAATTCCCTTGCATTAATATCAAAACAAACTTCACCACTTTAACCAGTGATACGCTCCCTCAAACCATAACCATTTCATGTGTTTTGAGGGTAGATAAATAAACAGACTCAATTGTACGAATTTATTGATAAGAACACGTCAGATGAGTCCTGTCTGAGTAATAATTAACGGGACCGAAATTGTAACATTGTGTATAGTTGAAATTTTGATCGCTTGCTATATTCGAACAGCTGAGCTGTCAGTGCTTTTGTCTTTTAAGGGAAGTAATTTACAAGATGCCGGAAATTAAACAATTATTTGAAAATAATTCAAAATGGTCAGAAGAGATAAAGTCTGAACGCCCTGAATATTTCGCTAAGCTAGCTGAAGGACAGAACCCCGACTTCCTGTGGATTGGTTGTTCTGACAGTCGAGTTCCGGCAGAACGCCTAACCGGTCTGTACTCTGGAGAACTATTCGTTCATCGTAATGTCGCTAATCTGGTTGTTCATACCGACTTAAACTGTTTATCTGTGGTTCAATACGCAGTAGACGTATTAAAAGTGAAGCATATTATTATTTGTGGTCACTACGGATGTGGTGGTGTAACCGCCTCCATTGATAATCCTCAACTCGGGTTAATTAACAACTGGCTTCTGCATATCAGAGACTTGTACTACAAACATCGTAGTTATATTGAATCAATGCCGGAAGCTGATCGCTCAGACAAACTGGCTGAAATCAACGTTGCAGAGCAAGTTCATAATCTAAGCAACTCAACGATTCTGCAAAATGCCTGGGAACGCGGTCAGGAAATTGAAGTACACGGTGTTGTTTACGGTATCGATGATGGCAAGCTGGAGTACATAGGTGTGCGTTGTCACTCCAGAGATACGGTAGTAGAGAGTTACAAAGCTGCGATGGAAAGGATTCTGAATCCAGAACATAAATTGCTTTGTCGTTAAGTCTCATATCGTTAAGTTCTAGTTGTTAAATTTTTCATAATTCCCACGCCCCCTGGGAATTAGAGCTTAAAGACAAAATGCCCATAGTGTGGGCATTTTTATTCGTACGTTAATCTAAATACAGACAAATACCAACCTAGCTAAAAAAGTGATCATATTGGACTTTGAACAATCAACAAATTTTCCAGATTAATATAAGGCTAGTATTTAGGTCTTAGAAGTAAGTGATTGTTAAGTGATAACTTGCCAGGTGCCATCCCGGTACTGGCTGACTTGCTTCTGGCTATCCACATGATATAGGAATAGCCAGCCATTATTGACCAATGATGCCACATCCTGATGCTGAGCCATGATAGCTTCAATGGCTAATTGGGGTGCCTGAATAAATACGCTGAGGCGGACTGGCTGATGGCGGTAATGGCTACCATCGTAAACCGATTGTTTTGAAAGCCCGATTCTCAGGTCGCCACCGTTCCCTTCAAATACACCAATATGCCCGCCAACCACGTTGTGTAGCAGTTTGTTACCGCTGCCAAATTTCTCCGGAGTGGTAACTGAAGCGTAATATTGTAAGTTAATCCAGTTCATAACCAGTAACGGTGCGGTTAGAATTTTTTCCAGTTGAACGTATTCAGGATCTTGCTCGCTGTGATACTCATGCAAGAAAGCACGTCCGGCAAAGTCTAAATTACGAGTCAGCGTCCTCGGGGCAATAAATACTCCCGCGTTATTACACAGCCCCCACTCTGGTCTCATTTGTGCCCAGTTTGTTGCTCGCTGTTTAAAGAATCGGTTAAGGTCACTTTTGCTTGGCGCCACTGGTGCATCAAATTGTTCTGCACGAACATGGCGAGCCTGGTGGCTGGCATCAATAATTGTCTTACGCCAATTAGCACTTGGCGCGTCAAACACGGTTAAATTGTCGGTAGTGGTGTTATGCAGCGCTGCATAAAACTGTGTGTCTGCCGGAATGTTTACTCCAAAGTTTTCCATCTCACGGCGCACTTGCTCATCGTTTAACAGCGAAGCCAGAACTTTGACATTCACTTCACCGCTTTGACCGCCACACGCACCACAATCCAGACTTGATGAAGTATGGTTGTTACAGGTTTGACTACCGTGTCCCGTTAACAGCACGACGTTAGCGAGACGTTTGGCAATGCCCATCGCGGTTAAAATACCAGCGCCTAATTCGGCTTTTTCTGCTGTCGTTAATAAGGTTTGGTTGCGTTTAAGCTGCCAGGTTTCATTGGCGCGAAGATCCTTGTTAACAGGGTTTTCAGTACCTTCTTGCATCACAACGCGTTTAAACAGACTGACTAACTTGATTAAACCACCGGCTTCTACCATGCCTAAATTCGACGAGGGTTTATCCAGGCTGTTTTGCCAACCTAATTTGGTTAGTCTCAACCAACGTTCTGGTTGCATGCGAGTTTGCTGAGCGACTAAATCAGGAGCTAATAAGCCTGGCAGTTGAGGACGTAAAATACTGCCGTCGTGATTCTGATATGCGATAGGAATGCCGAAGAATCCAGCAAACCCTACGGTTTCAATATCACTGCCCTGCGCTTCTAACGCACGGCGCATTGGCTCAGAACGAACATCAATACAAAACACCGCTTGCAACTGTGGGCGAGCACTTTCGGTGCTTTCTTTCACGGAACTAACCTGATGGATCCACGAATTTTGTACGCTAAGCTCAAGCGCACGCTGCCAAATCCACATTGATGCTAACTGCTGTTTGGCTAAAAAATACAGCTGTTCGATATTGTTCGTCTGATGGCCGAGTGTTTGACGAATTCGCTTGGCGGTTTGTGGATGCGTTTCTTCCAGCCACATCATTAACACTTTGTCCCATGCCAACAAAATTGTTGTTAGGCCCAGAGTGTGAGACAAGCTGCTTGGCTTCTGTGCGAGGTTAGCTTGCCAATCGAGCCATGATTGCCAACCTGCCCAACCAGACAGCTGTTGCAGTGAAGCGCGCATAAAGGCGCGACAACCACTTTCGGTTTGCCAGGTAGATTGCCAGGTCTTATAGATTGCACCTAATGCTTCAAGCAGCGATTTGGGTAGTTTTTGAAAATAGGGCAGCAGGTCGACGCCAAGCAGTGTTTTCATACCTTTGTCGCGACAAATTACTTCCAGCCAGCTTTGATATAGATGCTCGCCATCTTTGCCATCGGCATCAAAGCGGTCCGGATACTGGTGATAGAGCGCGATAAACTGGCTCACTTGCTGAACGATTTCCTGTGCCCAACTGTGCCCTTGTTCTGATGGAATTTCCTCATCCATCAACATCGCCAGAGTTTTCCAGCGTATCAGGCTAGGTTCGTTTCGCTGCAGATCCTCAATAACTTGCTCATAAGTTAGTACAGAGTCTGATTGCGCAATAGCCTGATGCACATGTTCAGGCTGAATTTGCTGATTCCACAATTCACGATAGTACGCTCTTGGCATCAGGCTGGTTTCACCCGTGATAACCGTTTGTTCAGCAAAGGTTGTTTCAATGGAATTATGACGCTGCGGCCACCACGGGTTAACCGCAATAGATTGATCCAGTGGCCAGGCCGGCGCGATTGATGCGGATACGGATTTAGCAATATCGATATATGGCATATGCAGTTGTTGTTCAATCATTATTTAGCCTCCGGTTTTTCTTGCCACTGAGCGTTCTGTAAGGCAAGTAGTGACTGACTCGGCCACCACTTTAACGTCAGGCGAGTTGCCCACTCATCGAGATAAACCCCAGCGTTAAGTGAAATAAACAGACGTTTGACCCAGCTGACATGAGGCCAGTATTGCAGTGCCATTGATAGGGCAAATAAACAGATGAATAGTGCAGCCACAAATCCGTCTGCCAGTATATTTAGCGGAGCGCCGAGGCCAACAACTTCAGCCAGAGCGTGTTTGGCTGTGGTGTAAAGTGTAAGTAGTGCTGAAGCAAAACATAGGGTAATAACAATGCGTGGCAGACTAGCTCTGTCCCAGCGAGTAACACTTGGCAAAATTAGCGCGCTAAGTGCAAACCACACTAAGATGGTTGCTGCCAGGCTGGTCATCACCGAAAATTGCCACTGAGTGATAGTAAGCAAGATAAGAGCAAGAGTGAGCGCAATACACCAATGTTGCACGCGAGGTTTTACCTCGCCAGCCAGTTTTGCTGCCAGATAGTGGTTAACGGTATTGCCGCTATTAAGAAACGAGTACGCTTTGTAAAATGAGTGCGCAAATAAGTGCAGCAGAGCCATTTCGTAAAGACCTAACGCTATTTCAACCAGCATTAGCCCCATTTGTGAGCTTGTCGACCACGCCAGTTTTACTTTAATAGAAATGCGCGTGGTGCTTACCAGACCAGCAATCACAGTGCTGATTCCCGCCAGTACAATCAGAATGCCACACGCCAAAGCGCTTGAAGCAAGTATAGGGGCGAAGAAGAGTAGTAATATTCCTCCAAGATTCACAATGCCGGCGTGAAGCAGTGCCGAAACTGGGGTTGGTGCTTCAACAACCTGAATAAGCCAGCCATGAACAGGAAGCTGCGCACACTTAATCAATGCGACGATAGCCAGCAGTATCGCTGCACCTTCAAGCTTGGCACTGTCTGAAGTGAGTGAAACCTGAGCGATGATATCGTTGATGTATGATGTATTGAACTCAAGGTATAAAAGGACAAATGCCGCAGCTAAAAGTAATTCGCTAAACCGGGCGAGCAGAAATTTTTTGTGTGCCGCAAGCTGTGCACGAGCACGCTGCGGATAAAAAAGAATTAACCGGTTAAGAGAAAGGCTTACGCTAACCCATGCGGTCCAAAATACAAGCAGCTGATTACTGATGACCACCATAATGACGGCACAAATAGTCATGATTAAAGCGCGAAGAAAACGCCCGCGATCCGCTTCACCAGCAAATGCCACCCAACTATAACGAATGATGGTGAATCCGAGTATGGCAATCAAACTGAGTAACATCAGCTTGAGCGGTGTAAGTAAAAACACAGAGAACATGACCAACCTCACATTTAATAATATGACGAGTATTGTGAAAGTTAGTTACACTTAAGTAAAATATATAATAATTGATAAATCATTCTTTTTTCTAGAACCATGAATCGACTCAACTATCATCATCTTTATTATTTTTGGCAAGTGGCTAAGCAGGGTAACCTCACCCAGACTGCGCAGAAATTACATATTTCTCAGTCTGCCCTTTCCTCACAAATCAAACAATTAGAGCAAAGTTTAGATGTTGAATTGTTCATGAGGAAAGGACGTACATTAGCGCTTACTGAAAGTGGTTATCATGCTCTGAGCTATGCTGAGGAAATTTTCAAAAATGGTGAAGAGCTGGAAAAGCTTCTGACCAGTGGGAAAGCTCTTCCCGGAGCAACGATTCGTATCGGGATCTTATCAACCATTTCGCGTAACTTTATCGAGCAGTTTATTCAGCCATTAATCAATCAGGATGACTGCCGCTACACGCTACAGTCCATGAGCCAAACCGGTTTGTTAACTGCGCTTGGTGAACTCCAGTTGGATATGGCACTGACCAATATTCCCGTCCGTGGCTCAAACAAACAGAACTGGCAAAGCCGTGTACTCGCCAGACAGTCGGTAGCGATTATTGGCCCTCCTGGTTTGGAGTTGGGGCAGGATCTAGGTAATAGCTATTGCAATCAGCGTTGGGTGTTGCCATATGGCGAAAACCCTTTACGTTCAGCGTTTGATGCCTTTGCGGCTCAGTATCAACTGCAGCCGGAAATTATTGCTGAATCGGATGATATGGCGATGCTGCGATTATTAACTCGTGACACAGGCGCATTGGCGGTGATGCCGGAAGTAGTTGTTAAAGATGAGTTGGATCAGGGGATTTTAAAAAGCTATATGTTGCTACCAAATGTGTACGAGAATTTCTACGCAGTAACGGTCAAGCGGCGAGTGGTACACCCTAAACTGGATATGTTGATTCGGCCTTTGTCTTAGGGTGTATTTATATAATCGCGTATTGTTTTAAACTAAGAAAAACCATCGCTCAATATCACTGTAGTTAAAAAACAGGTTTGATGGCGATGGCTTAAAACAATCTCAGGTTACGTTAAGAGTATCAATTACTCTTGAGGCACAACTTTACCGATAAATGGTAAGTGACGGTATTTCTGAGCGTAATCAATACCTACACCAACCACAAACTCATCTGGGATTTCAAAGCCAATCCAGTCAACTGGCACATTCACTTCACGGCGAGATGGTTTATCCAACAAGGTACAGATTGCGATAGATTTTGGCTCACGTAGCGACAGGATTTCACGAATCTTGTTCAGCGTATTACCGGTATCGATAATGTCTTCAACAAGCAAAACATCTTTGCCTTTGATATCGTCATCCAGATCTTTCAGGATACGAACATCACGTGAGCTTTCCATCGTATTGCCGTAGCTTGAAGCCGTCATGAAATCGACTTGATGAGTCAGGTCAATGGCACGGGCTAAGTCGGCCATAAAAACAAATGAACCACGCAATAAGCCAACCAAAACCAGATCTTCGCTACCTTGGTAACGCTCAGTAATTTGCTTGCCTATTTCACGAACTCGATCCTGAACGACTTCCTCAGAAATCATGACTTCTACTGTATGTTTCATACTCTGCTCAATTTATTTGGTGGGTTAAGGTCAATCGCGCGCAAACGATCACCTAATCTTACGGCGCGTAGTGTATCACCACGCTCATTGCGTTGAAAGTCACAACCCGTTGCGAGGATTTTTTGGGTGCATAGCTTGAATTTCACAATATTCTGACGAAAAGCATCAACAATCAGAGCATTACTGTCTACAAATCACACAACACATGTTGACCTTGCTTATATGCACCATTACACTCATCACTTGCTTTAAGCAATTATTAAAATAATCAATTAGGGGGATTTCCCCCCATACAACGAAAATGGCAAGGTAAATATAATGGACTCAATTGCAAAGAGAGCCCGTACTAGGCTTTCCCCTATTAAGCGTAAACAACAACTGATGGAAATCGCGTTGGAAGTATTTGCGCGCCGTGGCATTGGCCGCGGCGGTCATGCGGATATCGCTGAAATTGCGCAAGTTTCTGTTGCAACCGTTTTTAACTACTTCCCAACCCGAGAAGATCTGGTCGATGAAGTACTGAACCACGTAGTACGTCAGTTCTCAAACTTCCTGTCAGATAACATTGATTTAGACCTACACGCACGTGACAATATTGCGAATATCACTAGCGCGATGATTGAGCTAGTCAATCAAGATTGCCACTGGCTGAAAGTATGGTTTGAGTGGAGCGCATCGACACGCGACGAAGTTTGGCCACTATTCGTGTCAACCAACCGCACCAATCAGCTGTTGGTACAGAACATGTTTATCAAAGCAATTGAGCGTGGTGAAATTTGCAACAAGCATCAACCAGAACATTTGACTAACCTGTTCCACGGCATTTGCTACTCACTGTTTGTACAAGCAAACCGTTTTAAAGGTGAAGATGAGCTGAAAAACCTGGTCAGCTCATACCTGGATATGCTTTGTATCTACGAGCGCGGTTAATAAAGATTTAAACCAAAACTAACTAAGCCCAGCTAGTTCAACTACAAACAACATAGTAACACTACCGTCATCCTGGACAGCGACGAAGGAGCGTGATTCAGGATCTACTTACCGAGAGTGTCGGTGTTTAAGGTGCTCGTTTCAGGATCTACTTACCGAGAGTGTCGGTGTTTAAGGTGCTCGTTTCAGCTCCATTTTTGAAGTGAGTAGATTCCTGATGTCGCTAAGGCTCCTCGGAATGACACCATAGGGTGAAAGCTATACTCTCGATTAGCTTGACCTTCTACTGGGCTTTTTGACTACAAAACATGAGTTTTACGTACAAAAAAAACCGCTGAAAGTTCAGCGGTTTTTATTATTCATTCAGTAAAGAAACTTACTTCTTCTTAACTGCTTTTTTGTTTGGAAGGTCAGTGATTGAACCTTCAAATACTTCAGCAGCCAGACCAACCGACTCGTGTAGTGTTGGGTGAGCGTGGATAGTCAGAGCGATATCTTCTGCATCACAACCCATCTCGATCGCAAGACCGATTTCGCCAAGTAGTTCACCACCGTTAGTACCAACGATAGCACCACCGATAACGCGGTGAGTTTCTTTGTCGAAGATTAGCTTAGTCATACCGTCAGAACAGTCAGATGCGATTGCACGACCTGATGCTGCCCATGGGAATGTTGCCACTTCGTACTTGATGCCTTCTTCTTTCGCTTCTTTCTCAGTCTTACCAACCCAAGCCACTTCTGGCTCAGTGTACGCAATTGAAGGGATAACTTTAGGGTCGAAGTAGTGCTTCTTACCAGAGATAACTTCAGCTGCTACGTGACCTTCATGCACACCTTTGTGCGCAAGCATCGGTTGACCAACAACATCACCGATCGCGAAAATGTGAGGAACGTTAGTACGCATTTGCTTGTCAACGTTGATGAAGCCGCGCTCGTCGATTTCAAGACCCGCTTTTTCACCGTCGATTAGCTTACCGTTTGGCACACGACCGATAGCAACAAGAACAGCATCGTAGCGCTCTGCTTCAGCAGGTGCTTTCTTGCCTTCCATTGAAACGTAAATACCGTCTTCTTTCGCTTCAACTGCTGTTACTTTCGTTTCTAGCATTAGCTTGAACTTGTCTTTGATACGCTTGGTGTAAACCTTAACAATATCTTTGTCTGCTGCAGGGATTACCTGGTCAAACATCTCAACAACTTCAACTTTAGAACCTAGAGATTGGTATACCGTACCCATTTCTAGACCGATGATACCACCACCCATGATAAGCAGTTTTTCTGGCACTTCTTTTAGTTCAAGAGCGTCAGTTGAATCCCAAATACGTGGGTCTTCATGCGGGATAAATGGCAGTTTGATTGGACGAGAACCAGCAGCAACGATTGCGTTGTCGAAGTTAACAACCGTTGACTCACCTTCACCTTCTACAAGGATAGAGTTAGGACCAGTAAACTTACCGTAACCGTTAACAACTGTTACGTTACGCATCTTAGCCATGCCACCCAGACCACCAGTAAGTTGGTTAACAACTTTTTCTTTCCAGATGCGGATTTTGTTGATGTCAGTTTGCGGTTCGCCAAATACAACGCCGTGATCAGCCATTGCTTTTGCTTCTTCGATTACTTTAGAAACGTGAAGAAGTGCTTTAGATGGGATACAACCCACGTTCAGACACACACCGCCAAGAGTGCTGTAACGTTCAACTAGTACAGTTTCAAGACCTAGATCCGCACAACGGAATGCTGCAGAGTAACCAGCAGGACCAGAACCAAGTACAACAACTTGGGCTTTAATTTCTTTGCTCATTTTGACCTCTTGTAGTCATTATCCCTAACAGGCTGAGTAATTTTTGATTCTTTTTGTTTAAGTAAGATTTTTAAACAGTGACTTTCAGACCGCTAACAGTTTACAGAGATGTTAATGGCGTGAAAAGTAAATCAATTTAGCCTGTGAGCTAGACAACAATTCGATTGTGAAAACCCTGAACTAAATAGGGAAGGCAACCAAATTGCCGATAATTTTTATTCGTTATTCGCTATAAACAGAGGCGGCTAAATTGCCGCCTCTCATTCATCTACTTCTATTAAAGAACCAGACGACGAATGTCAGATAGACATGAGTTTAGGTAAGTGATGAAACGCGCACCTTCCGCACCATCGATCACACGGTGGTCGTATGATAGAGACAGTGGAAGTTGTAGACGCGGTTCGAACTCTTTACCGTTCCATACCGGTTTCATCTCTGACTTAGATACACCCAGGATACCCACTTCTGGCGCGTTCACGATTGGAGTAAACGCAGTACCGCCGATGCCGCCAAGGCTAGAGATAGTGAAACAGCCACCTTGCATGTCAGCCGCAGTCAGCTTACCAGCACGAGCTTTCTTAGAAACAGCCATTAGCTCTTCAGATAGCTCGTAGATGCCTTTCTTGTTCACATCTTTAAATACAGGAACAACCAGACCGTTTGGCGTATCTACCGCGATACCAACGTTCACGTATTTCTTCAGAATTAGGCTCTCACCGTCTTCTGATAGAGAAGAGTTGAACGCAGGGAACGCTTCAAGTGCTTTAGCGACCGCTTTCATGATGAACACAAGTGGCGTGATCTTCATGCCGGTGTCTTTCTTCGCTTCAATCGCATTTTGCTCTTTACGGAATGCTTCAAGAGCCGTGATGTCTGCGTTATCCCACTGTGTAACGTGCGGGATCATTACCCAGTTACGGTGTAGGTTAGCACCAGAGATCTTCTTAATGCGAGATAGCGGTTGAACTTCTGTCTCACCGAACTTGCTGAAGTCCACTTTTGGCCATGGTAGTAGACCAAGAGCTGCACCGTCGCCTTTGCCAGATGCTGCTGCACCAGACTCTAGACGCTTAAGCGCTTCTTTCACGTAGTTCTGAACGTCTTCTTTCAGGATACGGCTCTTACGACCAGAACCTTTAACCTTAGAAAGGTTTACGCCGAACTCACGAGCTAGACGACGAACAACTGGAGACGCGTGAGCGTACTCGTCGTTCTCTTTGAAATCGCCTGTTGCTGCTGGAGCTGGAGCTGCTGCCGCTGGAGCTTCTGCTTTAGGAGCCGCCGCTGCTGCTGCAGGTGCTGCTGCTTGCGCTGGAGCAGGCGCTGCGCCAGCCACTTCGAATACCATAATTAGAGAGCCAGTAGACACTTTATCGCCAGCTGCAATCTTGATTTCTTTAACCGTACCAGCGAATGGTGCAGGAACTTCCATAGAAGCTTTGTCGCCTTCTACAGTGATTAGAGATTGCTCTTCTTCCACTGTGTCGCCAACTGCTACCATGATTTCAGTCACTTCTACTTCGTCGCCACCGATATCTGGAACGTTAACTTCTTTTGCCGCAGACGCTGCTGGAGCTGCTGCCGCAGGAGCTTCAACTGCTGCTGGTGCTGCTGGAGCACCTGAACCTGCAGTTTCGAATACCATGATTAGAGAGCCAGTCGATACTTTATCGCCTGCTGCTACTTTGATCTCTTTCAGTGTACCCGCAAATGGTGCAGGAACTTCCATAGAAGCTTTGTCGCCTTCTACAGTGATCAGAGATTGCTCTTCTTCGATGCTGTCGCCGATTGCTACCATGATTTCAGTAACTTCAACTTCGTCACCACCGATATCTGGTACGTGAACTTCTTTCAGTTCTGCCGCTGCAGGAGCTGCTACAGGTGCCGCTTCAACTGCTGGGGCCGCCGCAGGAGCCGCTTCTGCAGCGGCACCTTCAGCTTCGAAAATCATGATTAGAGAACCAGTAGAAACCTTGTCGCCTTCTGCAACTTTGATTTCTTTAACGATACCCGCTTGAGAAGCAGGAACTTCCATAGAAGCTTTATCGCCTTCAACAGTGATCAGAGACTGCTCTTCTTCAACCTTGTCGCCAACGCTCACAAGAATCTCAGTAACTTCAACCTCATCCGCACCGATGTCTGGTACATTAATTTCGATTGCCATTTCTTATCTACCTTCTTAATTAAGCGTATAGCGGGTTTGTTTTCTCAGTGTCGATGTCGAATTTCTTAATTGCTTCTACAACTACAGATTTTTCAACTTCGCCACGTTTCGCTAGTTCAGTTAGCGCTGCTACGACTACGTAACCTGCGTTCACTTCGAAGTGACGACGTAGGTTTTCGCGGCTATCTGAGCGACCAAAGCCGTCAGTACCAAGAACTTTGAAAGATTCAGCAGGGATGAATGCACGAACCTGCTCTGCGTAGTTCTTCATGTAGTCAGTTGCTGCGATAGCTGGCTCAGTACCCATTACTGTTTGGATGTATGGTACTTGTGCTTCTGCTTCTGGGTGTAGCATGTTGTAACGCTCAGCCGCTTGACCGTCGCGAGTCACTTCGTTGAATGACGTTACAGAGTAAACGTCAGAAGCAACACCGTAGTCATCGCTAAGGATTTGAGCTGCTTTACGTACTTCGTTCATGATAGTACCAGAGCTCATTAGCTGAACTTTACCTTTAGAACCAGTGTAAGTTTCTAGCTTGTAGATACCCTTACGAATGCCTTCTTCAGCGCCTTCTGGCATTGCTGGCATTGCGTAGTTCTCGTTCATTAGCGTTAGGTAGTAGAACACGTTCTCTTGCTCACCGTACATGCGACGGATACCGTCTTGCATGATTACCGCTACTTCGTAAGCGAATGTCGGATCGTAAGAGATACAGTTAGGAACGGTACCCGCCATGATGTGCGAGTGACCATCTTCGTGCTGCAGACCTTCACCGTTCAGTGTAGTACGACCAGCAGTTGCACCTAGTAGGAAACCACGTGCTTGTTGGTCACCAGCCATCCACGCCATGTCGCCAACACGTTGGAAACCGAACATAGAGTAGTAGATGTAGAACGGAATCATTGGTAGGTCGTTTGTCGAGTATGAAGTTGCTGCTGCAACCCATGAAGACATAGCACCTAGCTCGTTGATACCTTCTTGTAGAACCTGACCTGAAGTCGCTTCTTTGTAGTAAGAAACAACGCCACGGTCTTCTGGTGTGTAAGTCTGGCCGTGCGGGTTGTAAATACCGATTTGACGGAATAGACCTTCCATACCGAATGTACGTGCTTCGTCAGCAATGATAGGAACGATGTTCTTACCAATGTTCTTGTTCTTAAGCAGAACGTTCAGTGAACGTACGAATGCCATAGTAGAAGAAATGTCACGCTTCTGCTCTTCTAGTAGAGGCTTGAATTCTTCTAGTTCAGGAACGATCAGTTCCTCTGTGAAGTTTGGTAGACGCTGAGGCGTGTAACCGTGTAGCGCTTTACGACGAGCGTGTAGGTATTCGTACTCTTTTGAACCTTCTTCAAGTTTCAGGTACGGAAGCTCTTTAACCGCTTCATCCGTTAGGATGTCTTGAAGACCCAGACGATCACGTAGGTGTAGAACGTGAGTCATGTCCATCTTCTTAACTTGGTGCGCGATGTTCTTACCTTCAGCCGCTTCACCCATGCCGTAACCTTTAACAGTCTTAGCTAGGATAACCGTTGGACGGCCTTTAGTTTCTTGCGCATTATTGAATGCCGCGTATAGCTTAGAAGAGTCGTGACCACCACGCTTAAGTGCGAAGATTTCGTCATCAGTCATGTCTGCTACTAGTGCAGCAGTCTCTGGGTATTTACCAAAGAAGTGCTCACGTACGTACGCGCCATCTTTCGATTTAAATGTTTGGTAGTCGCCGTCGATCGTTTCGTTCATAAGCTGTAGCAGCTTACCAGTGGTGTCTTTCGCAAGTAGTGAATCCCAGTTGTTACCCCAGATTACTTTCACTACGTTCCAGCCAGCACCTTTGAACAGACCTTCAAGTTCTTGAATGATCTTACCGTTACCCATTACAGGGCCATCTAGACGCTGAAGGTTACAGTTGATCAGGAAACATAGGTTGTCTAACTTCTCACGCGCAGCGAAAGAGATCGCACCACGTGATTCTGGCTCATCCATCTCACCGTCACCCAGGAACGCATATACGCGCTGCTCTGAAGTATCTTTCATGCCGCGGCCTTCAAGGTACTTAAGGAAACGAGCCTGGTAGATAGAAGCGATTGGACCCAGACCCATAGATACAGTCGGGAACTGCCAGAATTCAGGCATTAGTTTAGGGTGCGGGTATGACGGGATACCTTTACCATCGACTTCTTGACGGAAGTTGTCTAGCTGCTCTTCAGTTAGACGGCCTTCAACGAATGCGCGAGAGTAGACACCTGGTGAGATGTGACCTTGGTAGTAAACTAGGTCGCCACCATCCTTCTCATTTGGAGCACGGAAGAAATGGTTGAAACATGTTTCGTAGAATGCAGCAGAAGACTGGAAAGACGCCATGTGGCCGCCTAGTTCTAGGTCTTTCTTCGATGCACGTAGAACGATCATGATTGCGTTCCAGCGAATGATGGAACGAATACGACGCTCAAGTGTTGTGTCACCTGGGTAAGCTGGTTCTTGATCTGCTGGAATCGTGTTGATGTAGTTCGTGGTGATTCCAGTTGGCATGTCAACACCGTCTAGACGTGCTTTATCTAGAACTTGCTCAAGTAGGAACTGAGCACGCTCTACGCCTTCTTCACGTACAACTGACTCAAGTGCTTGTAGCCATTCTTGAGTTTCCAGTGCATCTACGTCATGCTTCATATCAGACATGGCGATCTATCCTTCTGTTGGTTGGATCTATAAAACAAGCAAATCGTCGTTATGAGTCATTGCCCTGTTGCATTCGACGTAAAGAGCGTTCACGACGAGACTCTTCTCTGGTCAAATCCAACAATGTTTCTTCAATATAAGCTAAGTGTGAATGTGACATCTCACGCGCCTTTTCTGGCTGACCAGATACGATCGCATCCACGATGTTAGCTCGGTGTTTACTTACTTTCTCGACCGCCTCAGGGCGGCGATGCAATAATTTAAAATTCTGTAGAATATTTTGCTCAAGCAAAGGTGCCAGACTGCGCACAATATGTAGGAGTACTACGTTGTGAGCCGCTTCCGTTAAAGCAATTAAGAACTGCATTACTTCCGCCGATTCAGCTGCGACATCATCATTGGACTGCGCTTGGCTGATTCGTTCAAGACAGGCTTGAATTCGAGCAAAATCTTCTTCGGTACCACGAACAGCTGCAAAGTAAGCGGCAATACCTTCCATCGCGTGACGCGTTTCCAGTAAATCCAGCTGAGTTTCAGAGTGACTAGACAATAAATTTAGCAGAGGATCGGAAAAACTTTTCCAGATGTTGTCGCTAACAAAAGTGCCACCACCCTGACGGCGAGTAAGAAGACGCTTAGCTTCAAGGCGTTGAATTGCCTCACGGATCGACGGACGAGAAACATCAAACTGTTTTGCCAGTTCGCGCTCTGGTGGCAACTGCTGCCCCGGAGACAATGTTCCTTCCACAATCAACCTTTCTAACTCTTGTTCAATAACATCAGAGAGCTTTGGCTGACGAATCCTTTGATAAGCCATAATTTATTATTCTTCTACTCTTGCAGGTAATTGGTAATACCAATTTTAAGTTGGTGCAGAAATTAACATAATTAAAACGTCACTGTCCAGCCAAAAATTGACCTAAATCATAGAACAAGCCTAGCCAAAACACTCTGATAACAATTGGCGGTTAAAACAGCAATAAAATTGGTCTTACCAATTACAATAATAAAACAAGCGGGTGATTGACGTGCTAGCAGATATGAAAAGTAAAAACATAAAATGACATAATGATCAGCACAAATATCGACCTCCGCTGTATATAAACACGCGAAAATGTAGTTAATTTTCAACAAAAGATATTATTTTTTGTATAAAAAAAGGCATGGATAAGCCCATACCTTATTGATTCTAGCCTTTTTAATTTACATATTTATCACAAGTTCATTTCAAATCAGTCGTCGATACTTCACCCAGTCAAAGCTTAAGCCAGGATCACTTTTTCGCAGCGGCGCGATGTATTGGTGGCCAGTAATTCGTTGGGGGGTAACGTCAGGGTATTGCAACATGATCGCTTGAGATAAACCCGCAAGTGACTGATATTGCTCGTCTGTGTAAGCGATAAACTCAGTCCCTTCCAGTTCAACACCTATCGAATAGTCATTGCATCCAGCTCGTCCGGCAAAACTTGAGTGCCCTGCATGCCATGCTCTATCAAGAAAGGACACAAACTGTACAATCTCGCCATTTCTCTTAATAAGGCAGTGAGCCGAAACCCCCATTTTGTGAATTACTTCAAAAAATGGATGCACTTTCGGGTCCAATTTGCCGCAGAAAAAGTCCTCTATATAGGGGCCGCCAAACTGGCCGGGCGGTAAACTGATGTTATGCACAACAAGCAGAGAGATATCATTTGTGTCTGAACGAGCATCAAAAAAAGGCGACGGGACATGCTTTGCTTGCGTCAACCAGCCATTCTCGATTATTGGGGGCATATCAACCTCTATACTTTGCAAATTAACTGCTGAAATTATTGACACCGGAGAGTATCATTCGTTGCCATCTCCCTTTCAAGACTAGATTTGCGATGAAGAACACACACAACAGCCAAGAACGCCTGGAATACCTGAAACAACAACTTCCTTTGGAGATCGCTCGCTCGGTCGCCGATACCTTAAAAGAAGACCTCGGCGGCACAGTGGATATCAATAACGATATCACCGCATCTCTAATCCCCGCAGATGCCGTCAATACGGCGACGATCATCACTCGTGAGCACGGTGTGTTCTGCGGTCAGGCTTGGGCAGATGAAGTATTTAAACAGCTGGGCGGTAAAGTGACTATCGAGTGGCATGTACAAGACGGTGACAAGGTTGAACCAAACCAGACACTTTGTACCTTATCCGGCCCTGCTCGTGACTTGCTTACTGGCGAGCGTAACGCGATGAACTTTATTCAGACGCTTTCTGGTTGTGCGACCACAACGTCCGTGTACGCAGAAAAGATCGCGCACACGGAGTGCCGTCTGTTAGATACGCGCAAGACTATCCCGGGTCTGCGCAGCGCTCTAAAATACGCCGTCGCTTGTGGCGGTGGCTTCAACCATCGTATCGGCGTATTCGATGCCTACCTAATTAAAGAAAACCACATCATTGCCTGTGGCGGCATCACTCAAGCGATCACAACAGCAAAAGAATTGAACCCTGGCAAACCAGTCGAAGTAGAAACAGAGAGCTTAGACGAGCTAAAAGAAGCGATTGAAGCGGGTGCAGATATCATCATGCTGGATAACTTTACCAAAGAGATGATGCGTGAAGCAGTAGCAATCAACGCAGGTCGCGCAGCATTAGAAAACTCTGGCAACATCACCTTAGACACCATCGCAGAATACGCAGAAACTGGCGTAGATTACATCTCTGTCGGCGCGCTAACCAAGCACCTAAAAGCGATGGACCTTTCGATGCGCTTCAAATAACCAATTGACAAAAACCATATTAAACCAGTAAATTCAACAAGTTACAAAACAAACATTAAATAAGGGGCTCTTTGGCCCTTTATTTTTATCCGTAAAAAGCCAAACCAATCGCAATTCATTGCATATCGAATGTAATTGAGCATTAAAGATATCTATCTGACTCGATCACCCGCAGCCTACCAGTTTTCACCACTTCTTACTCTCCATAATCTTGTGCCAATGCAACAGCATTATCTATCTCATGAGAAGGAAGAGAAAATGAAGTCAAATAAACACAAAAAACAGCAAGGTTTTACGCTGATTGAATTGATGATTGTGGTGGCGGTGATTGGTGTTTTAGCTGCTATCGCCATTCCTCAATATCAAAACTATGTAGCTAAGTCTGAGCTGGGAGCTGGTTTAGCCACAATTACCTCTATACGAACAAATGTAGAAGATTATATGGTAACAAATGGGTCTTTCCCGGACAACTCTGCGGCAGGTCAAAAAACTGAGGACCTTGGGGTAATTCAACCCCAAAATGGAACTATCTCATTTGACAAAGAAAAAGGTAATATACTTCTTACTTTCGCTGCTACAGGAAATAGTCCAGACGTTAATAATGCGAAAATAGCGCTTAAGAGAGAAACTGGGGGTAAATGGAAGTGCCAGGCAACCCCTGCAAAAAAACTCCTTCCAAAGTCATGTGAACAAGATGCTAACTTGTAAGCTATGGAGCGCAACCTCTCAACAATTCTTCGCCAAGCGGGCTTACTCAATGCAGCCCAAGAAGAGTCGTTAATAGAGCAAGTCAACGCTTCTGGTACTTCGATGCCGGAAGCGTTAGTGAGTTCTGGATTATTTACATCAAGCGAGTTCGCTGAGCACTTAAGTTCTCTCTTTGGTTTAAATCGGCCTGAGTTATCTCAATATGAGTACGCTTCTCTTTGTCAACAACTTGGTCTTAGGGAGTTAATCACACGTCATTACGCGCTCCCACTCCACCGCACGCCTTCAACGTTATTATTAGCGGTTGCAGACCCCACGAATCAACAAGCTGAAGATGATTTTCGCTTTGCTACCGGATTACAAGTCGACCTTGTCATCGCAGATTTTGCTGAACTTGATGCCGCGATTCGCCGTTTATACGGTCGCTCTCTTGGCCAGGAAAAAGTAGGCTTAAAAGAGATCAACCAAGAAGAGTTAGCCAATCTGGTTGACGTGGGCGCAGATGAAATCGACAACATCGAAGACTTAAGCCTGGACGACTCACCGGTTAGTCGCTATATCAACCAGATTTTGCTCGACGCGGTGCGTAAAGGCGCATCCGATATCCACTTTGAGCCTTACGAAAAAATGTATCGGGTTCGCCTACGCTGCGACGGTATTCTAATTGAGACTCAGCAGCCGCCAAGCCATTTAAGTCGGCGCTTATCAGCACGGATCAAAATTCTGTCCAAACTAGATATTGCCGAAAGGCGTTTGCCACAAGACGGACGTATCAAGCTGAAACTCAATCAAGACACTGCCATTGATATGCGAGTGTCCACCTTACCCACCCTGTTCGGAGAAAAGATCGTATTACGACTGCTCGACAGCAGCTCCGCATCACTGGATATCGACAAACTAGGCTACAGTGACCAGCAAAAGCAGCTGTATTTAGATGCTCTTCGTCGCCCACAAGGCATGATTTTAATGACTGGCCCAACTGGGAGCGGCAAAACCGTCTCGTTGTACACAGGGCTGAGCATACTCAATAAACCAGAGATAAATATATCTACGGCTGAAGACCCGGTCGAAATCAACCTCTCCGGAATTAATCAGGTTCAGGTTCAGCCTAAGATAGGCTTTGGTTTCGCTGAGGCACTGCGCTCTTTCCTGCGTCAAGACCCTGATGTGGTCATGGTGGGAGAAATCCGCGATCTGGACACGGCAGAAATTGCGATTAAGGCATCACAAACCGGACACCTAGTCTTGTCGACGCTCCACACCAATTCAGCCGCGGAAACCGTTATCCGCCTAACGAATATGGGCGTTGAAAGCTTTAACCTCGCCTCTTCGCTCAGCCTTATTATTGCCCAGCGCTTAGCCCGTAAGCTTTGCCCGCACTGTAAAAAGCCTCAAGAGGTTACCACCGCATTACAACATATTGGCATTCAAGCAACTGACCAGATTTATCAAGCTAACCCCAATGGCTGCAACCACTGTACACACGGCTATTCGGGACGAACTGGCATCTATGAGGTGATGCGTTTCGATGAAACCCTATCCGAAGCACTGATTAAAGGTGCCTCTGTACATCAACTCGAAAAACTCGCCATCCATAACGGGATGAGCACACTACAAATGTCAGGTATAGAAAAGCTTAAGCAAGGCGTCACAAGCTTTAGCGAACTGCAGCGCGTGCTCTACTTTTAATTTCACTTTGAACTAGCAGCCATTTAGCCTATGAAAACGACGACCCCACAACTCAAGAACTTCCGCTGGAAAGGCATTAATAGCGCAGGAAAAAAGACCTCAGGGAAAACGCTGGCCATGAGCGAAGTGGAAGTGCGCGAACGCCTCAACGCCCAGCATATAAAAATAAAAAAACTGAAAAAAAGCAGTATTTCCTTTTTAACCAAACTCAGCCATCGCATAAAAGGCAAAGACATCACCGTTTTCACTCGACAAATCTCTACCATGCTGATTACAGGCGTCCCACTCGTTCAGGCTTTGAAACTGGTCTCCAATAACCATAAAAAAGCCGAGATGAAGTCTATTTTAATGAGCATAACTAGGGCGGTTGAAGCGGGCACGCCTATGTCTAAAGCGATGCGCACCGCCAGCTCACACTTTGACTCGCTATATACTGATCTAATCTCGACCGGAGAACTGTCAGGTAACTTGGCGGAAGTATTTGAACGACTGGCCACTTATCGTGAGAAAAGCGAGGAACTCAGAGCCAAAGTCATAAAAGCCCTAATCTACCCAATGATGGTCATTTTGGTTGCGTTGGGCGTTTCCTATCTCATGCTCACGCAAGTTATTCCCGAGTTTGAAAAAATGTTCGTCGGCTTTGGTGCTGAATTACCTTGGTTTACCAGACAAGTACTAGACTTGTCTGCGTGGATGCAAAATTGGGGTTCATTCATCGCTCTTGGGACACTTAGCCTAGTTATATCAGCAAGAATACTGGTAAAACGTTCTGATTCCTTTCGCTTGATGATGGATCGAGCCATATTGAAAGTTCCCGTTCTTGGCGCAATGTTGTCCAAGGCTGCGATTGCTAAATTTAGCCGAACCCTGGCCACCAGCTTTAGTGCTGGTATCCCAATCCTGACCAGCTTAAAAACCACCTCAAAAACATCAGGAAACCTGCACTATCAGCTAGCAGTAGAAGAGGTCTATCGTGATACAGCAGCTGGTATGCCAATGTATGTCGCGATGCGTAACTGTGATGTTTTCCCGGAACTCGTACTACAAATGGTAATGATTGGAGAAGAATCAGGTAGGCTCGATGAGATGCTCAATAAAGTGGCGACCATCTATGAATTCGAAGTAGACAATACCGTCGATAACCTGAGTAAGATTCTCGAGCCGCTGATTATCGTTTTTCTTGGTGTGGTCGTTGGCGGATTAGTGACAGCAATGTACCTGCCAATCTTTAACTTAATGAGCGTATTGGGCTAAAATGGGGGCTGTAAATTAATCCTCAAAACAGCACCTTGCCGTTTGATGCACCACTCAAGAGACAAATATGGAAGTATTTCAGTACTACCCATGGTTATTCGTGATATTCGCCGTGGTTTTTGGTTTGATCGTGGGAAGTTTTCTTAATGTCGTTATCTATCGCCTGCCAAAAATCATGGAGCTGGAATGGCGCCGTGAATGTGCTGAGTCTTTTCCTGAATATAATATTGAATCACCCAAAGAAGCACTCACATTAAGCGTACCCCGCTCCTCTTGCCAACAGTGCGGTACTCCGATTCGTATTCGCGATAACATCCCAGTGATCAGTTGGCTACTTCTAAAAGGTAAATGCCACAACTGTAGCGCACCGATCAGCGCCAGATACCCACTTGTAGAAATACTGACTGCAGCCTGCTCCGGCTACGTTGCATTTCATTTTGGCTTCAGCTATTTCACTATTGCGCTAATATTCTTTACTTTCATTCTGATCACAGCGACATTTATCGATCTCGATACCATGCTGCTCCCCGATCAATTAACATTGCCATTAACTTGGGCTGGCATTGCTCTAGCATTGTTCGAAGTCAGTCCTGTTAGTCTGCAAGATGCCGTGATCGGTGCAATCGCTGGCTATTTATGTCTCTGGTCTGTTTATTGGGGCTTTAAGTTGCTCACTGGCAAGGAAGGCATGGGCTATGGCGACTTTAAGCTACTCGCAGCGCTTGGCGCATGGCTGGGTTGGCAAGCTTTACCAATGATCATTTTGCTTTCTTCTATCGTAGGCGTCATATTTGGAATAATTCAGCTACGATTGCAGAAGAAAGGGATCGAAAAGGCCTTCCCTTTCGGTCCTTACTTAGCGATTGCCGGATGGGTTAGCTTACTCTGGGGTGATCAAATTCTAAATTGGTATTTCACATCAATTCTAGGAGCGTAAATGGCTTTGGTTATTGGCTTAACAGGCGGTATCGCCAGCGGTAAAACCACCGTGGCGAATCTGTTCAAGCAGCAATTTAAAATCGACATCGTTGATGCAGATATTGTTGCAAGAGAAGTCGTCGAACCCGGAACACCGGGACTGACAGCAATTATGGAGCACTTTGGTAGCGATATTGTTCGTGACGATCAAATGCTCGATCGGGCGAAGTTAAGAGAGAAGATCTTTTCAAATCCAGATGAAAAAGACTGGCTTAATAAACTATTGCACCCGATCATTCGCGAAAAAATGGTAGAGGACTTACAGCAAGTCACCTCTGATTATGCGCTTCTGGTAGTGCCGCTACTGGTAGAAAACCAGTTAGAAAGCCTGTGTGACCGTGTTCTGGTAGTGGATGTCGATCCTGAAACGCAAATATCTCGTACGATGAAACGTGATAATGTCAGCGAAGAACAAGCCCGTGCGATACTTGTATCCCAGGCATCAAGGCAACAAAGGCTCGATATGGCAGACGATGTGGTTAAAAATAACCCAGATGACCAAGATCTTTTGCTTCAAATCACAGATTTGCATGAAAAGTACCTAGCCATGTGTAAGAAAAATCTGCAAAATTAGAATGAAATTCACCAAGGCTTATGTCGATGACCACGCACAAATTTGAACATCCGTTAAATGAGAAAACTCGTATTTATCTAAGAGTAGAGTCTCTGCTGCGTCAGGCTCACTTGGCCTCTGGTTTTGTTGAAAATCACCAGTACCAGTTATTTTTCCGTGCGTTGTTTGATATGGTCGAGATCTTCGAGCAGCTACAACTGAAAAGTGAACTGGCCAAAGATCTTGAAAAACAGCGTTTGAGTTATCGACACTGGCTCCATGTGGAAGGTGTCGATCAAGAGGCACTGACATCCTTACTCAATGATATCGACGTGGTGCACAAACAATTAATGCGCGCAGAAAGGTTTGGTCAGGCACTTAAAGATGATCGTTTTTTAAGTTCGATCAGACAAAGGTTTAATCTGCCTGGTGGTTCTTGTTGTTTTGATTTACCCGCTTTGCACTACTGGCTGCATTTACCACTTGATCGTAAAAAGCAGGATGCACAAAAATGGCTGGATAGCTTGAAGCCGCTTTCGGATGCGTTGAACTTATGGCTAAAGTTAACCCGAGAAACCGGGCAATTTAAAGCCCAAATCGGCCGTGCGGGCTTCTTCCAGAGCGATGCTGATGAAGCGAATATTCTGAGACTCCATATCCCTATGGAGCATGGCGTTTACCCAATGATTTCAGGGCATAAAAACCGCTTTGCGATTAAGTTTATGTCGTTTGAAAGTGGTCAAGCTTGCACTCAAGATGTCGAGTTTGAATTAGCGGTATGTAGCTAGCCTAAATTCACTCAACTACAATTTCCATACCCTTCTTATTATCTATATATTTATTAGTAAACAGAGCACAAAGGGACGAACAATCCATGTCTAAAATTACTATCGTTCAATGCCCTCAATGTGGAGCCGACGTAGAATGGGGAGAGCAAAGCCCTCACCGACCATTTTGTAGCAAAAAATGCCAGATGATTGATTTTGGTGAATGGGCAGACGAAGAGAACACTATTCCAGGCGCACCAGACATGTCAGACAGTGACGGCTGGTCAGAAGATCAATACTAGGTTCTAGATCCTGAATCGTTTCCCCGTCATTCCGAGGAGCCTTAGCGACATCAGGAATCTGTTCAAAACAATGATCCAGCTGAAACAGGCACCTTCGAATTCAGCACGTGAGGAGTAGATCCTGAATCACGCTTCTTCGTCGCTGTTCAGGATGACTATGTTAACCTGTAGCATTTAGCCGTCCATATTTCAAAACAACCATACCTAGGATTTAGTTTCCTAATCCCTAGAACCTTACTGTATTCTGCCAGAGATAATTTCTGTATTCCGTCTCGCTTCCCCGTCATTCCGAGGAGCCTTAGCGACATCAGGAATCTGTTCAAAACAATGATCCAGCTGAAACAGGCACCTTCGAATTCAGCACGTGAGGAGTAGATCCTGAATCACGCTTCTTCGTCGCTGTCCAGAATAACGAATTTTAACCGTTACGTTCTGCAATCGGTATTCATTAGTCCCCTTTTTCTACCCTGATTATTTTGATGATTTAGCGAAGCTATTTTTTATTCGAGCAAGGCGGAGGCGCGGAGTGTACGCCAGTACATGAGCACCGACAACACAGCTCGGGTGAAAAAGAGCAAGCTAAATACACAAAATAAAAAAACGGAGCCCAATGGACTCCGTTTAATGAGAACGCTAGTTATAGCATTACTTCTTAGCAAGTTTCTCTTTGATACGAGCAGACTTACCAGAACGCTCACGTAGGTAGTACAACTTGGCACGACGTACTGCACCACGGCGTTTAACTTCGATGCTATCAACGATTGGAGAGTGTGTTTGGAACGTACGCTCAACACCTTCACCGTTAGAGATCTTACGTACAGTGAAAGCAGAGTGTAGACCACGGTTACGGATTGCGATTACAACGCCTTCGAAAGCCTGTAGACGCTCACGGTCACCTTCTTTTACCTTAACTTGAACAACAACAGTGTCACCTGGTGCAAATTTAGGTAGGTCTGATTTCATTTGCTCTTCTTCAAGAGCTTTGATGATGTTACTCATTTTTAAAATTCCTAGAATAAACTGATACTAAATAAATTAGGTTACTTTGCATTCTGTTCGTTAACGGCTTTATGCTCACTAATAAACTCGGCAAGTAATTGTTCCTGTTCGTCAGTCAGAGCTAGGTTTTCCAGGAGCTCTGGTCTTCTTAGCCAAGTTCGGCCCAGCGACTGCTTGAGTCGCCATTGACGAATGTCCTTGTGATTACCTGACAACAGTACCGCTGGTACTTCTTTGCCATCCAATACTTCAGGACGCGTATAGTGAGGGCAATCTAGCAAACCATTAGCAAAAGAGTCTTCTTCTGCTGACGAAAAATCTCCTAGAACTCCCGGTATAAACCGAGAAACCGAATCAATTAACGTCATGGCTGGTATCTCACCACCCGTCATCACAAAATCCCCGATCGACCATTCTTCGTCAACTTCGGATTGTATGATGCGCTCATCTACCCCTTCATAACGGCCACAGATAAGAAGTAAATTCTCATTTGTTGCCAGCTCTTCAACCCCTTGCTGGTCGAGCTTACGACCTTGAGGAGAGAGGTAAATGACTTTCGTCTTACCCGGTGAGGCTTGCTTAGCGGTATGAATGGCATCGCGCAAAGGCTGAACCATCATTAACATACCTGGGCCACCACCGTAAGGTCGGTCATCGACTGTTCGATGCTTGTCGTGAGTGAAATCTCGAGGATTCCAAGTCTCAATCGACAAAAGACCTTTTTTAACCGCTTGACCTGTTACTCCATAATCAGTAACAGAACGGAACATTTCAGGAAAAAGGCTAATAACGCCAACCCACATGTTTATCTCGCTCTGTAATTTTGGAGATTAGAATCCAGGATCCCAGTCAACTTCGATCCGTTGAGCTTCGCGATCAACATTAATGATCACTTGCTCTTCAAGGAACGGGATTAATCGTTCCTTTTGCCCGAAAGCATCTTTAAGATTTGCTTTAACCACCAGAACATCGTTTGAGCCAGTTTCTAGCATGTCAGTAACGACACCCAGATCGTAACCTTTAGTGGTTACTACTTGCATCCCAAACAATTCACGCCAGTAGAATTCATCTTCTGACAATTCAGGTAGTACCGCTGGGTCAATAGCAATTTCAAAGTTCGTCATTAAATGCGCGTCTTCACGAACATCCATGCCTTCCAGCTTAGCCACCATACCTTTATTATGGCGCTTCCAGCTTTCTACTTTGTACTCAACCCATTTGCCCTTTTGGTTAATGTACCAAGGACTGTAATCGAAAATGCTTTCAGCATTGTCTGTGTAGGAAAAAACCTTAAGCCAACCTCGAATGCCGTAAGTAGCACCAAACTTGCCTACAACAATCTTTTCGTTGCTCATTGTTTCTTTACCTTTCATCGACATAAACTAGTTTCTACTTCTAACAGTAAAAAATTAAGCCGCTTTTTGAGCGTCTTTAACTAGCTTAGCAACGCGGTCAGATACAGACGCGCCTTGACCAACCCAGTGGTTAACGCGGTCTAGGTCTAGACGTAGACCTTCTTCTTGACCTTTAGCAGTTGGGTTAAAGAAACCAACTTTCTCGATGAAACGGCCAGTTGCAGCGTTGCGGCTGTCCGCTACTACGATTTGATAAAATGGACGCTTCTTAGCGCCGTGACGTGCCAAACGAATGGTTACCATGTCGTCCTCTTTGCTTTCTCAAAAATAAAATTAACCCCAAGAACCATTCAGTAATTGAACGATTTGGGGCTCGTGCCAAAATAAAGCTCCGGAATTTTACTCTTCTACCGGAGCAATGCAAGGGGTTTAGTTACTTTTTCACCAACATAAATGGAAATTAAAGTTTGTGATGTAGCTAACACCCTGAAACTATAGCGTGTGTGGGCAATTATCGACCAAATGGATTGAAGCCACCGCCTCCGCCCATGCCACCCATCATACCTTGCATGTTGCGCATCATGCCTTTCATGCCGCCTTTCTGCATTTTCTTCATCATCTTCTGCATCTGGGTGAACTGTTTTAGCAGACGGTTTACGTCCTGAACTTGCACACCTGAACCTGCAGCAATACGCTTCTTACGCGAACCCTTGATGATTTCTGGGCGTTGACGCTCTTTCATCGTCATAGAGCTGATGATCGCTTCCATCTGCTTAAACATCTTGTCATCGACTTTATCTTTGACATTGTCAGGTAGCTGAGACATGCCTGGCAGTTTATCCATCATGCCCATCATACCGCCCATGTTTTGCATCTGGTCTAGCTGTTCACGGAAGTCTTCTAAGTCGAAGCCTTTCTTCTCTTTGAACTTTTTCGCTAGTTTTTCTGCTTTTTCTTGGTCAACGTTACGTTGCAGGTCTTCAATCAAAGACAGAACGTCACCCATGCCAAGAATACGTGATGCCACGCGATCTGGGTGGAAGGGTTCTAGTGCGTCAGTTTTCTCACCAACACCGAGGAATTTAATTGGTTTACCCGTGATATGACGAACCGATAGCGCCGCACCACCACGTGCATCGCCATCAACTTTGGTTAGAATCACACCCGTCAGTGGCAGTGCATCACCAAAGGCCTTAGCGGTATTCGCCGCATCCTGACCTGTCATTGCATCAACAACAAACAGTGTCTCAACCGGGTTGATCGCAGAGTGAAGATCTTTAATCTCACCCATCATCTGTTCATCAATCGCCAGGCGACCTGCGGTATCGACAATCAGAACGTCGTAGAATTTCTTCTTCGCGTGGTCGATGGCTGCGTTCGCAATATCAATAGGCTTTTGGTCTGGAGACGACGGGAAGAAATCGACACCGATGTCTGATGCCAGTGTTTCTAGCTGTTTGATCGCCGCAGGACGGTAAACGTCGGCAGACACAACCAGTACTTTCTTCTTATCACGCTCTTTTAACAGCTTGGATAGCTTACCTACCGATGTGGTTTTACCCGCACCTTGTAGACCGGCCATCAAAAGTACTGCTGGCGGCTGAGCAGCTAGGTTCAGAGCTTCGTTAGACTCACCCATTACTGCTTCAAGCTCGGTTTGAACGATCTTAATAAACTCTTGACCCGGAGTCAGAGATTTAGAAACTTCTACACCAACCGCTTTTTCTTTAACGCGGTTTACAAATTCACGAACAACAGGAAGCGCAACGTCCGCTTCCAAGAGCGCCATTCGTACTTCACGTAGGGTTTCTTTAATGTTGTCTTCTGTCAGACGACCTTTGCCACTGATATTTTTCAGCGTTTTGGATAATCGATCCGTTAAATTCTCAAACATCTTTGTCTCTTCGCTAAAATGGCGATTAATTAGGGTGAGTATACCTTAGCCAAGGTCTGAGTCATACCCGTACCGCTGCTCTATTATTATCTCTATTTCTATATGGTGGGGTAACTTATTAATTTCAATCTCTCATCTATCGCGATTGTTGTCGCATAGAGCGTAGCCGCAAAGAGTAATGCAAGGTATAATTTCTCTATTGTGCACAACAACATTTAGGATTCATGGATAGCGTAATTGCCATCGCGGCCGCCATACTTTACGTATTAGCGATTGCGACGATCATACCCGGACTTTCACAACAGTCAGTCATCAAAGCAAAAACCGTATTTGCCAGCGCTGCCTGTGCGCTTGTTTTCCATGCGTGGTTATTGAGTGATCTGATCCTCGATGGTTCAGGTCAGAACTTTAGTATTCTCAATGTCGCCTCTCTTATCAGTTTCATCATCTCTCTGGTGATGAGCGTTTCGATGCTAAAGAATCGGCTTTGGTTTCTGTTGCCCGTCGTTTATAGCTTTGCTGCTATCAACCTATCTGCCGCGGCTTTTTTACCGAGCACCTTCATCAAACATTTAGAAAACGACCCTAAGTTACTTATACACATTTCTTTTGCTCTGTTTTCTTATGCCACACTAAGTATTGGCGCGTTGTATGCGCTGCAACTGGCTTGGCTTGACCACAAACTGAAAACCAAAAAATCTCTGGCAATCAACCCTAATTTACCGCCATTACTCATGGTTGAACGTCAGCTGTTTAAAATTATTCTAATTGGTAATTTACTGCTGACGGCTACGCTTATTACAGGCTACGTATTTGTGCAAGATATGTTCGCAGAAGGAAAAGCGCATAAAGCCATTCTTTCTTTCATCGCTTGGGTGGTCTATTCAATCTTATTGTGGGGCCACTATCAAAATGGTTGGCGCGGAAGAAAAGTAACCTGGTTTGCCGTAGCGGGAGCAACATTACTCACCCTAGCTTATTTCGGTAGCCGCTTTGTAAGAGAGATCATTTTGAATTAAGGCACTGATATGTCCTTTATATTCAAAGTTAAATCAAATACAGTACCGTAACTCTATGACTTAACCGTCATACATAGCTTTTAAAATAACCCAATACTTACAAGGAACTGCAACGTTTTGGACGACATATCTACGGGTATCTTATTTGCGCTACTCGCGTGTCTTATCGTCATATCAGGTTACTTTTCCGGTTCAGAAACAGGGATGATGTCACTGAACCGTTATCGCTTGAAACACTTAGCCAAAAATGGGCATAAGGGGGCAAGGCGTGTCGAAAAATTATTAGACCGCCCTGATCGTCTGATCGGTCTAATCCTTATAGGCAATAACCTTGTCAACATTCTCGCTTCGGCGATTGCGACTATTATTGGCATGCGCCTGTACGGTGATATGGGTGTGGCGATTGCGACGGGTGCGCTCACCATGGTGGTTTTAGTGTTTGCCGAAGTGACGCCAAAAACCATTGCCGCTCTGTATCCAGAGCGTGTGTCTTATACCAGCAGTATTCTGTTAACCATTCTGATGAAGTTACTTTCACCACTTGTGCTGTTAGTTAACTTCATTACCAATGGCTTCATTCGCCTGCTCGGGGTAAAAGCGGATCACTCGGTCGAAGATCACCTCAGTTCAGAAGAATTACGTACAGTAGTAAACGAAGCCGGCGGCCTTATCCCTCGTCGCCACCAAGATATGCTGGTGTCCATTCTGGACCTTGAGCACGTCACGGTAAACGATATTATGGTGCCACGTAATGAAATTACTGGTATCGACATCAACGACGACTGGAAGTCTATCGTTCGTCAGTTAACGCACTCACCACATGGCCGTATCGTTTTTTACCGCGATCAAATCGATGAAGTGGTCGGCATGCTGCGTTTGCGTGAGGCTTACCGCCTAATGCTGGAAAAGAACGAGTTCACCAAAGAGACATTACTGCGTGCAGCTGATGAAGTGTACTACATTCCTGAAGGTACGCCTCTGAACGTGCAGATGCTGAAGTTCCAGCGCAATAAACAGCGCATTGGTCTTATCGTTGATGAGTATGGTGACATTATTGGCTTGGTTACGCTTGAAGATATCCTGGAAGAGATCATCGGTGAGTTTACCACTTCGATCTCACCAAGCTTATCTGATGAAATCAGCCCACAAGGTGATGGCAGTTTCTTAATCGAAGGCAGCACCAATATTCGTGACATCAATAAAGGTCTCAAATGGCACCTTCCGACTGATGGCCCTCGTACGTTAAACGGCTTAATTCTAGAGCACTTAGAAGATATTCCTGAAAGCCACCTAAGTGTGCAAGTGTCCGGTCATCCGATGGAAATTGTCGAGATTGATGAGAATCGAATTAAGTTAGTGCGCGTCTACCCTAAACGGAAGAAAGGCAGTAACTAACTTACTCGCCATTAGCTTCTTCACGATGAAAAAAGAGCCTGACGTTGTCAGGCTCTTTTGGTTAAAACACTTGATAAGACAACTCGGGTCTTAGTCGATACGCAGTTCTTTTAACATCGACTCAGGTAAAGCTAGCTCATCATTTTTATTCACTGACACACCCGCATCCAGAATGTTTTTCGCAATTTGTTTTGCTTCATCCAATGAGTGCATTGCCGCAGTGCCACATTGGTATTCATTCAGCTCAGGAATTTTGTTCTGGCTTTCTACTTTCAGTACATCTTCCATTGATGCAATCCAAGCGTCTGCGACTTGCTGTTCTGAAGGTGTACCGATCAGGCTCATGTAGAAGCCAGTGCGACACCCCATTGGTGAAATATCAATAATCTCAACACTGTCACCGTTTAGATGGCTACGCATAAAGCCAGCGTAAAGGTGTTCTAGTGTATGAATACCTTTCTCAGAAAGGATATCTTTGTTTGGTGCAGTAAAGCGTAAATCGAAGACAGTAATGGTGTCCCCTTTTGGGGTTTGCATGGTTTTCGCAACTCGCACAGCTGGTGCATTCATACGAGTGTGATCCACAGTAAAACTATCGAGTAAAGGCATTACATCTCTCCTGATTGTAATCTCAACACCTTACGGTATTGGTTTGATTTCTGTTTATCCCTATGAGGGTTAAAAGAACCAGCTGCTGTTGTCTTCCAGTTCCTGACGACATTGTTTCAGCTGCCAGCCATAATTCTTCGCGGTTTGTTCTACACGTCGCGCGACTTTAACTAAGCTAGGCTTCCTTTTATAGGTTCCGCGCTGATAACCGCCTCTCCCCTCATGATAGGCAAGATACTGGTTATATGGGTCCCATAAAGAGATACCAAGCTGGCGACGGGTTTCGTGGGTATACCAACCGACAAACATCATAGCGTCGTCAAAGTTAGTACGCGATCCACCTTGCCCGGTCGACTCTTGAAAATCGTCCCATGCGGGATCTTGCGCTTGGGCGTAGCCATAGGCACTACTGACTCTACCCCAAGGGATAAAGCCCAGCACATAATCTTTGGGTGGTTTTGCGTCGTGTCGGTAGCCACTCTCTTGCTTAATGATTGCCATCGCGACATGGATCGGAGTACCCCACTCTTCTTCCATATCTTTCGCATCATCATACCAGCCAGATTTCTCGCGGAATATCTCACATAGATTATCTTGCTGCTTCGGTGGTGCCGTCGCACATCCAGCGAGCAACACACAACCTAACACCGACACCACTAGAGGCTTAATATTCAATCCCACCCAATCCTTACTATTGCGTTATTACTTTAAGTAAGCAAAATAGTCTTCTAAAAAGTCATCAAAAGACATCGTGTCACTCAGCTCTGCTTGCTTTTGCTTTTCAACAGATGCAGCGACTTCCTGCTCCATTATTTCTTGTGAGTAATATTGGTAGCCGTGATGCAGATTGTCTTCACGATGCTTCATACCTAATGAACAACCCACTTTACCTAAGCCGCCTAACTCTTTTGTTAGTTCCAATAATTGACCTGAAGTCGTTAGTTCAGGCTCCTCAATCCAGCCAGTTAGCTTATCGCAAACCTGTTGGTAAGCACTGCCACCAGTTACCTCGTCTATCATCACGGCAATTTGGCGTAGCTCGGCAAACACACGATGTGCCCACTCTTGCAGAGGCAGGCGCTCACCTTGGCAACCGATCTGAAGCATCAAGCCTTTTTCACGACCAGAAACAATGACTTTGTTCCAGTTATCACGCCAGCACTCCAGCTCGCAGTTATCCATCGGGTCTGAATCAGACAAGGCTGCCCAAGTCAGGAACAGATCCAGGAAGCGCACTTGTTCTTCTGTGATACCTACTGGGCTGAATGGGTTCACATCAAGAGAGCGAACTTCAATATATTCAACGCCAGCACGCTTCAATGCTTCTGATGGTTTCTCTCCACTTTTTGCCACGCGTTTAGGGCGAATTGGCGCGTACAATTCGTTCTCAATCTGCAAAATATTTGAGTTAAGTTGACGGTACTCACCATCCACTTTCACGCCAATTTTTGCAAACTCTTCTGACGGACGACGAATAGCATCACTTAAACCTTCTAGGTACTGATCAATACTATTAAAGCCTATTTTTAGCGTGCTCTGTGCATTATTCGTGTATCCGAGATCACTCAGACGCAAAGAAGTCGATTTCGGCAGGAATAAAGTGCCACCCAAACTTTCAAACGGCAAATCCGTTTCCCGCCCCTGAATAAACGATCCACACAGCGCAGGTGAAGCACCGAAGAAATATGGAATCATCCAACCAAAACGATAGTAATTACGAATGAGGGCAAAGTACGCATCAGATTTCGTTTCCTGACGAGCTTCTTCATCCTGCTCGCCATACAGGGCATCCCAAAACGATTCAGGGAATGAGAAGTTGAAGTGCACTCCTGAGATGATCTGCATCAAACTCCCGTAACGGCGTTTTAGCCCTTCTCGGTAGAGTGTTTTCATTCGTGCTGAGTTAGAGGAACCATACTGTGCGAGATTAATATTCTCTTCACTGGCGACATAACATGGCATCGAAAGTGGCCACATTTTTTCTTCAGCCATTTTCGTTTGAGTAAAGTGGTGGATATCTTTCAGTTGGGCCATTAGCTCCGGAATATCATGAGAAACCGGAGTGATAAACTCCAATAGTGATTCAGAAAAGTCCGTAGTAATCCATTGGTTCGTGAACGCTGAGCCCAACCCCTCTGGATGAGGTGTTGTTGCTAGCTGTCCATCCTGACGATAGCGTAAAGTTTCACGCTCAACACCGCGTCCAAACTGCTTAAATACTTCTGGGTTTGATGCAACTTTTTCCAGTCGCGCAGCAAAATCAGTCAAAATGAGGTTCGCTTATGTTAGGAGCAGGCCACTTGCCATCCGAAGCAAGTGAAAGCTAAGTTATTGATATTCAGTTCATCTAGATAAAGAACCCATGAAAAGTTACTTATCTAGATGTATAGCGGAGAGCACGCCCTCCGCTATTAGATGTGTACTCTATCGAATGATTTCAAGCTCTTCTACGTCTTTCCCCAACTTTTCTAATTGAGGGCGAAGTGATTTAGCATCGCCAACTACAATGATTTGATAATCATTAGGGTCAAACCACTTCTGTGCCAATGTATTTAGTGTCTGCTTGTCCACTGTTTCTACAATCGCATTTCGCTGCTGAAGATAGTCTTTATCGAGGTTGTATTTAGAGATGTTACTGATGAGCTCCGCTTTTTGTGTCGGAGTTTCATACTTTAGAGCATCTTTTTGCCCCACCGCCTGACGCATAAAGTTCAACTCATCATCCGTCATACCGGCTTGAGAGAATTCATTCAGTTCATTTTTCATCTCTATAATTGAAGCAACGGTCGAATCAGCACGGACTTGTGCGGTAAATACAACAGATCCAGTTTCAGGGTTACCAGAGAAGTAACCATACGCACCATACGTGTACCCCTTGTCTTCACGTAAGTTTTGGTTGATGCGGCTATTGAAGTTACCCGATAAATTGAAGTTAGCCAACTGACCTAGGAAAAACTCCCCCGTCGCATCGTATGGCACGCCTTGACGGACCATCATAACTACGCTTTGCGGCGCTCCCGGTTTGTCCACAAGGTGAACTTTCTGCTGGCCTAACGCTGGTATACTTTGTGGAGCATACAGCGGTGCTGCATCATCCTGCCAGTTCGTCCAGAACGCTAACTTTTGCTCGATATCTTGTTTGCTCACATCGCCGACAACCGTGATCTGAGCACCATGTGGCGTGTAGTGCGTTGTGTAAAACTCGCGGATATCATTGAGTGTCAGAGCTTTCATCCCCGCTTGAGTGCCGTCTTTAGGGCGAGCGAAAATGGAATCACCGTAAAGTACCTGACGGCTTGCTTGCGAAGCCATCCAGCTCGGGCTTTGATGCTCATAAACCAGTCCTTCCAGCGCTTGCTGTTTCACGCGTTCAAAATCTTCTTGTTTGAAAGCAGGAGACAGCAACATCTCTTCGACGATCTTTAAGGTTGGCGCTAGGTTTTTCTCCAAAGCAGAAACACTGATATTGGTGGTATATCCGGTTGCATCGACGGAAATAACACTGCCCAGTTTATCGAGCTCAGCCTGAATCTCTTCCATAGTGCGTTTTGTCGTGCCTTCCTGAAGCATTGATGCGGTGAGCTGTGCCAACCCTTCTTTGCCTTTCTCCACATAACGCGTGCCTGCAGGCAAGCTGAATTGCATCATAACGGTAGGCGTTTCATCGCTCACAGCGCCTAGAAGCTCAGAACCATTGTCGAAATGGACATCATATAGATCTGGCATAGTGGCTTTCACCGGTTCACCCATTGGTGGCTGCACAGAACGGTCAAAATCATCCGTCGCTCGGCGGTAAGCGAGTTGATCATCAGTGATCTTTTTATATTCAGGGAGTGTGCGCTCAGGCGTAACAAAAGTTGCTGGTTTGACAGCCAAATCCGTTTTACCCGTCGGTACCACACTCAGCGTCACTTTAGACTTACCCTGAATAAAATCACGGTAAACTTTATCAACGGAATCCGGGGTCACAGCTCGAATTTGTTCTAGCTGCTTTTCAATTAAGTCTGGCTGGCCAAAGAACGTTTCGTTAGAGGCTAACTGAGTCACTTTACCTTTGACACTTTGCAAGGCAAAAATCGCATCGGCTTCTGCCTTACCAGTGAGCTGTTCCAAACGATCTTCCGTTACACCGGTTTCAGCAAATTTATTTAAAGATTGAGCCAGGTCTTGGTACAGCTTAGATAAATCTCCCTTGTCGCCAGAGTCTCCCATCGCATAGACAAAGAAGGTACATGCCAGCTCCGCACAATCATGAAATGAACCTGCATCAACCGCTTTCTGGGTTTTCACCAGATCTTGATAAAGTAAGCTGTTGGTCCCGCCGCCAAGTACTTCGGATAAGGTATCCAGTGACGCTTGGCTTGCTTCACCATCGTAAGTCGTTGGCCACGCGATCATCACCATTGGCTGCTGAATACGATCTTCTAACGTAATGTATTTGCTTTCAGCCAGTGTTGCGGGCTGTTTTGGCGCATTCTCAACTTCGGGACCACGAGGAATAGAGCCAAAGTACTTGTTAACCCAAGTCAGCGTCTTTTCAACATCCAGATCGCCACCTATCGTCAGCGTGGCGTTATTTGGGCCATACCAACGTAAGAAGAAGGCTTTCAGATCATTCACGTCAACGCGATCTAAATCTTCTACATAACCGATGGTTTGCCATGAATATGGGTGGCCTTCTGGATACAACGCTTCTGACATGCGTTCCCAGATCAAACCATATGGGCGGTTATCATAACGTTGAGCACGTTCGTTCTTAACCGTTGAGCGTTGAATTTCAAACTTATGCTGTGATACCGCATCAAGCAAAAAGCCCATACGATCAGATTCGAGCCAAAGCATTTTTTCCAGCTGATTGGCTGGCACAGTTTCAAAGTAGTTAGTGCGATCTCGGTTGGTCGTTCCGTTGAGTGTTCCACCAGCCTCAGTGATGATTTTGAAATGCTCTTGATCAGCAACGTTCTCTGAGCCCTGGAACATCATATGCTCAAAGAAGTGCGCAAACCCAGACTTACCGATTTCTTCACGGGCAGAGCCAACATGATAAGTCATATCAACGTGAACCAGCGGATCTGAATCTTCTGGTGCGAGAATGACGGTCAATCCATTATCAAGCTTGTATTTTTGGTATGGGATTTTAACTTTGCCTTCTTCCGCTTGTGATGACTCGACGAAAGTAACCCCCTCTGGCAGTGAAGAAACAGGGGATTGTGATGCACAACCCGTGATCACTAGCAGTGAACACGCGCCAACCCAAAACATTCTCATGTACTTTCCTTAAAATAATCCAAGATAGATGGCGGCTAGAAGACTGTATCTAGCGGCCTTTCCAAATAATATTAACATTACACACGGCAGGAATTTCATCCGTAACCATCCTGCCGCTAAGCACAGCGGGTCACCAATAATAGGTAACCAGCTGAAAAATAAAGCCCAGTAACCATATTTTGCTAGCCACTTTAATGCAGTATGGCCATGTTTTTCATCCTGGGTTTTATTTGGAATCCATAATCCAAGCCAGTAGTTGGTCAAACCGCCCAGGGTATTACCAATCGTAGCTACAGTGATGATGGAAAAGACGGAATATTGATTTAGAGAGAGAGTAGCAATGAGACCAGCCTCAGAGCCACCAGGAAGTAAGGTAGCACTGAGAAAACCTGTCATGAAAAGCACCCATAATGCTGACCCAGAAAACCACAGCGCAATGTTCTCAAAGCCAGCATTGAATGCTTCTAACATGTCATATCAAGCAAAACCTTGCCTCGAGTGCGCCCAGACTCCACTTGTTCATGAGCTGCGACGACCTCGTCCATTGGATACACATGTTGAACCTCTGTTTTGAGTAGCCCTACATCCGCCATGTACAGCAATGAATCTAACTGCTCTGGCTTAGGCTCAACCAACATACCATTCGCTTCTAAGCCCAACTGTTTCGCTTGTTCGCAAATCTGCTCCGCGGTAATCGTAGGAATAGTAACAATCCTAGCATTAGGCTTTAGACATTTGAGAGCGTCCAGAGCCGCATCTCCACCCACTAAATCAATTAAAACATCTATGTCTTCAACACGTTCTGACACTGGCCCTAGTTGATAGTTCACTGCATGGGCACCAAGTGAAGTGAGATAATCGACATTTCGTTCACTGCAGGTTGTAAAAACCTCAGCCTTGCTTGCCACAGCCAGTTGCACCGCAATGTGTCCTACGCCACCCGCACCAGCAAGCACTAAAACACGATCACTTTCTGTGACGTTAGCTTTCTCCAGTGCCTGAGCCGCGGTTTGGCCGGCAAGAGGAAGTACTGCCGCCGATTCCAAACTGACATTACTTGGAACGTGGCTCAGCTCTGCTTCAGGCACACAGACATACTGACTGTATCCGCCACCTCTTACTGGAAAACCAATGAAACCAGCAACCTTATCTCCAACAGCAAAACGGGAAGTTTGCTCACCACATGATACGACTTCACCTGAAACATCGTATCCCGGAACCCAAGGCAGGTTATCTTTGTTTTGTTCTGCAGCCCAGCCCAGACCTGCACGAGTCTTTACATCAATAGGGTTAATACCGGAAAAAGAGACTTTTATTAACACTTCACCTGACTGTGGTGACGGTGTTGGGGCGTGTTGAATCGCAAGTACGCTTGCATCTCCAAATTCAGTGATAACTATCTGTTTGTGTTCCATAAACCATTCCTTAGAAGTGATACCAATCGTAGTAAATAATTGCTCATTCTAGCTTGTTAAAATACTCGATAACTGCGTTACCATTTTTGAATGTAGAATAACTACTTATCGAAAAATGGTGCCTTGTTCTCAAGCCTTTTTCCTACGCTATTTCTGACCACTTTTTTACTGTGATTGATATAAAAAAGGGATGCCGAAGCATCCCTTTGACTATAAACCATTTTGTTTAGCTAAGTTAATGGCTGTAAGCGGATAATTTAATCCCCGACGCACTCACTGCGTTCGTGGGTTACCTACACACTAACCGACCAGTGCAAGCAGAATACCCGCCGCTACTGCAGAGCCAAGAACACCCGCTACGTTAGGACCCATAGCGTGCATCAACAAGAAGTTTTGCGGGTTTGCATCCAAGCCCACTTTGTTCACCACTCGCGCCGCCATTGGTACAGCAGAAACTCCAGCCGCACCAATCAGTGGGTTGATGTCTTCTTTCGAGAACTTGTTGAGTAACTTCGCCATTAGTACGCCAGCTGCTGTGCCGATACTGAAAGCGACCGCACCCAAAGCCAGAATACCAAGCGTTTCTAAGTTGAGGAACTTATCCGCTTGTAACTTAGAGCCAACACCAAGACCAAGGAAGATGGTCACGACATTGATCAGCTCGTTTTGTGCCGTCTTAGATAAACGGTCTACAACCCCAGCTTCACGCATCAAGTTACCTAAACAGAACATCCCGACCAGAGGCGTTGCAGAAGGTAAAAACAGAATCGTCATCAGAAGCACTGCCATCGGGAAAATCACCTTTTCCCACTTACCGACATGGCGCAGCTGAGCCATTTTCACCTGACGTTCTTCCTGAGTGGTTAGCGCTTTCATGATTGGTGGCTGAATAATCGGTACCAACGCCATATAGCTGTATGCCGCAACTGCAATCGCACCGAGTAAGTCTGGGGACAGTTTACTTGCCAGGAAGATTGCGGTTGGGCCATCAGCGCCGCCAATAATCGCAATTGACGATGCGTCTGCCATGGAGAACTCCATGCCAGGTACATAGTTAAGCAAAATTGCGCCAAATAGCGTTGCAAAAATACCGAACTGCGCCGCAGCGCCTAACCAAAGCGTTTTTGGATTGGCAATCAACGCACCAAAGTCCGTCATTGCGCCAACGCCCATGAAGATCAACAGCGGGAATACACCCGACTCAATCCCGATGTAGTAGACGTAGTACAGCAAACCACCCGGTTCGGTGAAACCCGCATTAGGAATGTTAGCTAAAATCGCACCAAAACCAATTGGAAGTAGAAGCAGGGGTTCAAAACCCTTTCGAATCGCCAAAAACAGCAGAGTACAGCCAACCAACATCATACAGATTTGGCCAAACTGAAAGTTAGCGATCCCTGTTTCTAACCATAGGGTCATCAATCCGTCCATGATACTCCCTTATGCCAGGCTAAGAAGAGGTGCACCTACGGTCACGGCATCACCTTCTTTGACATTTAATTCCTGAACGACACCACCACGCGCAGCTCGAACTTCCGTTTCCATCTTCATTGCTTCTAAGATCAGTAGCACGTCACCTTCAGCAACTTCAGCACCTGGCTGTACATTGACTTTAAAGATGTTGCCAGCGAGTGGAGCTGGAACTGACTCAGCAGAAGTGTTAGCTGGTGGTACTGCTGGAGCCGCTGCTTTCGCTGGCGCTGCTGAAGGTGTTACCGACGTCAGCTCACCTTGCGGTCCTACTTCTACTTCATAAACTTGTCCGTCAACACGAACACTGTATGTTTCTACGCCGCCTGCTGATGCTTGAGCAACTGGTGCCGGAGCAGGTTGAGCAGATTCTAAGGTAGGAGCTGGCTCAAACGCTTCAGGGTTACCACGGTTTTTCAGGAATTTAAGACCAACTTGAGGGAATAGTGCGTAAGTTAATACGTCATCAACTCTTTCGCTCGCCAGTTTGATGCCTTCAGATTTCGCTTTATCCATCAGATCAACTGTCAGCGCTTCCATTTCTGGCTCTAGCAAATCAGCCGGGCGGCAAGTGATAGGCTCTTTACCTTCCAGAACTTTAGCTTGTAACTCTGCGTTTATTGAAGCTGGCGCTTGGCCGTATTCACCCTTCAACAGACCCGCAGTTTCCTTGGTAATGCTCTTGTAGCGCTCGCCAGTCAGTACGTTGATAACCGCCTGAGTGCCGACAATTTGCGAAGTTGGTGTTACCAATGGAATGAAACCAAGATCTTCACGAACACGAGGAATCTCTTCTAGTACTTCATCAAGACGATCGGCAGCGCCCTGTTCTTTAAGCTGGCCTTCCATGTTGGTTAACATGCCACCAGGAACCTGAGCAATCAGGATACGAGAGTCTACGCCTTTTAATTGACCTTCCCACTTCGCGTATTTCTTCCGAACTTCGCGGAAGTAAGCGGCAATTGGCTCAATCTCTTCCAGTTTCAGGTTAGTGTCACGCTCTGTACCCTGCAGCATTGCAACCACAGTTTCTGTTGGCGTATGGCCGTAGGTACTACTCATCGATGAAATCGCAGTATCAAGAATGTCCACACCCGCTTCAACCGCTTTAATTGCAGTTGCGGTCGATAGGCCAGTAGTTGCATGACAATGCAGCGCAAGTGGCACATCACACGACGCTTTGATACGCGTAATCAGCTCTTCGGCTTCATAAGGTTTTAGAAGACCCGACATATCCTTGATACACAAAGAATGACAGCCTAAGTCTTCCAGACGTTTTGCTAAGTCAACCCACGTGTCTGCGTTGTGTACAGGGCTAGTTGTGTAAGACAAGGTCCCTTGTGCATGAGCACCAACATCCACAGTCGCTTTAACGGCTTTTTGGAAGTTTCTCACATCATTCATCGCATCAAAAATACGGAAAACATCCATACCATTGGCATGCGCACGCTCAACAAACTTCTCTACTACATCATCAGCATAATGGCGGTATCCTAAAAGGTTCTGACCACGTAGTAACATTTGCATTGGTGTATTTGGCATCGCTTTTTTCAGCTCGCGCAGACGCTCCCACGGATCTTCTCCAAGGAATCGAATGCACGAATCAAACGTTGCCCCACCCCAAGTCTCTAAAGACCAATAACCAATCTTATCCAGTTCAGCCGCAATAGGCAGCATATCGTCGATACGCATTCGCGTAGCAAACAATGATTGATGGGCGTCCCTCAGGACCACATCCGTAATCGCTAGTGGTTTAGACATACTCTTAAACTCCTTTTTAATCCTATTTCGGCTACTTCGCGACAGAGGTGCGATGTTGATGAATCGCAGCCGATATCGCCGCCACGATTTGTGGACTAACAGCGGAAGAGGTTGATTGATTATTGGTATTTATTTTTGGTGTAGCGATCGGCTCTAGTACTTCTTCTGGTACTAATCTCGACATGAGCCTCACGAGAAAAACAAGAATAGTGAGGAAAATAAACACGACCGCCATCCCCGTAATCATGAGAGTGGCCGCATCTACTAGCAGGCTTCCTATATTAGTCATGTTGATTCCTTTCGTTGTCATCCTGACAGGCACAGGACTTTAATTGTGTCATTTCCCGACCAAAGGATTATCTCGACTGGTTAAACTTTGTCAATTTTGTTTAAGGAAGGTTTGTAGTAATCCCTACAATTGATTATTCATTCACTACCCAGATCACATTTCGGGTGCAAACCAAAAGAAGGGGATGTTAAGGAATTAACAGAAATGCAAAATAAAAGACACATCACAGTATCGTGTCAGAAAAGTCGCTAACAACAACATGCCATTGCAGCCAAGAGTTATTAAGGCAGAAAGCCTATGCCCTTAGCAACATCGCCTATTAGCGATTTTAACCAGTAAAAGTGTTCAACTGCTTATTTAAGTTAAAATTAAAATTATTTAGATTGATCTTCTCCACTTACTGCGCAGTCAACCCGCCATTCAAGCGAGCTAACTTTACCGCGTCATGTCGAGAGTGGACATCAAGCTTTTTGTACAGCTTGTATATGTGGCTTTTCACGGTACTCTCCGATAAAAACAAATGTTCCGCGATTTTTTGGTTCGATACGCCATAGACAAGTAGCGCTAAGATTTGCCGCTCTCTGCATGTCAACATGTCATGTTGAGAATCTTTATTTGAGTTGGCACAACGATAATCGTTAACCAGCTTCTCTAGATAGCTTCTCGGTAACCATAAGCCACCATTGAAAATATGTTCCACACAGTCACGAATAGCAGTGACGGGGGCATTTCGAAGTAACACGCCTTTCAGCAAAGTCCAACGCAGTATATTCGCATGAACGCCCTGGTTAGGGACATTATGGATCATTAATGGCCAGCCAAGTACATCAAAATCAGGTATTTGATTGCTCAACTCTAATTGATGAATAAAGTCATAATCCATCAGAACCAGGTCAACATTTAAGGAGTGACAATTAAAAACAACATCCTCAGGTAGCAGCGTTTTTACATTCACGTTAGGTATTAGAGATAACTGCTCTTCGATAAGTCTGCTCTGCAAGTTATCTTCTGAAAGTATGAATAGGTGTTTAGTTCCCATAATTTCCACCACTTATTCTTAATTAATTAATTACATTGGTTTTTTTAATGAAATTTAAGGTGCCTTGCTTTTCTCCTGCCTCTTTATAACAAGAGATTTAATACGAGGAACTATAGCAGATGATAATGAGGATGAGGCCTAAAATAAAACAATTGAGTCATTAAAAAGTATTAAAAGACACTCAGCCATGACCAACCATTTACCCACTTACATTTTATCAACCCATTAATTTTTAATACTAAAATTCAACCCTACTCATATTTACAAACAAAAATACCCCATAAATTCCTACCTACTGCTGATACCAAAGAACTCATACTATTTAAGCCTTAATATAAATTTACTTTCATACTTATTATGCACTATCGTTCGAGGCTTATATAACTAAATGATTACAAACAATTTCCACTACAATTCAGGCCCATTTTATCTGTAAACCCTTCCTCCCCCCAAAATGCTCGCGAATTATCTTATCTATAATATCAACGCTGCCCTAGAGAACATCAGGAAGCAATCAGAAATCATTAGTAAGCAAACAGAAGTTGTACAGTCTTTTCAAAAATGAAAATGGAGTAATCATTATGATTCTTAGCAAAACAGGATTAGCTATCGCAGTATCTGCACTTCTATTTAGTGGCTCATCTTTAGCTTTTAATGGGGTCGACGACGGTGACGGTAATGCGCAGTGGGATGACAGCCTAAACACAACTAACGTTGTCAATGACAGTTTCAAAGCTACTGATAACAGTACTGATCTCGGTGTCAACGATAGCTTTAAAGCTACAGACAACACTGATAACAGTACTGATGTCGGTCTCAACGGTAGCTTTAATGATGACATCGATACTACAACCAATACAACCACCAATACTTCTAATGACAATGACTTAGGTATTGGTATTGCAGATAGCTTTAAATCATACGATAACGATTACACTGATAACAGTGACACGTTGAACGTAGGTATTGATGACAGCTTTAACGATAACAGTACTGACGACAGCTACAATACTAGCAACAGCTACAACACACTATCTGTTAGTACTGATATGGTCGTAGCAAGTTCGACTCTAAGCGGTACTGCTGCTGGTCTGGTAATTAATACAGCATGGGATGACGAAGCCTATGTCGACGTTACCAATATCAACAGCCTAGATGGTATGGATGGTGTAGCTGGTATTACTACTGTGGGTCAAATCGCTGGTTCAAACTCACTTGTGCAACAATCTGTCGTAACCAATGCAAACCTATTTACTGGTGAATAGTCATTTATAACTTGGAGATCGCGATGCGTTTGGCAGTCTTTACCTTGAGTATGATCATTGCCGTTTCTGCATTCGCTGACGACCTAGAATTATCTGACGAAGAAGTGATTGGTACGAATGTTCTGAGTGAATCGAGAGGGGGTCGTCTAGTAGAAATAGAGATCGACTCGATTTACTCAGACACAGATATGACCGGTATTTCGTCAGATAATCTCGCGTTAAATACAGTGAGCGGAAATAACATTCTTGCGCCAGGAGCGTTTGCAGGGAGTTCTGGGATTTCTAGTGTGATTCAAAATACCGGGAACAATGTCGTTATCCAGAACGCAACCGTCGTTAATCTAACACTCAAGTAGATAATATGAACCTTTTGCGTAACTATTCTTGGCTGATACTCATTTTCTTTTCGGTATCAGCCAATTCGTTAGAGTTTTTACCTTCCCGAGCACACTATTCGGTACCGGTAAAAAGCTACAAAGAGATGGTGTTTGGCGATATCTTTCGTCAACAGTATGACTTCAGCTGTGGCTCTGCGGCTTTGGCATCACTACTGAATTATCACTACGACACCAAATCATCAGAACAAGAGATTTTTAAATCAATGTATGAGCGAGGTGACAAAAAACAGATTAAAGAGAAAGGCTTTTCTTTACTTGACATGAAGCTCTACCTAGAGTCGATCGGTTTACGTTCAGACGGTTTTCAGGTGAGCATAGAAAAAGTCCGCGATCTTGGTGTACCAGGGATAACTTTGGTTAACTTTGATGGCTATTTGCACTTTGTCGTTATCAAAGGCATTAATAGTCATTCCGTCATTTTAGGCGATCCTTCAAGGGGCACTATGGTCATGAAGCTTGAACAATTTCAGAAGTTTTACCAAGGCATTGTTCTACTCGTGCGTAGCGAAGCTAAAGCCGGACGCTCTAGTTTCATCACAGACGACAAATTTGCCGTTTATCAACGCTCACCGTTAGATACAGGAGTGTCACGAGACTCATTAGGGATCTTTAGTACCACCGTACCAGTATCAGGTGAAAACTTCAGTATCAGGTGAAAACTAACGAACGGTTAAGGCTGGATAACATGTTTTTCAAAAAGGGTCTATTTTTAAATCAGATTCTGTTCCTTAAAAAGAACCTAGTCGCACTGAGCCTACTTATATTGACACACTGCTTTAGTCAAGCAGTGAGTGCAAGAGAAGTTATTGAACTAAAAGGATTAGAACCATTACCTCAAAGTTCGCTCGAGCAATATCGAGGTGGATTTCAGGTCACCAGCGACTACGTTATCAACATTGGTTTGAGCGTCATTACAAGCATCAATGGACAAGACATTTTCAATTCCAGCATCGCTAATTTAGTCATTGAAAATGGCAACTTATCCAACATCAATGCAAACCAAGGTGCCTTAGATCAAAGTTTGATTAACATAGTTCAGATTGGAGAAGGGAACAGCATCGAAGATGAAACCATCTCGGACCAGATAACGGGTATGCCACAAATCCCTAACTTCCAACAATCGGATATTATTAACTCCGAATTTATCAATTCAAGTATTGTTAATATTATTCAGAATACAACCGATAACAGCGTCATAGGGCTGAGCACTATTATCGACATAGATGCGCAAGTTAGTGGAGTGATTCAACAAATTCAAGCGAACAGTCGGCTGGAAGATGCCTTACTTAATCATCTTGACTAGTGACGAGTGCACCTTCTACAGTAGCAGTAAAGGTGCCACTTTTTAGTTCACATTTAAAGTGTTAAAAAGTAACAGACAGATACTCTGAGATCGGTAAAAGTCATCGTCATCAAATCTAGTTTTCACTAGGAATGATATTAAGCGGTGGCTTTTCTTTTTTTAGTTAATAAGATATTAATCCACTTTAATACCAATCTAGATAATTATTACGCAGTAAAACCGATTAAAGCAAGCAGGTCAGGTATAGATTTCCTTCACTCGTGATTCTAATTGTAAAACAAAACCTATAACACAGTTGTCAGCGGTATTAATTAGCAAGAGTGATCAGATACTTATGTAGCTTGGTATAATAAGCTAGTTTGAACAGTTGTTTACTACAACTGGTGCAAGGTCAATATAACAAAGAATTCTGCTAGTTTGTTTGTACGTGATTGGCTCCTTTGTGGGGAGCCATTCTTGGTCGAAAGGTCTGATCACATAAGCCGCTTTTAATTCCTTTCTATTTCTTATTCCGAGCCTAGATTAAATATTATAAGGGACTCGAATGGTTAGTTGGAAATCTGGCGTATCTTCAGTTAATCCCGCTTGAGCACTGACATTGAGCGAAGAACTCTCACTAAACGCATAGTTTATACCAAAGATGAATGAATCCAACTGCAGCAATTTGGCATCTTCTGAATAACTGCCATTTATCTTACTCTTCAGTATGGTCTTATGGCTCAAGCCGAGAGAAAAAGACAGGTCTGGATTGACCGCAAAGCCCATACCTCCCGACAATGCAATGGTATCACCAAGTTCAACTTCTACCTTTTGTTCCTCTTCGCCTTCTCCAATTGAGACATCATCTTCAAAATTGTAAATATAACTGAGACTTGCAAATAAAACTGCAGGATCAGCGGGATGGATCATAGTAAGACTTGGTTCAATGCTCCAAAAGCCCGATCCTGTTGGCACATCACTGAACGCGTTACTGTCTGGTTCAATAGATACATCGTAGGGAGAGCGACCTGTATCGGACTTAACTCTTAAACCACCAATCCAATAAGGGACTGATTCAAAGTTGAACTGATGCCTTAGAGCAAGCTCAACATCCCCCAGCCCTCCACCATCAACGGTGGTATTTACGATTTCTTGGTTCGCACCATCTTGAATAGGACGCGTTGCGACTTGATCGTTGCGATAGACGTAGGGAATACGAAGTTCTAACTCTGTCGCATTGGTTAAGCCATAACGAGTAGTGAGGCCTGCAGTAATCGTCGTTCGGTCAGAATCACTTACCTCAATACGTCCAACAATTAACGTCGGTAAGATGGTGTAACCAACCACTGAGACCTTATTTGAAGAGTTTTGCGTGTAATTAAGAGAAGTATCAAATGACCAGCTTCCTTTAGGGGTAAGGACGCCTGGCCGTTCAAAAACGTCACTAACCGTTTGGGCTCGTTGCGGAAGCTCATCACCTTCCGCCCCTTGAGCCATGGGAACCATACATACTAAGCCAAGAGTACTTCCCAACAGAGTGTTCCGTATCATAATAACCTCCTTTTCTTTGGCGATTATAAATGAATAGGTCAGAACCAATGGATTAGCAATAACTCAACGAAATAAATCAACGACTTTCAGGCTGGCGCACAAAAAAATGAGTGAGGAGAAAGTAAGCAGAGATGACTGTATGAAGCTAAACAAAAAAACCTCGCAGATGCGAGGTTTTTAATAAATGGCGCGTCCTGGAGGATTCGAACCTCCGACCGCCTGGTTCGTAGCCAGGTACTCTATCCAGCTGAGCTAAGGACGCGAAGTTTTCGATATCAATGCCTGTAAACGGGAAATCGATATCAGGGAATTACCCTGTCTTTCATTTTCAAAGAAATAGTGGCGCGTCCTGGAGGATTCGAACCTCCGACCGCCTGGTTCGTAGCCAGGTACTCTATCCAGCTGAGCTAAGGACGCGCAGTTTTCGATATCAATGCCTGTAAACAGGAGATCAATATCAGGGCATTACCCTGTCTTTCATTTTCAAAGAAATAGTGGCGCGTCCTGGAGGATTCGAACCTCCGACCGCCTGGTTCGTAGCCAGGTACTCTATCCAGCTGAGCTAAGGACGCGCAGTTTTCGATATTAATGCCTGTAAACAGGAAATCAACATCAGGGTAATACCCTCAATAAGTGGCGCGTCCTGGAGGATTCGAACCTCCGACCGCCTGGTTCGTAGCCAGGTACTCTATCCAGCTGAGCTAAGGACGCGCAGTTTTCGACGTCAATGCCTGTAAACAGGAAATCAACATCAGGGCATTACCCTCAATAAGTGGCGCGTCCTGGAGGATTCGAACCTCCGACCGCCTGGTTCGTAGCCAGGTACTCTATCCAGCTGAGCTAAGGACGCGCAGTTTTCGACGTCAATGCCTGTAAACAGGAAATCAACATCAGGGCATTACCCTCAATAAGTGGCGCGTCCTGGAGGATTCGAACCTCCGACCGCCTGGTTCGTAGCCAGGTACTCTATCCAGCTGAGCTAAGGACGCACACGTTTCGATATCAACTTTAGTCAATATCAGGGCAATACCCTAAATTCTTTTTCAAAAAAGTCAGACTTATTTGAAAGTGGCGCGTCCTGGAGGATTCGAACCTCCGACCGCCTGGTTCGTAGCCAGGTACTCTATCCAGCTGAGCTAAGGACGCGCAATTTGTGAAGCGTATCACACTGCCTTTCTTTAAGAACAAAAAAATTGACCGCTACGTCAATAAATGGCGGTGAGGGAGGGATTCGAACCCTCGATACGGCTACAAACCGTATACTCCCTTAGCAGGGGAGCGCCTTCAGCCTCTCGGCCACCTCACCGTTTTATTTGTTCTAAAGAGTGGCGCGTCCTGGAGGATTCGAACCTCCGACCGCCTGGTTCGTAGCCAGGTACTCTATCCAGCTGAGCTAAGGACGCGTAATACACTTTTCAGTTTGCAAGAATGGCGGTGAGGGAGGGATTCGAACCCTCGATACGGCTACAAACCGTATACTCCCTTAGCAGGGGAGCGCCTTCAGCCTCTCGGCCACCTCACCGTCTTGCGGAGGCACATATTACGTTTTACCGAAAATATGTCAAACACTTTCTTTAAAAAAAACCGTCAAAAACACCTAACCGTTGCCGATTTAATCAAAGTGACTATTAAACGAACTTTACCACCCTATTATGATGAAAAAAAGAGAGTCTTCGATAAAAAAATAACATTTATCAATCAACTAAAAAGGCCAGCCCCTTGGCTAGCCTTTTTCATTCAAACTAAGCTCTGTAACAGAGGAGTCTTAGTAGTTACCTGAAGCAACGTTACCATTACCTTTTTCAGCTTGAATGCGCATGTAGATTTCTTCACGGTGAACTGATACTTCCTTCGGAGCGTTAACGCCGATGCGTACTTGGTTACCTTTAACACCCAGTACAGTTACAGTTACCTCATCACCAATCATCAGTGTTTCGCCTACGCGACGAGTCAAAATTAGCATTCTATGCTCCTTGAGTAATCTCTAAATTTTCTTACTATCAAAGCTATTATCCAACAAAAGTTATATTTTCGTAAACTACCTTGTTAGCGAAAATTATCCTAATAGGGCATGTTTTTGTTGAATGCTTAAAGCTTCATTAGCCGTAATGTAAGCATTATGAAGAATGTTTGCCGCCATATCCACACAGTCAGGTGATAATACTAGCATCATGGTGAGTGCATTCGTTGCGCAGAAGTTGATCGCAACGCCTTGCTCAGCCAGCAAATCGCACGCATGCTCTACCATTCCATTGGCCTCAAGCCCTACTGCGGTCAACAGGCTTACCATTTCACTATTACGGATTTTATCGCTGAACACCAGATCGAACTTGTCACATGCATCTTGTTTTATCATGATACCTGCCCGTTCTGTTTCCTCGATCACATTCCAAAGCTCGATACCTAACATCTGACATTGCTTTGTAGCACTGGATAAATGTTCTTTATCTACTTCAATAATGGCAAGGTCACGTTGAATAGCTATACCAGAGATGGCTTGTGTGCCTGTCTCTCCCTTAACTAAACTACCTTCATTCACATCGAATGTAGAAAGCACGCGTAGTGGTACATTGTTCTTCCATGCATATTGCACTGAAGGTAAATGTAAAACTTTAGCGCCACGGCTTGCCATTGCTTCCATTGAAGGAAAGTCAATCACCGCCATTTTTCGCGCCGTTTTTACTACACGTGGGTCACAAGTATAAATACCATCAACGTCGGTAAAGATTTGGCACTCGTCCGCGCGTAGTGCACCTGCCAGTGTCACTGCGCTCGTATCTGAGCCTCCTCGACCTAATGTGGTGATATCCCCATTTTCATTCACACCCTGAAAACCCGCGACGATAACTATTTGCTCTTGCTCAAGCAGTGACATTACGTTCGTGGTATCAATGTGCTTAATCGTTGCGTCATTGTGTTGGTTATCCGTCACAATGCTCGCCTGTGCTCCGGTAAGTGAACGTGCAGGATGACCTAATTTGTTCAGTGTCATCGCCAACAGTGCCATCGACACTTGCTCACCAGCAGAGAGCAAAACATCAAGTTCTCGGGCTGTAGGAACGCTATCTACCTGTTTAGCTAGGTCCATAAGCCTATTTGTCTCGCCTGACATAGCAGACACAACGACAACAACTTGATTACCATCATTTTTCGCCTTAATGATGTGTTCAGCAACTTGGTGGATTCTTTCAATTGAACCCACAGAGGTTCCGCCAAACTTTTGCACGATAAGGGGCTTTTTCACCAGTCTTCACCTTCCCAAGACCAAAGTCTCATTCGGACCACATACATTCTGTTTATATAAGTGGTAGTTACAAGAAAAACCAAGCAGCTTAGTGGGCCAGCTTAATCTCTGGTCCATTAAACCACTTGGTCAACTTAAAAAAATTACGCCCAATCAAAACAAATTGATTGAGCGTATATTTGTTATTTATAGCTTGTTACAAGCGCTCTTCTAGCCAAGGCTGAACAGTTTTGATTGCTTCAGGAAGTGCCGCTACGTCAGTACCACCAGCTTGCGCCATATCAGGACGACCGCCGCCTTTACCACCAACCTGCTCTGCTACCATTTTAACTAAATCACCCGCTTTGACTTTGCCAACCAGATCTTTAGTTACACCAGCGATCAAACCAACTTTGTCACCCGTGATGTTAGCCAGAAGTACAACACCAGAGCCCATTTGGTTCTTGATGTCATCAACCATAGTACGTAGGTTTTTGCTGTCAGCACCTTCTAGAGCCGCAACCAATACTTTTGTACCGTTAACTTCTACCGCTTTACCCATGATGTTTGCACTTTCTGCCGCAGCCATCTTGTCTTTCAGCTTTTGAATTTCTTTTTCAAGCGATTTCGATTTTTGCGCAGATTCTGCCAGTTTCTCTTCGTACTTAGCTGTTTGAGCTTCTATCACGTCTAGAGCTGCTTCACCTGTTACCGCTTCAATACGACGAATACCCGCAGCAATACCGCTTTCCGACGTAATCTTGAACAAACCAATGTCGCCCGTGCTAGATGCGTGGATACCACCACAAAGCTCTGTCGAGAAGTCACCCATTGATAGTACGCGAACTTCATCGTCGTATTTCTCACCGAATAATGCCATCGCACCTTTCTGCTTCGCAGACTCGATGTCCATGATATTGGTTTCGATAGCGTGGTTACGACGAATTTGAGCGTTAACCAGACGCTCCACTTCTTTTAGCTCTGCTGCCGTTACCGCTTCAAGGTGTGAGAAGTCAAAACGTAGGTTTTCAGGTCGAACTAGAGAGCCTTTCTGTAACACGTGCTCGCCCAATACGCGACGTAGTGCCTCGTGCAGTAAGTGTGTAGCAGAGTGGTTTAGTGAAGTTGCAGCTCGGCGCTCAGCGTCAACGATAGTTGCAACATCATCACCTTTCGCAAGAACGCCTTCAGCCATGACACCGTAGTGTGCAATTGCGTTGCCCAGCTTTTGAGTGTCTTCAACACGGAATACGCCAGACTCAGTGCGAATCTCACCAGCGTCACCACACTGACCACCAGACTCAGCGTAGAATGGCGTTTCACCTAGTACGATGATGGCTTTATCGCCTGCAGACAGTGATTCAACTTCGTTGCCTTCAACGAACATAGCTTCGACAGAGCTTGAACCTTTTGTGCCTGTGTAACCACAGAACTCAGTGTCCGCATCCACTTTGATTGTCGCGTTATAGTCTGTACCGAATTGGCCAGCTTCGCGAGCGCGTTGACGCTGCTCTTCCATTGCTTTCTCAAAACCTTCTTCGTCGATAGTGAACTCGCGCTCACGAGCAACGTCGTTAGTTAAATCAGCAGGGAAGCCGTAGGTGTCGTAAAGCTTGAATACCGTTTCGCCGTCTAGCTCTTTACCATCGAGGTTATCTAGCGCTTCGTTCAAGATTGTCATACCGCGATCAAGCGTACGACCGAAGTTTTCTTCTTCGATACGCAGTACTTTTTCTACAACCGCTTGTTGACGCTTCAGTTCTTCACCAGCACTGCCCATGACTTCTGCAAGTACACCAACCAGTTTGTAGAAGAAAGTACCTTGTGCACCGAGCTTGTTACCGTGACGAACAGCACGACGGATAATACGACGCAGAACATAACCACGACCTTCGTTTGAAGGCATGACGCCATCAACGATCAAGAATGAACATGAACGAATATGGTCAGCGATAACACGTAGAGACTGGTTAGACAGATCTTCGTAGCCAACTACTTCAGCCGCTGCTTTGATCAGAGTTTGGAATACGTCGATTTCGTAGTTGGAGTGAACGCCTTGCATGATCGCAGAGATACGCTCAATACCCATACCTGTATCTACAGATGGTTTTGGTAGCGGCTCCATAGTACCGTCAGCATGACGGTTGAACTGCATAAATACGTTGTTCCAGATCTCGATGAAACGGTCACCATCTTCTTCAGGTGTACCAGGACGACCACCCCAGATGTGCTCACCATGATCGTAGAAAATTTCAGTACATGGACCACAAGGACCTGTGTCACCCATCTGCCAGAAGTTATCTGACTCGTATGGTTTACCACCTTCTTTATCACCAATACGGATGATACGGTCTGCTGGAACGCCTACCTTTTTGTTCCAGATATCAAATGCTTCATCATCGGTTTCGTAGATGGTAACCAGTAGACGCTCTTGAGGCAGTTTCAGTACCTCTGTTAAAAATTCCCAAGCAAATGAAATCGCGTCTTCTTTGAAGTAGTCGCCAAAGCTGAAGTTACCTAGCATTTCAAAGAAAGTATGGTGACGAGCAGTGAAACCTACGTTTTCCAGGTCATTATGTTTACCGCCAGCACGTACACAACGTTGAGCCGTAGTCGCTCGAGTATAGGCTCGTTTTTCCAAGCCTAAGAAACAATCTTTAAATTGGTTCATACCCGCGTTTGTGAACAGCAGGGTTGGGTCGTTATGTGGTACTAACGATGAACTTTCTACGATTTGGTGTCCTTTGCTTTCAAAGAACTTGAGGAACGAGTTACGAACCTCGTCAGTGCTCATGTACATGCAGCTCTTCCTGAAAATAGTCGAGTTAGAATTTCGCCGTATTGTAGATCAAGCAATCAGCTACGACTAGTTTTCTTACGGAAAAGAGGTCTTAGAGGAATAATTTTGCAGAAAAACAAAAAGAAATGCTGGAGAATCCCGCTCAATCGTGTTCGTCAAAGCTCAGTGCATAGCTTATTTGATCAAAACTGTATCCACGATATTGCATAAAACGCACCTGTTTGGCGTACTCTTTCTGGTCTTTGGCTTTTATGCCTTTGAACTTTTTTTCAGCCGCCATTCTTGCCAGTTCAAACCAGTCTTGCGGCTCTTCCATCATCGCTTCCTCAATGAGCGATTCCGCTACTCGCTTTTGAGTTAATTCCTGGCGAATCCTGCGTTCACCATGACCTTTATAGACATGTTGGCGAATCTGGCTTTTGGCGTAACGTAGATCATCGAGATAGTTGTGGTCCAAACAAAAATTGATCGCGGCTTCGATATCGGACTCTTCATACCCTTTCAAAGCTAGCTTCTGAGATAGCTCATACTGTCCGTGGTCGCGACGGCTCAATAACTGAATAGCCGCTTCTTTGCTAGATAAGGTTGGCGCTTGACGCTTTTGGTACATGATGATCCTAAACCTATTTTTCCTGTACAGACGGTATGAACAGCCCGGTAACTTTAGATATAGCAGATACAACAAAGCCCCGCATCGCAGGGCTTTTATGTCTTTTACTCAGAGTAGAATTTAAAACTCTTCTTCTTTCTGCTCTGGCACTTCACCGCCTTCTGGCTCAGCTACTGCCGGAGCTAAAAGCATCTCACGCAGTGTCTTGTCGATAGTCTGAGCAACTTCTGTATGCTCACGCAGGTAATTACAAGCGTTTGCTTTACCCTGACCGATCTTGTCGCCATTGTAGCTGTACCAAGCGCCCGCTTTCTCAACCAGTTTGTGCTTCACACCCAAATCCACTAGCTCACCTTCACGGTTAAAGCCTCGGCCGTACATAATCTGTGTATTTGCTTCTTTAAATGGAGCCGCAATCTTGTTCTTAACCACTTTGATGCGAGTTTCGTTACCCACAACTTCGTCGCCTTCTTTGATTGCGCCAGTACGACGGATATCAAGACGAACCGATGCATAGAATTTAAGTGCGTTACCGCCAGTGGTGGTTTCTGGGTTCCCAAACATCACACCAATCTTCATACGGATTTGGTTGATGAAGATACACATACAGTTTGACTGCTTCAGGTTACCTGTTAGCTTACGCATCGCCTGAGATAGCATACGCGCTTGAAGACCCATGTGGCTGTCGCCCATTTCGCCTTCGATTTCCGCTTTTGGCGTTAGTGCAGCAACTGAATCGACAACCATTACGTCGATAGCACCAGAGCGCGCTAATGCGTCACAAATTTCCAGCGCTTGCTCACCCGTATCAGGCTGAGAAACCAATAGCGCATCGATATCTACGCCAAGTTTTTTCGCGTATACAGGATCCAGAGCGTGTTCCGCATCGATAAACGCACAAGTTTTGCCTTCACGCTGTGCTGCTGCAATCAATTCCAACGTCAGCGTTGTTTTACCTGAAGACTCTGGACCGTATACTTCAACAATACGACCCATTGGTAAGCCACCAGCACCCAAAGCAATATCAAGAGAAAGAGAACCCGTTGAGATGGTTTCTACATCCATTGCGCGGTTATCGCCAAGGCGCATGATAGAGCCTTTACCGAATTGTTTTTCAATTTGACCTAGCGCAGCGGCGAGCGCTTTCTGTTTGTTCTCGTCCATTACTTTCTCCGATTTATTCATCTTTTTGGGCGACGAATAGTCATTAAACTTTTCTTGAGCAGTTAATCGCTCAGCAATGAAAGTTATTATACTGTTGATTCATACAGTGTCTATACCTGTATAGAAAAAACTTTAGCTGATCTACGTATAACTTTGCCGCAGAGCTTATCACGTCTGGGCTAAGGTATTTTTAAATTTTCTCATCCAAATGCTGATAGATTCGAGTCAGTGCATGAAACACGGCTTGTTCACGAACAGCTGCCCGGTCACCGTTAAAATGCATGGTTTCAACCAACAGCCAGTGTTGATTGTCTGCGAATGCAAAACAGACCGTCCCGACCGGTTTTTCTTCACTGCCACCACCAGGTCCGGCAATGCCACTGATCGAGACGCCTATTGTTGCATTCGAATGCTCAAGCGCCCCCTGAACCATTTCAATCACAACTGGCTCACTGACTGCACCGTACTCATCCAGTGTCTTTGCATTAACACCCAGCATTTCCATTTTCGCTTCATTGCTGTAAGTCACAAAGGCACGATCCAACCAAGCCGAGCTGCCTGCAATATCAGTAATGGCGGCAGCCACACCGCCTCCGGTACAGGATTCCGCGGTCGTCATCACATGTCCGTGCTGCCCAAGTAACACACCTAAATCTGCGCTTAATTTTGTTGTTCTTTCCATAGCCAAAATGCCCTTTGTCTCTTTTTACTTGATAGGGATTCACGTATCCTAAGCCGCTCCGGAAATAAACAAAAGAACTTACCTGTGAAAGCTGAACAAAAACACACTCCGATGATGCAGCAATACCTCAAGCTAAAGGCTGAGAACCCTGATATTTTGCTGTTTTACCGCATGGGCGATTTCTACGAGCTCTTCTATGATGATGCTAAGCGAGCCTCTCAACTGCTTGATATCTCATTGACTAAGCGTGGTTCATCGGCAGGAGAGCCTATTCCTATGGCGGGTGTGCCATTTCATGCCGTAGAAGGCTATTTGGCCAAACTTGTTCAGCTTGGTGAGTCTGTCGCAATCTGTGAACAGATCGGTGATCCCGCGACCAGTAAAGGTCCAGTAGAACGTAAAGTCGTACGCATTGTTACTCCGGGTACCGTCACTGACGAAGCTCTTCTCTCTGAGCGCCTCGATAACTTGATTGCGGCGATTTATCACCATAACGGGAAGTTTGGTTACGCGACGCTGGATGTCACTTCAGGCCGTTTTCAATTAACGGAACCAGAAACCGAAGAGGCAATGGCGGCTGAACTGCAACGCACCGCACCACGTGAGTTACTGTTTCCTGAAGATTTTGAACCCGTCCATTTGATGTCGAGCCGCAACGGTAATCGTCGTCGTCCGGTATGGGAATTTGAACTCGATACCGCCAAGCAACAGCTCAACCAACAGTTTGGTACTAAAGACTTAGTTGGTTTTGGCGTAGAACACGCCTCACTCGGATTATGTGCCGCAGGTTGTTTGATCCAGTATGTAAAAGACACCCAGCGTACCGCGCTACCACACATTCGTTCTTTGACTTTTGATCGTCAGGATCACTCTGTCATTCTGGATGCCGCCACTCGTCGTAATCTCGAAATTACTCAAAACCTTGCAGGCGCAACAGACAATACGTTGGCCGCAGTTCTCGATCACTGTGCCACCCCTATGGGTAGCCGCATGCTCAAGCGTTGGCTCCATCAGCCAATGCGTTGTGTCGATACACTAAATAACCGTCTTGATGCAATTGGTGAAATAAAAGATCAAGGCGTGTTTGCCGATCTTCAGCCAACTTTAAAACAGATTGGAGATATTGAGCGTATTTTGGCGCGTCTGGCGTTACGCTCAGCACGTCCACGTGATATGGCTCGTCTGCGTCATGCTATGCAGCAACTGCCTGAGCTGGAAGCCACTACCACCTCACTGACTCATCCATACCTAGTGAAGCTGGCTCAGTTTGCAGCACCAATCGATGATGTGTGCGAATTACTCGAACGTGCAATCAAAGAAAACCCGCCTGTTGTGATTCGCGACGGTGGCGTTATTGCAGAGGGATATAATGAAGATCTGGATGAGTGGCGTAAACTCGCTGATGGCGCAACAGAATACTTAGAAAAACTCGAATCGGACGAACGTGAGCGTCATGGCATTGATACGCTAAAAGTGGGTTACAACAATGTGCATGGCTTCTACATTCAGGTTAGCCGTGGTCAAAGCCATTTGGTACCGCCACACTATGTGCGTCGCCAAACCCTTAAAAACGCAGAACGCTACATCATTCCTGAGCTGAAAGAACACGAAGACAAAGTGCTTAACTCTAAGTCAAAAGCACTCGCGTTAGAAAAGCAGCTTTGGGAAGGACTGTTTGATCTTTTGATGCCGAATCTTGAAAAGCTACAAAATCTGGCTTCAGCGATTTCTCAGTTGGACGTTCTGCAAAACCTGGCAGAACGTGCTGATTCACTCGATTACTGCCGCCCAACGTTAGTAAAAGAACCGGGAATCCAGATCCAATCAGGTCGCCACCCTGTTGTAGAGCAAGTCACCAGTGACCCATTTATCGCCAACCCAATAGAGCTAAACCCACAGCGTAAGATGCTGATCATTACGGGTCCGAACATGGGTGGTAAGTCGACATACATGCGCCAAACTGCATTGATCGCGCTGATGGCTCACATCGGTTCGTACGTTCCCGCAGAATCGGCTCAGATTGGTTCGTTAGACCGCATCTTCACTCGTATTGGCGCTTCTGACGACTTAGCTTCCGGACGTTCTACGTTCATGGTTGAGATGACGGAAACCGCCAATATTCTGCACAACGCAACGAAAAACAGCTTAGTCCTGATGGATGAGATTGGTCGAGGCACCAGTACTTATGATGGTCTGTCTTTGGCATGGGCAAGTGCAGAGTGGCTGGCAACACAAATCGGCGCGATGACACTGTTTGCCACCCACTACTTTGAGCTGACTGAACTACCAAGTCAGTTGCCAAATCTGGCAAACGTCCACTTAGACGCGGTCGAGCATGGAGACAGCATTGCGTTTATGCACGCAGTTCAAGAAGGTGCAGCCAGCAAATCATACGGTCTTGCGGTTGCTGGTTTAGCTGGTGTCCCAAAAACAGTAATCAAAAATGCGCGCGCGAAGTTATCTCAACTTGAACAGTTAAGTCATGGTAACGACTCCCCTCGCCCGGGAGCGGTCGATGTGGCGAATCAGCTCAGCCTTATTCCTGAGCCAAGTGAAGTGGAGCAAGCCTTGTCAAACATCGACCCCGATGAAATGACACCTCGTCAGGCACTTGAAGAGCTGTATCGTTTGAAAAAAATGCTTTAAATATCTATACGATAAACCACTATGCTAATGACCTTTTGCTGTTCTCACTCGCTATCGTCATTCCAGCGAGCTTTAGCGAGACTAGGAATCTCATATCAGAGTGTTGAGAAGTATTAGGGATTAGGTCTGCTATAAAGCACTCTGAGTGTCGATCCTGAATCATACGCCTTCATTATGGTTCAGGATGGCAGGATAATTAATTTGCTGTCCAATAAGGTGGAAAGATAAAAATGCCGTTCGCTATTAAACGAACGGCATCTTACACATATCTTTTTGATTTATAGATGATATCGACTAATCATCTTCGACGTTAAACAAGTTTTCCATAGTCAGACCTTGTTTAATCAATACTTCGCGTAGACGACGTAGACCTTCCACTTGGATCTGGCGAACGCGTTCACGAGTGAGTCCAATTTCACGCCCTACTTCTTCCAGCGTTGAAGGTTCATAACCTAATAAACCAAAACGACGAGCCAGCACTTCTTTCTGTTTCGGGTTCAGCTCTTCAAGCCAATGAATCAGAGATGACTTGATATCGTCATCTTGTGTCGAAACTTCCGGATCTGAGTTATTTCCATCAGGAATGATATCGAGTAGTGCTTTTTCACCATCACCACCGATTGGCGTGTCAACAGAACTTATACGCTCATTCAGGCGAAGCATTTTGCTGACATCTTCAACTGGAATATCGAGTTGCGCTGCAATCTCTTCGGCAGTTGGTTCGTGATCGAGCTTCTGAGAAAGTTCCCTTGCGGTGCGTAGATAAATGTTCAGCTCTTTCACAACGTGAATCGGTAAACGAATAGTACGGGTTTGGTTCATCAACGCACGTTCGATCGTTTGTCGAATCCACCATGTCGCATAAGTAGAGAATCGAAAACCGCGTTCAGGATCGAACTTCTCAACGGCGCGGATCAAGCCTAGGTTACCTTCCTCGATAAGATCCAGAAGCGCCAGACCACGGTTGCTGTAACGGCGAGAAATTTTTACCACCAAGCGCAAGTTACTTTCGATCATGCGCTTACGGGCAGCTTCATCGCCACGTAATGCACGTCGGGCATACAGCACTTCTTCTTCCGCGGTGAGTAGAGGTGAGAAGCCAATTTCACCTAAATACAATTGGGTTGCATCTAAGCTTTTGTTGCTCGCATCAAATTCTTCACGCGGAGCAGCTTTGCTTTCTGTGGATGATGATTTTCCGAGTTGACTGGCAACGGTCTTCACTGACTCATCGTCAAATTCAAACTCTTCAACTTTGGTTACTGTGTTGCTGATACTCATAACGCCTCCCCCTGGCGAGTTAGCAAGACATGACAACTCATTATGTCGCTAAATGGTTTCGCAAGTTGTTTTTCAAAGTTTTACGGTAAATAGCGTTTTGGATTCACTGATTTACCTTGGTAGCGAATTTCAAAGTGCAGTTTGACGGATTTCGAACCAGAACTACCCATGGTTGCGATTTTTTGTCCACTGTTGACACTTTGTCCTTCGGATACCAGCAGCTTGTCATTATGGGCATATGCGCTGAGATAATTGTCATTATGCTTCACTATAATTAGGTTGCCATAACCTCGTAGTGCATTGCCTGAATAAACAACAGTGCCGGCTGCGGTTGAAACGATAGGCTGACCACGCTGTCCTGCGATATCAATACCTTTATTTCCCTGTTCTCCCGCCGAAAAGTTCTTGATTACTCTCCCTTTTGTTGGCCACAACCACTTCGATACGTTGGCATTTTTAGCAGTCGTTGTAGACGGATTTTTCTTCACATTTTGGTTATCTTTTGAACCAACATACTCCTTTGTTTTGGATTGTTCAACCTTCTTCGGCGGCTGTTTTTGCACCACTTTAGGACTAGTCGGCTGCACTTTTGGGGTAGAGCTTTTACTTGAAGTGTCGGGTTTAGATACTGTCGATATTTTAGTCACTGGAGCCGGAGTCTTCGTAACTATAGGTGCCACAACGGGTTCCACTTTTTGCCCATATTTAGGAGCAATATATTTCGGAGCCCAAAGTTTTAGGCGTTGGCCAGGGTAAATAGTATAAGGCTGGGACAGCTCATTGTAACGAACAAGATCATTTACATCTTTATCCGTGACGTATGCTATGAAATAAAGTGTATCTCCTTTTTTTACTTCATAGTAACTCCCTCTATAGCTCCCCCGTTCAACGTTTGAGTAATCTTTTTTTAGGCTAGAAACAGGCGCAGGTGAGTGGGCCGCGCAACCGAAGAGTCCCGCAACCAACATAAAGCTAATACCAGTACGACGTAGTAACTTACTCACCTATCCTTAACCCTTACGCTAAATCACCCGCCACTAAAGGAACGAACCGAACCATCTCCACCACGGTAGAAAGATACTCTGCTCCTTGACGTTCAATCTTCAATAGTTGTTGTTCCGTTTCACCGACAGGGATAACCATCCTACCGCCGTCTTTCAACTGCGCTAAAAGTGCTTGGGGAATGACTTCAGCAGCAGCAGTGACAAGAATGGCATCAAATGGACCTTTCGCTTCCCAACCAAGCCACCCATCTCCATGTTTAGTCGAGATATTGTAGATATCAAGTTGCTTGAGGCGACGCTTGGCTTCCCACTGTAAGGACTTAATGCGTTCAACAGAGTAAACACGTTCAACAAGTTGAGCCAATACCGCAGTTTGATATCCAGAGCCAGTGCCAATTTCCAATACATTACTGGAAGGCTCGAGCTCTAATAACTCCGTCATACGTGCAACAATGTAAGGCTGAGAAATCGTTTGTCCCTGACCAATCGGTAACGCATTGTTGTCGTAGGCTTGGTGCATCATCGCTTGAGAGACAAACCGTTCTCTCGGCAAGTGATGAATCGCATCCAGAACACGTTGATCTTTAATGCCACTGGCGATGAGATATTCAATCAACCGGTCAGCATGTGGGTTACTCATTACTTCTCTTCCTTCAACCAACTATCCATAGCGCGCAGTGACTCATGAGCCGTAAGATCAACTTGCAACGGGGTAATAGAAACCCGACCGCGCTCAATTGCATAAAAGTCAGTGCCCTCACCGGCATCTTGCTCTTTACCAGGAGGCCCTAACCAGTAAATATCATGCCCTCTTGGATCTTTCTGCTTTATCATGTTCTCTGCGTGATGACGTGCACCTAAACGGGTGACTTCAATTTCGCCCAGTTGTTCCAAAGGAAGATCAGGGACATTAACGTTCAACAAGCGGTTGGTTGGAATTGGCATAGCGAGATGTTGTTGTACGAGCTTACGAGCAATTTTTGCTGCAGACTCAAAATGGCGCTTTCCAACCAATGAAAATGCAACAGACTGAACACCGAGAAAGTGCCCTTCCATTGCGGCAGCGACAGTCCCGGAATACAGGACGTCATCACCTAAATTTGCCCCATGATTAATACCAGTCAGAACAAGGTCTGGCAGGTCATCTTTCATTAACTCATTTAAAGCAAAATGAACACAATCCGTCGGTGTTCCCTGAACAGAATAAGTGTTTGGTGCAATCTGGGTTACGCGAAGTGGTTGTTCTAAGGTCAGCGAGTTTGAAGCACCAGAACGGTTTCGGTCTGGCGCAACAATTGTCACTTCGGCTATGTCTCTCAATTCATCTGCAAGAGCATGAATTCCCTGAGCATAAACACCGTCGTCATTGCTAATCAGAATTCGCAATGACTTAGCGTTTGGTGAATCTTGTTCCATTAGTATTCTCTTTCTACCTTTACCTCGTTGACTAACTCACGAACAATGGATGTAGCAAACGAGCCTGCATCTAATGAGAAAGTCAGGGTAATATTGTTACCGTCAACACTCCAGGCAAGATCTTGCGGCTTTAATGCAATATTACGGCGATCATGACGCATTCGGTTACCACGAATAAGTGCCATTAAGTCAGGCTCTTCATCCAAGAACGGTTGCTCTAATGCCAAAGCATCGGCTTGGGTCGGCAATGCATTATCACCGGCAAGTGCAGCAGTGATAGCCGCGTCTCCGTCGATAAACTGAGCCTGCATATCTGCGATGTTGCTCGCATCCACCGTGACGTTACCTGTTGAAGTCTGTGCGATATCACCATCGATAAACTTATCGAATAGATCCTGTTCTAAACGCGTAGAGACGATGCGGTTAAAAATCCATGATCGCGCAGCAGACAGGTACATACTGCGCTTATTTTGATTACGCGTACGTACGTTTTCACGTCCCCAACGACGCGCTTCTTCCAGGTTATTCCCATCGTTGCCAAAGCGCTGAGCACCAAAGTAGTTCGGTACACCAACTTGTTTTATTTTTTCAAGACGACGCTCTACATCCGCGATGTCTGTCACTTCAGACAAAGTGACGACAAATCCATTGCCAACCAAATCACCCGGACGTAACTTTTTGTTGTGACGATCGGTTGCCAGAATTTCAATATTTGGGTATTGCGCTAAGAACGCGGAAAAGTCTGGTGTGTCACCTTTTGGTAAATGAACGCTCAGCCATTGCTCTGTCACCGCATGGCGGTCTTTTAAGCCAGCCCAGCTCACATCCTTAGATTTCACACCACACGCTTTCGCTAACTCGTTAGCAACAAAGCTGGTGTTTTCACCCGTTTTACGAATACGCACCATCAAATGCTCGCCCTCGCCAGTAAAGGCAAAGCCGAGATCTTCGCTAACCTGAAAGTGTTCTGGTTGCGCTTTGATTTTCGCAGATGCGACTGGCTTACCCGTAAGATAAGCCAATGAAGATAAAATGTCTGACATGATTCAATTCCACTGCTCTTGCAGCATTAGGGAACAAGTTAATTATTGTTGCTTAAACAAAAGCACGACGGCTTCTGTAGCGATACCTTCTTTACGTCCGGTAAAACCCAGTCGTTCGGTTGTGGTTGCTTTGACGTTGATATTACCGATATCCGTTTCAAGATCCTGAGCAATGGCTTCGCACATGGCTTCAATATGTGGTGCCATTTTAGGCGCTTGAGCCATGATGGTAATGTCTGCATTACCTAATCGATACCCTTGTTCTTTTACCCGGCGGTAAACATCTTTCAGCAACTCGCGACTGTCAGCGCCTTTCCACTTGTCATCAGTATCAGGAAAGTGACGGCCAATATCACCAGCTGCGATTGCACCAAGCAACGCATCGCTCAACGCATGTAAGGCCACATCGCCATCTGAGTGCGCGATAAGCCCTTGTTCATAAGGTACAGAGACACCGCCGATAATAACTGGGCCTTCACCACCAAATTTGTGTACGTCAAAACCGTGACCAATTCGAATCATTTTCTATCCTTACTTACTCGCCGCGCTCACGGCTTAAATAAAACTCAGCTAATGCGAGATCTTCTGGTTGAGTAATTTTTATATTGCTCGCATTGCCCTGGACTAAAGCGGGCGCTTCGCCCCTCCACTCTAAAGCGGAGGCTTCATCAGTAATGGCGATGCCTTGCTGTAAAGCGTCGCTCAGAGCATTTTTTAGGGGCTGAGTTTTAAACATTTGTGGGGTTAATGCATGCCACAATGCTTCTCTGTCGACAGTATGATCAATGTTTTGTACTGAGTTGGCACGTTTCATCGTATCTCTCACAGGTGACGCTAGAATGCCCCCCGTGGGATGCTCAACACACGCATTAATCAAACGGTCTATGTCAGATAACGTAACGCACGGTCTTGCAGCGTCGTGAACCAGCACCCACTCACTGACAAGATGAGCACTTACATAGTTTAGCCCTGAAAGTACCGAGTCGGCTCTTTCTTTACCGCCGGCTACTCGAATCACATCTGGATGACGGGCTATGGATAACTCTGGATAATAAGGGTCACCTTCGGTCACCGCCACCACGACTTTCGCGATGTTAGGATGGGAGAGAAGCTTCTCTACGGTATGCTCTAACACCGCCTTTCCATCAATCAACAAATACTGTTTGGGACGATCGGCTTTCATTCGACTACCGACACCGGCAGCGGGCACAATAGCAATATGAGACGGGACAGTATCCAACATCTTACTGGTTTTCCTCACCAACAATTCGGTAGAAAGTTTCACCATCTCTGACTAAGCCAAGTTCATGGCGTGCTCTTTCTTCAATGGCATCAATCCCTTGTCTTAGGTCATCAATTTCAGCAAACATTTCATTATTGCGAGCTTGTAGCTTGCTGTTTACTTGCTGCTGTACTTCGATTTCATCTTCTACTGCATAGTAATCAGACACCCCGTTCTTACCGAACCAAAGCGTGTATTGAAGTAAGCCAAACAGTAACGTAAGGGCTATAACAAAGATTCGCATATCGTTGCTAACATTCTGTACCGGAAGGAATTAGATAAGATGCTATATATAGCATAAATGCGGTGCTGCCTCTAGGGCAGAAAGGAAGACTCACAGACTCCTCACATGAAAGAGTGTAAAGAAAAGCTTTTGGAATCGTGTTCACATAAAGATTCTTCAGATAAAAAAACACCCCTCCGAAGTGGAGCGTTTTTAGAAAGCTTTAAAGCTAAACTTTATTCATTTAAGAATTAAGCTTGATCTTTAACTTCTTTAAGACCGCTTTCTTGTGAAAAAAGGGGGAGCGCGCTCACCTAGCGCTTCCTCGATACGGATAAGTTGGTTGCTTTCTTTTAGGTATAGCAGCAACACGGTCAGAACGGCTCATTGCTCTTAAGCCTCTGCTTTTAAACATACCCCAATAAACAAAAACCCCCGCCGTAGCGAGGGTTTCAAAAAGCTATTTAGCTAAACTAATTCAATAAGAATTAAGCTTGATCTTTAACTTCTTTAAGACCGCTTTCTTGTGAAAAAAGGGGGAGCGCGCTCACCTAGCGCTTCCTCGATACGGATAAGTTGGTTGCTTTCTTTTAGGTATAGCAGCAACACGGTCAGAACGGCTCATTGCTCTTAAGCCTCTGCTTTTAAACATACCCCAATAAACAAAAACCCCCGCCGTAGCGAGGGTTTCAAAAAGCTATTTAGCTAAACTAATTCAATAAGAATTAAGCTTGACCTTTAACTTCTTTAAGACCGTTGAAAGGAGCGCGCTCACCTAGAGCTTCCTCGATACGGATAAGTTGGTTGTACTTAGCAACACGGTCAGAACGGCTCATAGAACCAGTCTTGATTTGACCTGCAGCAGTACCTACCGCTAGGTCAGCGATAGTTGCATCTTCAGTTTCGCCAGAACGGTGAGAGATTACTGCTGTGTAACCTGCGTCTTTAGCCATCTTGATTGCAGCTAGAGTCTCAGTTAGAGAACCGATTTGGTTGAACTTGATAAGGATAGAGTTAGCTACGCCTTTCTCGATACCTTCAGCAAGGATCTTAGTGTTAGTAACGAATAGATCGTCACCTACTAGTTGAAGCTTGTCACCTAGTAGTTCAGTTTGGTGCTTGAAGCCATCCCAATCTGACTCATCTAGACCATCTTCGATAGAAACGATTGGGAATTGGTTAGCTAGCTCAGCTAGGTAGTGGTTGAACTCTTCAGAAGAGAAAGTTTTACCTTCGCCTTTCATGTTGTAGATGCCAGCTTCTTTGTCGAAGAACTCAGATGCAGCACAGTCCATAGCTAGAGTAACGTCTTTACCTAGTTCGTAACCAGCAGCTGCAACAGCTTCTGCGATAACTTCTAGAGCTTCAGCGTTAGACTTAAGGTTAGGAGCGAAACCACCTTCGTCACCAACTGCAGTGCTGTAGCCTTTAGACTTAAGAACTTTAGCTAGGTTGTGGAATACTTCAGCACCGATACGTAGACCTTCTTTTAGAGTTTTAGCGCCAACTGGTTGGATCATGAACTCTTGGATGTCAACGTTGTTGTCTGCGTGCTCACCACCGTTGATGATGTTCATCATTGGTAGAGGCATAGAGAATTGACCTGGAGTGCCGTTTAGTTCAGCAATGTGCTCGTATAGAGGCATGCCTTTAGCTGCTGCAGCAGCTTTAGCGTTTGCTAGAGAAACAGCTAGGATAGCGTTAGCACCGAATTTAGATTTGTTTTCAGTACCATCTAGTTCGATCATTACTGCGTCGATTGCAGCTTGGTCTTTAGCATCTTTACCAACTAGAGCTTCAGCGATTGCGCCGTTTACAGCTTCAACTGCTTTAAGAACACCTTTACCTAGGAAACGTGCTTTGTCACCGTCACGTAGCTCAAGAGCTTCGCGAGAACCAGTAGATGCACCAGATGGAGCTGCTGCCATACCTACGAAACCGCCTTCTAGGTGTACTTCAGCTTCTACTGTTGGGTTACCACGTGAGTCGATGATTTCACGACCTAGAACTTTAACGATCTTAGACATTAATGTTTCCTCTCGTTTCAAATATAAATGTCAATTTTAAAGGGCAGCAGCACAACCTTCGCCGCTGCCCGCATCCCTTTACTTACTTCTCGAACTCGCCGCGTGAGAATTGACCCGCGGCTTTAACGAAGCCTGCAAACAATGGATGTCCATCGCGAGGCGTCGATGTAAATTCTGGATGGAACTGAGCCGCGACAAACCATGGGTGTGCTGGGTTCTCAACCATTTCCACTAGTTTCTTGTCCGCAGACAGACCAGAAACTTTCAGGCCAGCTTTCTCGATTTGCGGACGAAGATTGTTGTTTACTTCGTAACGGTGACGGTGACGCTCATGGATCGTCGCGCTACCGTATAGCTCGTAAGCTTTTGTCCCTTTCTGTAGGTGACAAAGCTGCGAACCAAGACGCATAGTACCACCGAGGTCAGACTTTTCAGTACGCTCTTCCACGTTACCGGCTTCGTCTACCCACTCTGTGATCAAACCTACCACAGGGTACTTGGTTTCTTTGTTAAATTCTGTTGAATGTGCACCTTCCATACCCGCCACGTTACGCGCGTATTCGATTAGGGCAACTTGCATACCAAGACAAATACCTAGGTAAGGAACCTTGTTCTCACGTGCGTATTGAGCTGCACGGATTTTTCCTTCCACACCACGGTCGCCGAAACCACCAGGAACCAAGATTGCGTCTAGGCCTTCTAATAGCTCTACACCTTTGGTTTCAATGTCTTGCGAATCTACGTATTTGATGGTTACGTTTAGACGGTTTTTCAAGCCTGCGTGTTTAAGCGCTTCGTTTACTGATTTGTAAGCATCTGGTAGTTCGATGTATTTACCTACCATACCAATAGTGACGTCACCAGTTGGGTTTGCTTCTTCGTAAATAACCTGTTCCCACTCAGAAAGGTTAGCTTCAGGAGCGTCAATACCAAAACGAGCACACACAAGATCATCTAGACCTTGCGATTTAATCAATTGAGGGATCTTGTAGATAGAATCCACATCCTTCATTGAAATTACCGCTTTCTCAGGAACGTTACAGAAAAGTGCAATTTTCTTACGCTCGTTTGCTGGGATCATGCGATCGCTACGACAAACTAGAATATCTGGCTGGATACCGATAGATAGCAACTCTTTTACAGAGTGCTGAGTTGGCTTAGTTTTTACTTCGCCAGCGGCTGCTAGGTAAGGAACAAGCGTCAAGTGCATGAACATAGCATTTTCACGACCAACTTCGATCGCCAACTGACGGATCGCTTCCATAAACGGTAGCGATTCGATATCACCAACAGTACCGCCAACTTCAACGATAGCCACATCGTGACCTTCAGAGCCAGCGATCACGCGGTCTTTGATTGCGTTAGTGATATGAGGGATAACCTGAATTGTTGCGCCTAAGTAGTCACCGCGACGTTCTTTACGAAGTACGTCGGCATAAACACGACCTGCTGTGAAATTGTTACGCTTGGTCATCTTAGTGCGAATAAAACGCTCATAGTGGCCAAGGTCAAGGTCAGTTTCAGCGCCATCTTCCGTGACGAACACTTCACCGTGTTGAATCGGGCTCATAGTGCCTGGGTCAACGTTGATGTAAGGGTCAAGCTTCATCATAGTCACTTTAAGACCACGAGCTTCTAGAATAGCCGCAAGAGATGCTGCTGCAATACCTTTACCTAGAGAGGATACAACCCCGCCAGTAACAAAAATGTAATTTGTCGTCATGTTTAACCTGAAATTGGTTGAATGAGGGAAATGGAGTGCTTCTGGACGGGAGATAAATATACCAGAAGCTCCTTACCGCCACAACGTGAAATCTATCACACCGCAATTTTTTATTTTTTGCTTCAAATCAAAGTGAACAAAGAGAAGACGAGCGCATATTTATCTTCTTCGTCAAACTGGTCTCAAAACCGCGTCCTGTCACTTGACGCCCACTCTACTCTTCTTTTTTCACTTCATCCCAGAATTTATCGAGCTCAATCAACGAGCAATCTTTTAATCCCCTTCCGGATTGAGCCACCTTCATCTCTACTTTCTTAAAGCGTCGCGCAAACTTTAGATTCGCTTTACCTAAAGCCACTTCAGGGTCTTTACCAAGGTGACGGGCTAAGTTCACCGTCGCAAAAAGCAAATCACCCAGTTCGAGTTCTACTTTCTCTTCGTCTGGGTCCACTTGAATCGCTTCTTCCATTACCTCATCAATTTCTTCCTGAACCTTTTCCACAACAGGCCCAAGCGAGTCCCAGTCAAATCCAAATTTAGCGCATTTTTTCTGAATCTTTGTAGCACGCGAAAGTGCAGGCAAAGAGTTTGGTATTGAGTCTAGAATACTTTCTTCTTGTTTGCCTACTTGTGCTTTTTCTTTCGCCTTTTCCGCTTCCCAATTTGCATTAATTTCAGCATCGGATTCAAACTCAGCATCGGAAAAAACATGCGGATGACGACGGGTCAGTTTTTCATTCACGGTTTCAACCACGTCTGAAAAATCAAACAGATCCTGCTCTTTTGCCAGTTGGCTATAAAAAATAACCTGAAACAGCAAATCACCCAGCTCTTCTTTTAAATTTGACCAGTCTCGATTTTGAATCGCATCCACAACTTCATAGGTTTCTTCTATCGTATGCGGCACGATGGTATCGAAGCTCTGCTTCAAATCCCAAGGGCACCCACCCTCCGGATCACGCAATTGCGCCATGATTTGTTCTAACTGCTCAATTGGATGACTCATATGTTTTTCCTCAATACAAAGAGTCCCTTAAACAAACTCTTCCTATAAACAAAAAGGCGAGCAGCATAACCACTCACCTTAAATTGATTCATTGGTACGTTTTTACTAAACAGTTGACTCTTTTAGCAAGGCAGCAAACTTATGAGACTCCTGAGCATAGCCCGCTATGTGATGGAGCGATATAAGAGCAGCTAACGCAGATAAAAAGCCAAATGTGACGTAAAAACTAGCCGAGACGTTTTACAGACATAACATCTTTTATTTGCTCAACCCGCTTAGAAACGCGCGAAAGCACCTCGATATTGGTCACTTCGAGATCAAAGTCCATGATGGCTAGTTGTCGACGGTAATCGACACGGTTCTTCATACTGGTGACTTTGATTTTCTCATTGGCAAATAGAGTTGTAATGTCTTTAAGTAAGCCACCTCTCTCCATTGCTTCTATGCGTACTGTTAGAATGTATGAACCAACAAAACCACTGCCCCAGACCGTATCGATGATTCGCTCTGGTGCGTGGTGACGCAGTTCTTCTAACTGTTCACAGTCACTACGGTGTACTGAAATACCGCGACCTTGAGTGATGTAACCACTGATGTCATCACCTGGAATTGGCTGACAACAACGTGCAAGATGTGTCATTAGGTTATCGACCCCTTCCACCACTACCGCGTCTTTCTTCGGCCGGCTCTGGGACGGTGATTTATGCTCAGCTTCCTGAAGCTTTTCAAGCGCTTGCTGATCTTCTTCTTCTGCGGTTGGCTTATTGACCAACGCATTGATGTGGTTAATGACCTGGTTAATACGTAAATCACCACTACCCACACCAACGAACAACTCATCAGGCGTCCTAACGTTGAACCGCTTAAGCGCGTAATGCTCAGCATCTTTCATGGTCGCGCCAATTTTGACCAGTTCGTGTTCTAGGATTTCACGACCGGCCTCTAGGTTTTTCTCTCGACTTTGCTTGCGGAACCAAGCATTGATCTTGGCGCGAGCTCGACCTGAATGAACGAAGCCTAATGAAGGATTTAACCAGTCACGTGATGGGTTGGGCTCTTTCGAGGTGATGATCTCGACCTGATCGCCCATATGCAATTTATGGGTAAACGGTACAATACGGCCTCCAACTTTAGCGCCAATACAGCGATGACCCACTTCGGAGTGAATATGATAAGCAAAATCCAGCGGCGTCGCGCCCATTGGCAGATCAACAACATCACCACGAGGCGTAAAGGCATAAACGCGGTCGTCGAAGACCTGACTTCGCAGCTCATCCAACATCTCACCCGAGTCGGACATCTCTTCCTGCCAATCCAGAAGTTTACGCAGCCAGGTGATTTTTTCATCGTAGCCGCTACGAGCGCTCGCACCTTCTTTGTACTTCCAGTGCGCGGCAACACCAAGCTCTGACTCTTCATGCATTTGCTTGGTTCGGATCTGGATCTCGATGGTTTTCCCTTCTGGACCAAGGATCACAGTATGGATGGATTGGTAACCGTTAGGTTTTGGGTTCGCGACGTAGTCATCAAACTCACTTGGCAAGTGCTTATATTTGGTATGGACAACACCTAAAGCGGCATAACAGTCTTGTAGCTTATCGGCGATAATACGTACCGCTCTGACGTCAAACAACTCGTCAAACGCCAGACTCTTCTTCTGCATTTTTCGCCAGATACTGTAGATATGCTTTGGTCGACCACTCACTTCCGCATTAATACCGGAGGCTTTCATCTCTTCGGTGAGATCTTCAACAAAATCTTTGATGTACTGCTCACGAACAATACGACGCTCAGATAGCTGCTTCGCGATTTGTTTATAGGTTTCTGGTTGCTGGTAGCGGAAGGCGTAATCTTCTATTTCCCACTTTAGCTGGCCGATACCAAGACGGTTTGCCAAAGGCGCATAAATGTTGGCACACTCTTTTGCCGCAGCACGACGCACTTCGTCCGGCGCTTTCTTAACTTCAATCAGGTTACAGATGCGTTCTGCTAGCTTGATGACAACGCAGCGGAAATCATCAACCATGGCTAGAAGCATGCGACGCACATTGTCTACCTGAGACGACGCCTCGTCGCCATCCATCGAGACATTAAGCTGACCGATGGCAGCCATTTCCTCTACGCCATCAATCAGCTTTATGATTTCTTTACTGTATTTTTCTTCCAGCAGTTCTCTATTGAAAGCACCACTTGAAACCAATGGGAACAGTTGCGCGGCCACTAAGGTCGCTTTATCCATCGACAAGGTGATCAGAATCTCGATCATTTCTCGTCCACGCCACAGCAACAATTCCGCTTGCTTGTGATCGGCCAAAATGTTTTGGCAGTCTCTGTAAACCTCAATTAAGCGGGTTGCTGTGTTTTTCTCTTGCCCCAGGCTAGCCACCCATTGCTCGAGTTCAAACTGTTCGTTTTGATTTAAATGCGCGCTTCTTACCGCAACCATCTCATCGTCCTAATTATTATATTCGTGTGGTTTGACTAACACCGTCCAGATTAGTTCTTTCGTCAGCATTTTATGCTGACTTTTTGACCCCACCACAAGTAAAGGGCCAACGCCCTATTGCTAGGACTTTTCAAACAAAGCCATGGATTCTAAATGACTGGTATGCGGGAACATATCGAGCATACCTAGCTTGGTTAATTTGTAGCCTTGTTCGATTAAGCTCTGACTGTCCCTTGCAAGGGTAGCAGGATTACAAGAAACATAAACCACGCGCTGAGCCCCAAGAGCGGAAACTTGATCGATGATCCCGCTTGCCCCGGCACGCGCTGGGTCTAGCAGTACTTTATCAAACTTCTCTGCCGCCCAAACCTGACCGTCAAAGTCCTGCTCTAGGTTAGCGTGATAAAATTGTGCGTTGTTGATTTGGTTCAAGGATGCATTATTGGTGGCTTTTTCTACCATTTCAGCGACCCCCTCTATACCCACAACGTATTTCGCCAACTTAGCGATTGGCAAGCTAAAGTTACCCAGCCCACAGAACAAATCTAACACTCGATCGCAGTCTTGCGGGTCTAACCACTGGATAGCCTGCGCCACCATTTTTTGATTTACCGCTTGGTTGACCTGAATAAAGTTATTGGGCGTAAATGGCACTTTTACGCCCGCTTCTTCATAAAACGGCGTTTCGCCTGTAACTAAATCAAGCTGATCAGTCTGTGGCATCAGGTACAACGTGGCGCTATGACGCTCAGCAAGCTTAACCAAAGCCTCAACTTCCGGTTCAGTCAAATTACTCATGTGGCGCAGCGTAATACAAGGCCCGTTATCGCCTAAAACCAGCTCAACGTGACCAAGCTGCTCTGGCTTTTTAAATTGCTTTAACTCCGCGTAAATCTCCGGAAGTAAAATGTTCAACTGTGGAGCTAACACAGGGCAATCGGTCACCTGAGCAATCTGTTTACTTTGCTTTTTGCGAAAACCAAAATGCAGTTGGCGAGTCTTTTTATCCACCAACAGACTTACACGAGCACGACGTCGGTACTGTCGCTGCTCCCCCAATACTGGAGCATCAAGCTCGATATCACTGCCGGCAAATTTTCGCATCAACTGACGCAGCGTCTGCTGTTTGTGCGTCAATTGTTGGTCATAATCCAAATGCTGTAAATCACAACCACCACACTCATGGTAATGCGGACAGAATGGTTCAGCACGAGTGTCACTTGGCTGCAAAATTTTGATCAGCTTACCGCGGGCAAACTTACTTTTCTCTTCCACCAGCTGTGTCACCACTTCCTCACCGGGCAGCGCGCCATCAATAAATAGCGGCTTTCTCTTTAGGTAGGCGATACCCGCGCCATGATGATCCAAACGTTCAACGTGCACCTGCTGGTGACGAGTGTTGAGTTGGGTTTTCTTTTTCGGTTGAAAGATGCGTGCCATGCTCTGTGCCTGATTTGTGTCTAATTGCCCTACGGCTTCACTATTCTTGATTGCAGCCGTTGTGTGATTCGAGTGACTTGATTATGCTTACCGTTTATTCGGTGACGTCACTTCTTTACTCAAGGCTTATCGTGCGCTTGAGAAATAATGCGTTATTTTCCCATATCCAGACTCCGATGTAATTAGATAACATGACCAGATATGGCTTACGAGCACGTGTAATTACGCTGACTCTCGCTCCCACTCTCATTATTGGCTTATTGCTGAGCGGCTTTTTCTCATTTAACCGCTACCAGGATCTTGAGAAACAAGTTATCACCACGGGTAATAGCATCATCGAACCGCTAGCGATTGCCAGTGAATCTCACCTACTGACAGAAAGCCGTGAAGCAGTCCGACGCCTTATCAGCTACGCTCACCGCAAAAACTCGAAACTGGTTCGAAGTATTGCCGTTTTCGACGCGCATCATGAACTGTTTGTCACCTCAAACTTCCACCCTAATTTCGAAGCGTTGATGTTTCCGAAAGATAAGCCTATCCCACAACTGGGAAATTCGGAAATCTACGATAATTACCTGATTTTGCGTGTGCCTATCTTATCTGAAGGGCACTACCTGACGGATCTGTCTAATAAAAGCCAAGCGACCAAATCCATAGGCTACATTGCCGTGGAGCTGGATCTCTCGTCTCTGCGCCTTCAACAATATCAGGAAGTCTTCTCTGCCTTTTTGGTGCTGATTTTAGGCCTCGGCCTTGCCAGTGTATTCGCCTCCCGTTTAATGCATGATGTGACTCAGCCGATCACACACATGAAAAATGTGGTAGACCGTATTCGACGCGGCCACCTGGATGTTCGTATCGAAGGGAAAATGCACGGTGAGCTTGATCAGCTGAAAAATGGTATCAACGCCATGGCCGTCTCACTTTCGGAATACCACGTCGAGATGCAACACAGTATCGATCAGGCAACCTCTGACCTACGTGAAACCTTAGAACAGCTGGAAATCCAGAACGTTGAGTTAGACATCGCGAAGAAACGAGCACAAGAAGCCGCGCGTGTAAAATCAGAGTTCCTGGCCAATATGTCGCACGAACTGCGTACCCCGCTGAACGGCGTGATTGGCTTTACGCGCCAGATGCTCAAAACGCAACTTTCTAATAGTCAGACGGATTACCTGCAAACTATCGAAAAATCGGCAAACAACCTGCTGAACATAATTAACGATATCCTCGACTTTTCTAAACTGGAAGCGGGTAAGCTGGCTCTGGAAAACATTCCGTTTGATTTCCGTGAAAGTCTGGAAGAAGTCGTTAACCTTCAAGCGACCAGTGCCCATGAGAAAGGGCTGGAAATCACACTCAAAGTGGATCCGAAAATCCCATCCGGTTTGATTGGCGATCCGCTGCGTATTCAACAAGTCCTGACCAATCTGGTCGGAAACTCGATCAAATTTACTGAGCGCGGCAACATCGACATCAGTGTCGAGATGCGTTCTCAGTCCGGTGACTCGGTTGAGTTGCAATTTATGGTTCGCGATACCGGTATTGGTATTTCAGAACGTCAGCAAGCGCAACTCTTCCAGGCATTTAGCCAAGCCGATGCCAGCATCTCACGCCGTTATGGTGGTACAGGTCTTGGTCTGGTCATTACTCAGAAACTGGTTAGCCAGATGGGTGGGGAAATCAGCCTGACCAGTCGCTTGCACCAGGGGTCCACTTTCTGGTTTACTCTACGCCTCAACTCGACAGAAATGCCGATGAGCGATCTAATCGAGATTGAACTGCTTACAGGCAAACAGTTGTTATTGGTAGAGCCAAATATGCAGGCGGCATCGGTAACACAACAGATCCTGAGTCAGGAGGGTATCCTAGTGACTTATCGCTCAACGTTACCTGAAGCGAATGAGCACTACGATTACGTGTTACTCAATTTGGCTGCAAACCAGACTTATGATGAGCAATCGGTCCAAGCTTGGATAGAACAAGCGAAGCAGATGGCGCCAAGTGTGATCATGGGGACACCAAGTACAGAGCTTGCTCTTGCTGATCAAATCATGACGGAACATCACATCCAGTGCTTGACCAAACCTCTGTCACGCCGCCGATTGCTACAAAGCCTGATCAGCGAACATGTTGAATCGCCTCAACCTCTTCTGAGTGCGCCAATTAAGAGCGTAGAGGAAGAACGTTTACCGTTGCATGTTTTAGCAGTTGACGACAATCCGGCCAATTTAAAGCTTATTTCAGCCCTACTGAAAGAGCGTGTTGAAACCGTGACCGCATGCAGTAACGGTCAACAAGCAGTGAATCTGGCGACCGAGAAAAAGTACGACATGGTATTCATGGACATCCAAATGCCACATATGGATGGGGTGACCGCCTGTAAGCATATCAAGCAGATTGAGCTCAACAAAGATACGCCTGTCATCGCGGTAACCGCCCATGCGATGGCGGGTGAGCGTGATCGTCTCCTCGCCGCGGGTATGGATGATTACCTGACCAAACCAATTGAAGAACACGTGCTGCAACAGGTTTTGGTTCACTGGAACCCAAATGCCTGCGCAGACAGCATTGGTAAAGTCACGCCGTCTTACATTGATGAACAAGAAAGTGAAGCGGTAAGCGCAACAGAAAAAGCTCATCAAGATGTCATTATCGATTGGCAAGCCGCGTTGAAACAGAGTGCGAATAAAGAAGATTTGGCCAAAGATATGCTGCGCATGTTAATCGACTTTATCCCTGAAGTGGATGATGTGGTTGCTCAAGCCCTAGAAGAAGAAAGCTTTGCCCGTGAAGAGCTCATTCATGTCATTCACAAGCTGCACGGCAGTAGCTCGTATTGCGGTGTGCCAAGGTTAAAGTCATTGTGTGCGACGCTGGAGCAGGCACTTCGCTCAGGCGCGGAACTTGACGACATTGAGCCCGAAATGTTTGAGCTACAAGATGAAATGATTAAGGTCACGACCACGGCTAAACTCTACCTGGAACAGTAATCTACTGGTTACTTAAGTAAAAAAGCCAGAGCAATGTGCTCAAATGCCTTTCGCTTAAGGACTCTCATCGGGTCATTCCAGCGAGCCCTAGCGAGACTAGGAATCTAATATCAGTGCGCTGAGAAGTTCTAAATATTGTTGCAGCAACAAAGTGCTTGGATAGTAGATCCTGAATCACGCTCCTTCGTCGCAGTTCAGGATGACTGGGTAGTGCTAATGCCTGTTCTAAAGATGCCGCTCCATGCTAAATGAGCGGCATTTAGGTGTTTTATCTGGCTTTAGATCAGGACTCTAAAATCACGGTCGCAACAGCGTAATGTCTCTCGTCGGAGATCGAAAGGTGAACATGGTTCACCCCCAATTTTTGAGCTATTTTCTGTGCCGTACCAGACAAGGAAATTACAGGCTTCCCCAGTTCATCGTTAGTCACACAAAAGTCGTGAAAGGTCACGCCTTTGGCGATACCCGTCCCCAATGCTTTTGACGCCGCTTCTTTCGCAGCAAAACGTTTGGCAAGGTAACGCCCTTGTTGCTTTAGCTGTGAAAACTTAACCATCTCTTCTTCACAAAGAATGCGCTGAGCAAATGACTCTCCAGTGCGATCCAGCGCTTTTTCAATACGCTCAATTTCCGCGATGTCGGTGCCTAAACCTAAAATAGCCATTCGTATGCCTGATTACTTGCGAGCTTCGATCATCAAAGCTTTCATATCAGCAACCGCTTTCTCTAAGCCATCGAAGACCGCGCGGCCAATGATAGAGTGACCAATATTTAGTTCGTAGATTTCTGGTAACGCAGCAATAGGGGCAACGTTATGGTAAGTCAAACCATGACCCGCATTAACGATGATGCCCAGATCGTCAGCATAGCTTGCGCCAGCTGCAATTTTTTTCAGTTCAGCTTGCTGCTCTTCCTCAGTCGTCGCATCAGCATAGTGACCAGTGTGCAGTTCAATATAAGGCGCGCCACATTGCTTTGCTGCATCAATCTGTTGACGGTCTGCATCGATAAACAGAGAAACTTTAATACCCGCTTCGGTCAGTTTCTCCGTTGCCGCCTTCACTTTAGCCAGTTGACCAACCACATCCAGGCCGCCTTCTGTCGTCAGCTCTTCACGCTTCTCTGGTACTAAACAAACGAACTCAGGCTTGGTTTTCAGCGCAATATCAACCATTTCATCGGTTACGGCCATCTCTAGGTTCATGCGCGTCTGTAGAGTTTCACGCAGGATACGCACATCACGGTCCAAAATATGTCGGCGATCTTCACGCAAGTGAATGGTGATACCATCGGCACCCGCTCGCTCTGCAATTTCAGCAGCATGCACCGGATCCGGATATTTTGTACCACGTGCATTACGTAAAGTAGCTATATGATCGATATTAACGCCTAAATAGATTGAGCTCATTTTCCATTACTCCGTGCTCTGGGTGTGTGAATAAACAATTCACGACTTTTTAAAGGTTTGCCGCCAAGATACGGCTTTAAGGCTATACGTGTAAAGCGTTTTGCCGCTTTTAACTGCTCTTTAGTGACGAAGCGCCGCTCACTGATTGCAATCAATTCATTACCTAAAAATGTCAGGTTGTCACGCCTTACTGAAGCAATAAATCCCTTCTGCTCACGATAACGGTAAGTCATGTCCGCTTCGACAGGTTCACCTGTTCCTGCACAGTGCATAAAGTCGACGCCGTACCCCATCGTAGAAAGTAAGGCCAGTTCAAATCGTCGCAGTGCTGGCTCAGGATTATCACACTGAGCCAGCTCGGTTAATGCATGCAGATAATCGTGAAACAAGGCTGGCATTGGCACTTCTGCCATCAATACACGTCCAATCAATTCATTAACGTACATAGCAGAGTAAAGGTTGATTCCTGTTAAGGGTAAGCCAAGGCTAATAGGTTCGGCCTGTCTTAAGGTTTTCATTGACCCTTTGCCTGACCATTTTAGTAACAGTGGTGTGAATGGCTGTAGCGCCCCTTTCAGATTGGAACGTTTGCTACGCGCGCCTTTGGCCATCAATGTGATGCGGCCATACTCCTCACTGAAAACATCAAGAATTAAGCTCGATTCACTGTAAGGTCTTCGGTGCAAAACAAAGCAGCGTTGTAAGCCTTCAGAGGACTGGTTGCTCATCTATATCGGTGTGCCTATCTAAAATAAAAAATAAGGAGCCAAGCGGCTCCTTATTCTAATCGATGTTGGAGCGAAGTGGCTTCGCTTCAAGTTTATAGATCGTCGATGTAACCCAGCGAGCGCAGCGCACGTTCGTCGTCAGCCCAACCAGATTTCACTTTAACCCAGGTCTCGAGATAAACCTTACGACCAAACAGCTCTTCCATATCCAGACGAGCTTCACGGCCGATGGTTTTGATCTTCTCGCCACCTTTACCGATCACCATTTTCTTCTGACCATTACGTTCAACCAGAATCAGGGCATTGATATGGAAGCCATCGGTTTCCGGGTTGTAATCGAAACGTTCAATCTCTACCGTCACAGAGTAAGGTAGTTCCTCACCCGTGAAACGCATCAGTTTCTCACGCACGATTTCGGATGCCATAAAGCGCTGTGAACGGTCTGTCACGTACTCTTCTGGGAAGTGATGCGTCGCTACAGGTAAGTGATCGCGTACATGTTTACGCAGTACATCAATGTTCTTACCCTGCTTCGCTGAAATTGGCACAACGTCGACAAAGTCCATTTTCTTAGACATGTCCGCCATGTGCAGCATCACTTCGTTGCGATCTTGTACGTTGTCGACTTTGTTGACACACAGTACAACCGGGAAGTTCGATTTCTGTAACTTCGTCAGTACCATCTCGTCGTCTTTGGTCCAATGGGTACCGTCAACTAAGAAGAACACCAAGTTCACGTCACTCAACGAAGAGTTTGCCGCACGGTTCATCAAACGGTTGATAGCACGCTTTTCTTCAATATGAAGTCCAGGTGTATCGACATAAATCGCCTGATAGTCACCGTCAGTGTCCACACCCATAATACGGTGGCGTGTGGTTTGCGGCTTGCGAGAAGTAATCGAAATCTTCTGACCTAAAATCTTGTTCAGAAGCGTTGATTTACCCACGTTTGGACGCCCAACAATAGCGATAAAGCCACAGTGCTGGTTTTCTGGTGAACTCGCTTCACCATGTGATGCAAAGTATGCATCGATATCGAATTCGTTATCAGCCATTAGTTAATTGCTCAAGTGCTGTTTCCGCTGCCGCCTGTTCTGCCTTGCGGCGGCTGGTGCCTTTACCGATTACAGGTTTATCCACACCTGCGACTTCGCACTCAACCGTAAATTCTTGGTTGTGCGCTTCACCTTTAATATTAGTCACTGTGTAAACAGGCAGCGGTTTTCTTCTGCCTTGCAGGAACTCTTGGAGGCGAGTTTTTGGGTCTTTTTGTGATACACCAGGCTTAATGGCTTCAAGGCGAGACTTATACCAGCTCAGCACAATGCCACGCACTGCTTCAATATCACTATCTAGGTAAATTGCACCAATAATGGCTTCCACCGCATCGGCTAGAATAGAGTCACGGCGAAAGCCACCACTCTTCAATTCACCTGGACCTAATTTTAAATAATCTCCTAGATCGAATTCACGACCCAGTTCCGCCAATGTGTGTCCGCGAACCAAAGTAGCACGCATACGACTCATATCACCTTCGTTCACTTTCGGGAAACGATGGTACAGATCATCAGCGATGACAAAACTTAAAATTGAATCGCCCAGAAACTCAAGACGTTCGTTATGCTTACTGTTGGCGCTGCGGTGAGTCAGCGCCAAGTTGATAAGCTCGGCATCTTTAAACTGGTAGCCGAGCTTACGCTCTAGTTTATCAATTGGAGAATTCATACTCTCTCGATATTAATGTTTATTTCTCTATATAGTTGGAGTTGCAGCTAGGCGACAAATAAATTCAGCCCTATGAGCATAGATGTACTATGTGATTAGGGGGTATTTATGCAGTCAACAACGCTGCGACTTCAAATATGACGAGAAGTTAGTGAATACCACCGATGCGGTTAAAACGCACACCAGTTGGAATCCATGAAGGTAAAACGCTATCTGTGCCACGCTCAAACTCGAAGCTGATCCAAATGGCGACAGCTTTGCCGACTAGGTTTGCTTCAGGAACAAAGCCCCAGTAACGGCTGTCTGCACTGTTGTCACGGTTATCACCCATCACAAAGTACTGACCTTGTGGTACAACCCATTCTGTTGTTCCGCTACGTGGGAAGTACTGCTCCACATGATTGCGAACAATTGGGTTAACCAAAATATTGTGCTCAACGTTACCCAGTTTTTCATCCAACTGGAGCATCGGGATACCATTTGAGCTAAATTGACTCTCTTCGACATTACTCAGTTTAACTGGCTTACAGCTCGATTCACCTTTGCTTTGAATACAAATCTGCTTATCGTTTGAGTAACGCACGATATCACCTGGCAAACCAACCACACGCTTGATGTAATCAATGCTAGGGTGAGGAGGATATTTAAACACGACGATATCGCCACGTTCTGGCTTGCCTGTTTCTACCAGCTCAGTGCGCCATACTGGATCTTTCAGACCGTAAGCGTACTTTTCTACCAGGATGAAATCCCCAACCAGTAAAGTAGGCATCATTGAGCCAGACGGGATTTGAAACGGTTCATAGATAAAAGAACGTAATACGAGTACAAACGCGATCACAGGGAAAATAGAGACGCTATTTTCAACCCACCAAGGCTGGCGTTCTACTTTTTGCAGGGTTACTGCATCTAAGCCGTTAGCTGTTTGCGCTTCGATCTCCGCGACTTTTGCCTGACGTTTCTTTGCAAACACCAGTTTTTCCAAAAGCCAAACTACACCAGTTACCAAGGTCACAATAACCAGAATCAGTGAGAATGTATTCGCCATTAAATTCCCTTATCTAAAAATGCGAAAGTGAAAGAGCGCTAACTCTTTCACTTATTTTAAGTTCTAACGTCTTATGACCAACAAGAGTGGAACAAAGTTCAATTCTAGTCTTTGCCTACGTGAAGAATCGCCAGGAACGCTTCTTGAGGCAGTTCAACGTTACCGATCTGCTTCATACGCTTCTTACCTTCTTTCTGTTTCTTCAGAAGTTTCTTCTTACGGCTCACGTCACCACCGTAACATTTCGCGATAACGTTCTTACGTAGCTGTTTAACCGTAGAACGCGCGATGATGTGGTTACCGATCGCAGCCTGAATCGCGATATCAAACATCTGACGAGGGATGAACTCTTTCATCTTCTCAACCAACTGACGACCACGAGTCTGAGACTGATCTTTGTGTGTGATCATCGCTAGTGCGTCAACCGTGTCACCGTTCAGAAGTACGTCTACGCGAACCATGTTCGACGCTTCAAAGCGCTGGAAGTTGTAATCCAGTGAAGCATAACCGCGAGAAGTAGACTTCAAACGGTCGAAGAAATCCAGTACAACTTCTGCCATCGGAATATCGTAAGTCACTGCAACTTGGTTACCGTGATAAACCATATCCACCTGAGCACCACGTTTTTCAACACACAGTGTGATCACGTTACCTAGGTATTCAGACGGCACTAGAATGTTACAACGCGCGATCGGCTCGCGGATTTCTTCGATGTCGTTTACCGCAGGCAGTTTCGCTGGGCTATCGACATACAGCAAATCACCATCGGTTTTCTCTACTTCGTAGACTACCGTAGGTGCAGTCGTAATTAGGTCTAGGTCGTATTCACGCTCTAAACGTTCTTGGATAATTTCCATGTGCAGCATGCCAAGGAAACCACAACGGAAACCAAAGCCAAGAGCTGCAGAGTTTTCTGGCTCGTAGAATAGTGACGCATCATTCAGGCTTAATTTACCTAATGCATCACGGAAGTTTTCGTAATCATCAGACGATACAGGGAACAAACCAGCGTATACCTGAGGTTTTACTTTCTGAAAGCCCGGTAGTGGCTTTTCACTGCCGTTTTTCGCTAGTGTCAGCGTATCACCTACTGGAGCGCCCAGGATGTCTTTAATACCACAAACAACCCAACCTACTTCGCCAGTATTTAGAACGTCAGTATCCACTCGCTTAGGCGTGAAAATACCCAAACGGTCTACACCCCAAGTTTGACCTGTGCTCATTACTTTGATCTTGTCGTTCTTCTTCAGTGAACCATTTTTGATTCGTACTAAAGAAACGACGCCAAGGTAGTTATCAAACCATGAGTCGATGATAAGCGCCTGTAGCGGTGCGTCTGGATCGCCTTCTGGCGCTGGAATCGCTGATACGATATTTTCTAGTACGTCTTCAACACCCAAACCTGTTTTCGCAGAACAGCGGGTTGCTTCCATCGCATCGATACCAACGATTTCTTCAATTTCTTCTGCTACACGTTCTGGATCTGCTGCTGGAAGATCGATCTTGTTTAGGATTGGCACAACTTCCAGATCCATTTCGATCGCGGTGTAACAGTTTGCTAGCGTTTGCGCTTCTACGCCCTGACCAGCATCAACCACCAAGAGCGCACCTTCACAAGCGGCTAGAGAACGTGACACTTCGTATGCAAAGTCTACGTGTCCCGGAGTATCGATGAAGTTCAGCTGGTATGTTTCACCGTCTTTAGCGGTGTAGTTTAGCGTCACACTCTGAGATTTAATGGTGATACCACGCTCACGTTCAAGATCCATAGAATCCAGAACCTGTGCGGCCATTTCACGATCGCTCAATCCTCCACAAACTTGGATTAAACGGTCTGATAGGGTCGACTTACCATGGTCGATGTGGGCGATAATCGAAAAGTTACGAATGTGCTTCATAGATTTAGGCTGACTAACTCTTTACAAAATAGGGACAGTAAGAAAGCCATCATCTGATGGCATTTCAATCAAGTTGGCAGATTCTACCGAATTTCGTTAGCGGGCGCACGTAATTTAAAGTACATAAACCCAAGTGACTGAAAGGGGGCGGGGTCAGAGCTTACTGGATCGGCTCTCCAAGTACTCGAACTAACGTGACTTGGCGCTTCGATTCATCTTCAAGTGGCTTGGATATACGCTTCGCTACCCAAACGCCACCAGCAGCAAAGAATACTGAAGAGAGAATAATTACACCTTCACCACCTGCAATGAGGGGAGCAAACAGTAGATGACCGAAAAGCGCACCGAGTATCAGACCAAACAGTGGCAGTAGGTACACTGCCATCGCCGATTTAATTAAACTGGATTCAGGGAAACCAATTTCTACGACTTGCCCGATTTGCACTGCTTTTTCGGTACGTAAATGCCAGGAAAGACTTTTGTTACCAATGGCTTTGGTGACCACACCTGTACCACAACTTTTTTGCGATGAACAACTGCTGCAACTGGTTTGCTGCTCACAGCTCAAGTCAATATCATATTGTTCACCGTGACGTTGAACACCCGTCACTGTCGCTAATGCAGTCATCATTGCGCGTTACTCATATTGCTTATTCGTTACTGTTTCTGGTTACTTTAAAGGTGACAGATTGAGCAATGCGCTGTGCGGTTGCTGGCGGTATATCGCCCACGACGGAGATTTCATAATCCCCACTGACGAAGCTGTGCAATGTTCTGCGACCTTGACGAACAAGCTGTCCTTTAAATGAATGTTCATCTTTGCTCGCGACGTAGACCGAGAAATTAAAAAGTCCATCGGAATACATTTGGCTTTCTACCATTTGGTCACTGGCTGCCATGCGATAGCGATTGAGTTCATTAGCCTCAAAACCATCTGGTATCCAACCGACAATCCAGTCACTGGTACTCACCTCACCTTTCGGCATGGTAAGAACGGCTGGTAACTGAACATCTTCTAAGCCACTCATGAGCTCAGCGATTTTAGCATTCACTGTGTATGAAATCGTACGGTATTGCTCCAGCACTTCGCCATCACGATCGATAAGATCAGCTCGCAGTGGAAGCTTGCTCTTTTCATCAACCCAAAGGATGTATGAATAGCGTAAGCCATCTTTCGGTACGATACGTAACACCTGAGTAGCAACACCGGCTTCACGAGCTCGCCCAACCTGAACATAGTCATAATAGCGATTGAGTTCATCAATATTGGTATTTAGCATTGGGATGGTAGGTGCGACCATTTTCCCCGATTCTATCGTGAAAGGCTCTGAACCCGTTTCGATGTAGCTGACTTCACGACCACGGAGAATGACTTCACGCACAGGGCCGCTTAAATAAATAAGGTGGGCGTATTGCTCTTCACCGTGAGTCGCGTGGCGGTACAGCAAAGGTTCAATACTGTTCTTTTTGATGAGAATATAAGAGAGCTCATAGCTTAAATTCTTACTTGCCTCGCTCATTTGATGCAATAAAGCCTCCGCTGGTTTATCACCAGCAAAGGCTTGTGAAGACATCATACTGAACAGAGCGCAAGCGCTGATCAGGAATTTATTCATTCAACATCCGGCGTCAGAGGCGCATCTTGCTGAGATGCATCACTGTTAATTCTTAACTGTAATTCGTAGTCTCGTAGCATAGCATGAACACGCTTACGTTGCTCCTGCATATTTGCTTCACTTACAGAACGCTCTACGGATTCACGGGTTAAACTCACAGGTTCTGCGCTACCCGCGAATGGAACGGTTTGCAATACTGGCAACTGTTCAGCTTGAGGTACCGAAGAATCACTTCCGCCGTACTGCTGTACGCCTAAGATGACGACTAGCGATACACACGCAGCAACGGCAACTTGGCCAAATTGAGTCAACCAACTTGGTAGCTGACGTTTGGCTTTTTGCGGTTCTGGTTGCGATTCTTTAGGTGCATCCGTAATTGAAGTCACGTTTGCACTATGTGAATCGACAGCACGATGCACTGGTTCATCTTCTAACGCTAACGCCACGCTTTCAGCAATATTCCACTCAGGTTTTGCTGGCGCTTCGCCTCGCATCACATCACCAATCAGGTGATAATTCTGCCAAGCTTTACGGCTCTCTTGATCTTGCCCTAATTCTTGAATTAAAGCCTTATCGATCAATTCTCCATCCATGAGAGCTGAAAGTTTTTCTTTGTCAGCCATTGTTTTCACCATAGTTATTACTTGTACTAGCGCTGTAAAAGAGGTTTGATTTTCTTTTCCACCGCTTCACGAGCACGGAAGATACGTGAGCGTACCGTTCCTACCGGGCAATCCATTACTTCAGCAATTTCCTCATAGCTCAAGCCGTCAAGCTCTCGCAACGTCATTGCTGTTTTTAAATCTTCAGGTAAGGCTTCGATTGCACTGAACACTACCCGTTGCAATTCTTTGGACAACGTTAAGTTCTCAGGGTTCGAAATTTCTTTAAGTGCACTACCTGTTTCGTAAAATTCAGCATCTTCAGCATCAACATCTGTCGCTGGGGGTCTTCGCCCCTGGGCCACAATGTGATTTTTCGCAGTATTCACTGCAATGCGATACAGCCACGTATAAAACGCACTTTCCCCTCGAAAACTGGGGATAGCTCGGTAAGCCTTGATAAACGCTTCTTGTGCTACATCTGGAACATCGCCAGGATTACTTACGTATCTGGAGATAAGATTACATACCTTGTTCTGATACTTCGTTACCAGCAGGTTGAATGCTTGCTTATCACCATTCTGAACTCGCTCAATCAATACTTGATCGGTCAGCTGCTCGTTCATTCGAGCGGATACTCCTATTTGTTATGCCCCTACTCTATCTCAGATATGGGTACTATCTTTGCAAAACGTAGTATTGACACCACTGCTTACTTGAGCACTATTGTGACTGCAATATGAATGAGAAAGTTCCATGACTTCCGCAATTTTTGTCATTGTTTATTCACAGTGTGATGTCATGCGCCTAATCCCTAGCCTTTTTAAACTTAAATCTAAGTTTGATAGGCGAGCAAATTAGGGGGAAATGGGTATAATAATCGCCCTCAGTTTAAATTGTGCTGGGTAGAGCATGGAAAAGCAATGATATTGATAAACTATTGCTTATCATTTACATGGCTGTTGGCAGTCTGAATAACTTTTTTAATAAAGCTCAAAAATATTCGTATGTGATTTGGGGTCTTCGGCCTAGACATACTAAAAAAGAAGAGTGGCTCAAGTCACCAGAGTAACTGTAATTTAGATGAACCTCCCAACTTAGCCCTTAGTGACGGATGTCACGCTAATGGAAGTGCACATGGTGTGCAAATAATACACAAGATAACGTTGTTGTCTTAGCTTGGGATTATGAAAGTTATATGAACACAAATCGTGAACATGAATGTGATGTGTTAGTGGTAGGGAGCGGAGCCGCAGGTTTGTCGTTGGCTTTACGTGTCGCCAACCACTGTAAAGTAATGGTGCTTAGTAAAGGACCACGTAGCGAAGGGGCGACCTATTACGCTCAGGGTGGTATCGCTGCGGTGTTTGATGAGTCAGATACGATTGAGTCACACGTTGAAGATACCCAGATCGCAGGCGATGGTATTTGTGATGAAGAGACGGTGAGATTTATCGCTGAACATTCAAAAGAGTGTGTACAGTGGCTCATTGATGGTGGCGTTCCGTTCGATCGCGAAGAAGACGATTCCGACGAAGAACCTCGTTACCACCTGACCCGAGAAGGCGGACACAGTTGTCGCCGTATTCTGCACGCTGCGGATGCAACGGGTATGGCGATGCAAACTTCCCTGCAAGACAATGCGCACAATCATCCAAACATTCATGTTCTTGAACGACACAATGCGCTTGACCTGATCACGGAAGATAAAATTGGTGGTGACAAAAATAAAGTCATTGGCGCTTATATCTGGAACCGTAACGAAGAGCATGTAGAAACCGTTCGTGCAAAATTTGTGGTGCTTGCGACTGGCGGCTCTTCGAAGGTTTACCAATACACATCCAACCCTGACGTTTCATCTGGTGATGGTATTGCGATTGCGTGGCGTGCGGGCTGCCGTGTGGCAAACTTGGAATTCAACCAGTTCCATCCGACCTGTCTTTATCACCCTGAAGCACGTAATTTCCTGCTAACTGAAGCACTGCGTGGCGAGGGCGCATATTTACGTCGTCCTGATGGTTCTCGTTTCATGCCCGACTTTGATGAACGTAAAGAGTTAGCTCCACGTGATGTTGTTGCTCGTGCCATCGACTTTGAAATGAAGCGTCTGGGTGCAGATTGCATGTATCTCGATATTAGCCATAAACCAGCAGATTTCATTACCAAACACTTCCCGACTATCTACTCTCGCTTGATGGATCTGGGTATTGATATGACCAAAGAGCCAATTCCGATTGTACCTGCCGCTCACTACACCTGTGGTGGTGTCATTGTCGACAGAAACGGCAGCACAGACCTGAAAAACTTATACGCGATTGGTGAAGTGAGCTACACCGGCCTTCACGGTGCAAACCGCATGGCATCTAACTCACTACTAGAATGCGTCGTTTACGCATGGTCAGCAGCAAAAGATATTCTTAAGCACCGTACTGAAGTCGAGCTGGCTCCTCAATTGCCTTGCTGGGATGAAAGCCAGGTTACCAACAGCGATGAAGAGGTTATCATCCAGCACAACTGGCACGAGTTGCGCCTGTTTATGTGGGACTACATGGGTATTGTGCGTACGGATAAGCGTTTGGAACGTGCGCTACGACGCATTCAAATGCTGCAGCAAGAGACGCATGAATACTACAGTAATTTCCGCGTATCGAATAACTTGCTTGAACTGCGTAACCTGCTTCAGGTTGCTGAATTGATGGTACGTTGTGCGATGCAACGCAAAGAGAGCCGTGGGCTGCACTATACACTGGATTACCCAAACCAATTGGAAAACAGTGGGCCGACGATCCTAACCCCGACTAAGCAGCTATCTGACCAATAATCGTCGATAAGATGATTAACGCAACACCTCAACAGGGAGTATCGGCTCCCTGTTTCATTTCCCACTGACGCAATACCAGACTTAACTGGCGATATTGTTTATCTTCACAGCTGTCTCGCCATACCGTCACACGCTCACCAGATTCGAGCGTAATTACGGTCTTAAACGGCAGAGTCGACAAGTCAATTCGCTTAATCTGGGCCTGTTTTGATTCGCTTCTCACTGTGCCATCACAATCAACAGACCAGATACCTAAGCTGGTAGGCGCAACCAAAAGCTCGCCAAAGTGCAGTTTAGCAATCATTAATAACAGATAGATAGATAATACAATTGGCGTATCAGACAAGATGACCGCCCAAGTCATTGAGAAAATAAGAGAGAAACTCATGACTCGGGCAGTAATTGAGGGGGCAAGAGTGAGATTAACGAACTTTGCTGAGGTTGTGGGCGACAATTTTATCAACCATTGATGCATGACTTAGATTTTCACTACGGCCATGTCCCATAATCCAGGTGAACAAATCTGGATCGTCACACTCAAGCAAAGAAACAAAATGTTGCTGTTCCTGTTCGCTTAGCGCATCGAAGCACTCTTCAAAGAACGGCATAATCACCACATCAAGTTCAAGCATACCTCTACGGCAAGCCCATTTAATACGCGCCTTTTCTTCCGGAGTGTACATTCATTATTCCTTCATAGATGTCTTGTTATAAGTGCGGAGTGTAACAAGGGATATGCTACGCAACTAGTGTACCGGTCACAATACGCGAACCAAACCCAGTGAGGTTGCTTGAGTATAATCAAAGCTGACAAATGCTTATTCTCGAATTACCATAGCTGAAAAACATCTTCAAAAGGCATTGTAATCATGGAATGGCAAACTCGCTTCTCAGCACTACCTCTCTCAATTCAAGATGCTTTACCTGAGCTATCTATCTCACTGTTGGACAACTTAGGCGTGATCACCATGGTGGGTGATGACAAAAAATCATACTTACAAGGTCAGGTCACCTGCGATGTCGTCTCTCTAGAGAAAGACCAATCAACACTTGGTGCGCATTGTGATGCTAAAGGCAAAGTATGGAGTGTGTTCCGTTTATTCCATCACCAAGATGGTTATGGACTGATCCAACCGAAGTCAGCCCTTGAAATCGAATTAAAAGAAATTAAGAAATACGCTGTATTTTCTAAAGTCACTATCGAAGAATCCAGCGACATTATTCTTGGCGTTGCTGGCTCTCAAGCCAATTCGTTTATCGATGGCATCAGCGAAGAGTCTGGTGATGTACGTGCGATTAGCGGCGGCACTGCCGTCAAAGTGGCAGACAACCGCTGGCTGCTGCTGTTGACCAGCGATGCAGCTCAATCAGTGATTGAAAACAGTGATGCCACACTGACGACACATGAACTTTGGAACCGTTTTGAGATTGAAGCGGCACTACCATTTGTACCAGCAGCTGCGCAAAACGAGCACATTCCACAAGCACTCAACCTGCAAGCACTTGGTGGTATCAGCTTCACGAAGGGTTGCTACACTGGGCAAGAAACCGTAGCTCGTGCAAAATACCGCGGAACCAATAAACGCGCGATGTACATAGTGAAAGGTGCAACATCAGCAAACTTAACTGATGACCCCATTGCTCTAGAACGTAGCGTGGGAGAAAACTGGCGTTCTGTCGGTGCCCTACTTACCCATTACCAATATTCAGACAACCAGGCGATAGGTTTGATTGTTTTACCAAATAACTTAGATGACGACACTCGTTTGCGTCTGGTTTCACAGCCGGAGTGTGAATGGACCATCGCCGAACTGCCTTACAGCCTTGATGATGAGTAAACCCATTGAAACGCCTTTAATGCAGTTTCTGGCAGAGCAAAACATCGAGTTTCGTTTACTTCCACATCAAAGGCCCTCCACCACAATAGAGGATGCCGCGCAGCAGCGTGGCATTCGCCCCTCTCAAATGGTCAAAGCTATCTTACTAAGAGATATGGGGAATCTTTATGCACTCGCCTGTGCACCAGGAGACCGTAGTATTGATCCCAAAAAGGTCCGCTCACTTTTGCAATGCCGACGTATGACTTGTGTCGATCAAGCGGATGTCGAAAATATTACCGGATATAAAATTGGCACGGTGACACCGTTGCTATTGAAGCGCCACATGCCAGTCGTATTCGACCCGAGCCTTTTAAGAGAAAGGGAGGTGACGATCAGTAGCGGTGATCGAATGGCGGGTATCGCTTTATCAATAGATGATCTCGTCGAGCTGTGTCATCCCGTCGTGGCTGATATTTGTCGATAGTTTAGACAACAAACGTAATCGATTACACAACCAGCAACGAACTGTGATAAAGATCACATCGTGCGTAAATTAATAGGGAATTTTTAATCATTTATAATACATAAATAGTCACCAGCGAAAAACTCGTATATGATGCCTGTGTTGGTTGAGTTTTCAACAGGACTCTGCCGATATAAAGTGAATCCGCTGATTTCGATAACAGTCTTTGTTCAGTCAGCAATCCACTTTTGTGTAATGCATCTGTGACTATTCGCCCGCTGAAGCGGGCTTTTTTTGTCTGAACTTTTTATCTGTCTTCACGCTCTAAGATTAAAAGATAGAAGAAAACGGAATGGACGTTGAAAAGTGAACATTTAGCAAACATTCTATTTCCTTCTATTCTTAATCCTGTAACAAAACTATTGCTTAATGCACCACGTATAAGAGAGTACAGGACGAATAATGTTCATTAATCGGTGATTTTTGGGGTAATCCTCACGCAATTTTAGACATAAAGGCGTCACTTTGCCTAAGACAGCACAAATCTCTATTTTGTTACATCTCACCTGCACTTAGTCGTACTGCTATCACAATAATTTCGCATAAAAAACGTAGAATGTCCTGAGCTAGGTAAGAAAAGAAAAGGAAAGTAAATATGAGACTGTTTAAGCGCTATACACCAGGTATGATTGCTAAACATATAAGTCGTCTTTTTAAAGGAAGAATTTATATTTACGGGGTCGGAAAATTCGAGTTTGATAACGGTAAACTGATATTACCTGAAAGAGCGGAGCAACGTCATTTCAGAGCCGTAAAAGAGATCAACCAAGAAATCATGAAACTCCGATGCGCATATGCTTAGCTAAAATTCATTGATAAAAAGGCTGATTAGTTCAGCCTTTTTTTGTTCTTAGGATAAACAACTACTGCCGAGCCAACTCTGGCAGCTCACCTTTTAGGCCCAATGCTCGTCTCATAATCTCATCTTTCGCACCAGGTAACTGCCCTGCCAGACTTAAACCAATACCTCGCACCAACTTCTTAGCCGGATTATCACCAGAGAATAAATCACGAAAACCTTGCATCGCAGCAATCATCTTGGCCGCTTCTGCTTTACGCCAGCGCTCATAACTACGTAGGTTACGTTTACTGCCAATGTCCTGGCCTTGTTTCCATAACTCTAAGACTTCCTGAGCTAAACTTGCCGCATCCAGAAGGCCCAAGTTCACCCCCTGCCCCGCTAACGGATGGATGGTATGTGCGGCATCACCGACTAACGCCACACGCTCAACGACAAAGTCTCGTGCGTAACGCATTTTTAATGGAAATGCGGTGCGCGTTCCCATCGCTTCACACAAGCCAAGTCGTGCATCGAACTCGCTGGTTAACGCTTTATTGAAATCATGCTCATCCATCGCCAGAAGTTGCTCTGCTCTGTCTGGCTCTGTTGACCAAACAATCGAGCACATGTTTGGCTGAGACATCGGCAGTAAAGCCAATGGGCCATGTGGAGTGAAAATCTGGCGTGCGATATGGTTGTGAGGCTCGGTTGTTCGAACATTCGCGACTAGCGCGCTATGGCCATAATCCCAATGAGTAAGCGGAATGTCCATCTGACGGCGCAACCAAGAATTTGCACCATCCGCGCCGACCACTAATTTAGCCGTCATCGCTTGTCCATTGTCCAACGTTAGCCAGCTTTCTTGCTCACCAACGGCTAAGGTGGCGCAACGTGCTGGCATAAACAGCGTCACGTTGCCCTGTTTTTGCACTTGCTCCAACAAAGCCAACTGAATCACTCTGTTTTCAACAATGTGACCTAAATCAGGCTGGGCCATACATTGCGCATCAAACTCTATTTTGGCAAAGCTGTCCTGTTCCCAAACCTCCATGCCATAGTATGGCGACGATCTACGCTGATCGATACCTTGCCAGGCCCCTAGGTTGCGCAATATGGTTTCACTCGATCGGCTCAATGCAGACACACGCACATCGGGTAGTTCATTCAGTTTATCATCTGGAACGCTGCCTTCTATGACAGCGATACGCAGGTCACTGTCTTTGAATGCGGCGGCAAGCGCCAACCCAACCATCCCTCCGCCGATGATGGCGATATCTACACTTTGCATCATTGCTTTTACTTACCTAATAACTAATGGTTATCTAATTCTTTGCAACCGTTTATCTTTTTACTAAGCCAAGAGTATGGCGTAGCAAAGGCTGCTTAAAAATAGAAAGGTTATCCATCGCTGCTAAAGCGGCATTACGCCCAATTCGCATCGCGGGTAAATCGTTTGAAAAAATATGTACGAGCGAGCTCGTTAACCAGATGGTTTCACTGCGATCGGCTTCACGGCGCTGGCTAAAACGCATTAAGCCTCGATAACGTCCAGCGTCATCGCTTTGCTTAACCACCTCTTCAGCCAGAGACACCACATCACGAATACCTAGGTTGAAGCCTTGTCCCGCGATCGGGTGTAGTGTCTGAGCAGCATTACCCACAATCGCAAATCGATGTGAAATATTCTGCTTCCGATGTCGGAGTAATAGAGGATAGCTCGCACGCAGACCGACTTTATTCAGAGCCCCCAAACGCCAGCCAAAATCATTCTGCAATCGCGCCAGAAAATCACGGTCAGAGAGAGCCAATACCGTTTCAGCTTCATCCGGATGCAAGCACCACACGAGCGACATACGATTGTCACTCATCGGCAGCAATGCGACCGGCCCGTTTTCAGTAAAACGTTCAAATGCACGCCCTTGATGCAGCTCCTGAGCCTGGATGTTGGCGATCACAGCCACTTGCTCAAAGTCGTGTTCAGATAACTCTAGTCCAACTTGCTGGCAGCACTGTGAAACCGCGCCATCAGCCGCAACTAACAGCTTCGCTTCGAGTTTTTCGCCACTACTAAGCTCAACCATCGTATGAGCTTGCTCTCGCTCGATATAGGTCACGGAGTCTGGGCAGAAAAAATCTATTGAGATGCTCCTAGTAAGTAGCTCTTGATACACGCGTCCCACATCAGCCAGCTCAACAACGTATCCCAGAGCCTCAACCCCGACTTCTTGCTTAGTAATCTCTGTCATTCCTGCATGAGAACGATCAGAAACATGAATATGCTCAATTGGGGTAGTAAATGGCTCTATGGCAGACCAGAGTTGCAACTGACGCAACAGGTTTACCGTACCATAAGACAACGCTATCGAACGTGAATCAAAGCCCGGGTGGACATCCGATTGGGCTTTAAAAGGCTCGACGACAGCAATGCGTAAAGCCGCTTGGGATAAGTGTTCAATCGCCAGAGCTAACGTCGCCCCGGCCATAGCACCACCAGCAATGACTACATCATATTGCCTCATGCTTACCTCTGAACAATCTATGATTAATGGATCGTAGGTTTACTGTCGCTGCTTTCTGGGCGCGCACCAAACTCTGCATGGATAGTAAGCACACAAGCTTTAACATGTTCGATCACTTGCTCAAGTAATTGCGCTTGCTCACCAAGATCGTCGTCTTCATCAATACCAAGTTTGGCAATTTCTTCTAGGTCAGCTAATGCTTCTTTCACATCATCAGAAGCTTTGCTCATGACAATACCAGCTAAACCCAAACCAGAAATAAAGTGATTGACGAAGTCAGATACACTATCCGCTAAGGCAAACAAGCCTTCTTCACCAGGCTCGTCTGGCAATAGTAAAGACAGCTCCATTGAAGAGCCGGTCAGTTCACCAACGGAAACTTTGAACACACTCTGTGCGTATGTTAACGCGGTTGCAGGCCAGCCCATACCATCATTAGTGTAATCAAATAGAATGGGTTGCCAGGTTTGATCGTTAATCGCCAATCCACCACTTAGCATGCCGACAAGCAAACCGTGCAATTCAGCAGGAGTCACTGCCAAACTTGCAGATTGTAATTCAGCAGCAATAGATTGGTATTCAGGAAGGGTGATTTCACTCATAACTTGGCTCATTCTTGCGTAATAATATATCGACATATCCTACCATCAAGCCTAGTCCTCCGAAACGACTATCAAATTCATTTTGAACACCATTTGCTCAATTTGCCCAATTCCTGTGTGATCATGCCATCATTTCTCTTTCTGTGATGGGAAATGCTTGAATCTTAATAGCGGTTTTCCTATAGTTTCCTCCTCGGTAGTTGCATAGAGCAACACCTTAGATAGCGCGAATATAGAGTTTATTCATCATGAGCAATCAAGCGATCGACGTTCAAATACTAGGCAAAGTAACTCGAGTAAATTGTCCTGCGGGACAAGAGGAATCTCTCGTTGCAGCAGCAAAAGATCTCGATCGACGATTGAAAGAGATGAGCGAACGTACTAAGGTAACCAATGAAATTCAACTGCTGACGTTTGCCGCATTGAACATTTGTTATGAGTTACAGACCAAGTCATACGAATCGAGCGGTCAACAGCAAGAAATTACTGAGCGAATGGAACAGCTCACTGCGTCTTTAGAGAACGCATTAAGTAAAGTTACGCAAGGACAGCAGTAGATACAAAATTTACCCTGGGGTGTGCGTCAGCAGGATGTAAGTCCCTGAGCCGATAAGCAATACCTAAGGGTTAGTATTTGGTAACTATTGAGCAAGCTTGGCATGTACCGAGAAGCCTACGGTTATCATTGCTGATCCGCCTTGAACCAGCTGGTTCAAGGGCCACAATCCTCAACGGCACCCTGGGGTATTCCTCTATGTCAGAACTTTCTCGACAAGACTTCCGTAAACTGATCCGTGAAAAACGCAACGCTCTATGCAGCGACACGCAGTTTCAAGCGGGGCTCGACTTAGTCAGTCAATTTTCTCAACTTCCTGAAATCCAGAGCTCGCAGCATATTGCTATTTATCTCTCTGCAGATGGTGAACTGGATACCAAGCCCCTTATCGAGTGGCTATGGCAACAAGGGAAGTCTATATATCTGCCTGTTATTCACCCTTTTTCAAAAGGTCAGCTGCTGTTTCTTCAGTATATGAGTGACGATCAACTGATCTACAACAAATATGGCATTCTTGAGCCAAAACTCGATATTCGCCACCTGATACCAGTTCGTCAGCTCGATCTTATCTGTACGCCTTTGGTGGGTTTCGACAGTATTGGTCACCGTTTGGGAATGGGAGGTGGATACTATGATCGCACCCTTTCCCATTGGTTTGCCAGTGGTGAAGGTGCCGCACCAGTAGGGATCGCCCACGACTGTCAACATGTTGAACGTCTGCCAATTGAAAGTTGGGACATTCCACTGCCTAAGATCGTGACGCCAAGCCGAATCTGGCAATGGGAAAACTAACACTTAACCGCTATAATCACGCCGAAAATGTTAACGGACATCTATTCAGGAGATTGGCATGACTCAAGATGAAATGAAAAAAGCGGCTGGTTGGGCAGCATTAAAATATGTTGAAAAAGGCAGCATTGTCGGTGTCGGCACTGGCTCTACCGTGAATCACTTCATCGATGCTCTAGGGACTATCAAAGACGATATCAAAGGTGCAGTCTCTAGCTCTGTGGCTTCTACTGAGCGTCTAAAAGAGCTTGGTATTGAAGTATTTGAGTGTAACGACGTAATTAAGCTAGATATTTATGTTGATGGTGCGGATGAAATCAACCCAACGCGAGACATGATTAAAGGTGGTGGTGCCGCATTAACACGTGAAAAAATCGTTGCAGCCATCTCAGAAAAGTTCGTGTGCATTGTGGACGACACAAAAGCGGTCGATGTTCTAGGTCAGTTCCCATTACCTGTAGAAGTAATCCCGATGGCTCGTTCTTACGTGGCGCGTGAACTGGTTAAACTTGGCGGCGATCCTGCTTACCGCGAAGGTGTGGTGACCGATAACGGCAACGTGATTCTGGATGTACACAACATGAAGATCACTAACCCGAAAGAGATGGAAGATAAGATCAACAGCATCGCTGGTGTTGTGACCAATGGTCTGTTTGCGCACCGTGGTGCGGATGTGGTTATCACTGGCACACCTCAAGGTGCAAAAATCGAAGAGTAAACCCCCTAGACAATTAGCCTATCAGGTTCATTTTTCGGTTATTTCATTACATACGGTGCTGCAAAGCACCGTTTTTCATTCTTTCACCAAATAAAATTATTCCTTATTCCGTAATTTTCTTACCCAAAGCGATTTTTTTTTGTTACTTTATTGAACAGAAGACGCACAAGGAAACGTTTGTCCTCCTACAAAACTATTAATTATCCCCTTTTTAATGGTTTTGCCCAATGTGCGCCATATTAGCCCACCTTTCCATTTTAAGGACGAGAAAAAATGGCCAAAGTTTCGCTGGAAAAAGACAAGATTAAGATCCTTTTACTTGAAGGCCTTCACCCATCTTCAGTTGAAGTTCTTCAAGCTGCTGGTTACACCAATATTGAATATCACAAAGGTTCACTTCCTGAGGAAGAGCTGATTGAAGCAGTGAAAGATGTTCACTTCATCGGTATTCGTTCCCGCACCAACCTATCGGAAGAAGTGATCAATGCGGCAAACAAGCTGGTTGCTATTGGCTGTTTTTGTATCGGTACGAACCAAGTCGATCTCGACGCAGCAGCTAAGCGCGGCGTTCCTGTGTTTAATGCACCTTTCTCAAACACACGAAGCGTAGCAGAATTGGTTCTTGGCCAGATTCTATTGCTACTACGAGGCATTCCTGAAAAGAACGCGCTTGCACATCGCGGTATCTGGAAGAAGAGCGCAGATAACTCTTACGAAGCTCGTGGTAAGCGTCTTGGTATTATCGGTTACGGCCATATCGGTACTCAGCTGGGCATTATCGCTGAAAACCTTGGTATGCGCGTTTACTACTACGACATCGAAAACAAGTTGTCTCTGGGCAATGCCACACAAGTTCACACCATGAGTGAACTGCTGAATAAGTGTGACGTTATCTCACTGCACGTTCCAGAAACACCAGAAACGAAGAACATGATGGGTGAAGAAGAATTTGCTCGCATGAAGCCTGGCTCAATCTTTATCAACGCTGCTCGTGGTACTGTTGTAGATATTCCTGCACTTTGCAGCACGTTAGAGGCAGGTCACCTGGCTGGTGCAGCTATCGACGTATTCCCTGTGGAACCAAAAACAAACGCTGACCCGTTTGAGTCGCCTCTACTGAAGTTCGACAATGTAATCCTGACTCCTCATGTCGGCGGTTCAACGCAAGAAGCACAAGAAAATATCGGCGTTGAAGTTGCTGGTAAGCTAGCGAAATACTCTGATAATGGCTCAACGCTTTCAAGTGTAAACTTCCCTGAAGTGTCTCTACCCGAGCACGGTGGCGAAGTCTCTCGCTTACTACACATCCACAAAAACCGTCCAGGTATCCTTACTCAGATCAACACCATTTTTGCTGAGGAAGGCATCAACATCGCAGCGCAGTATCTACAAACAGCTGCAGAGATCGGCTACGTGGTTATCGATGTAGAAACTGAGCGTTCAGAAGAAGCACTAACCAAGCTAAAAAGCATCGAAGGTACAATTCGTGCTCGTATTCTTCACTAAGAAGAACAGAAACAACAAAGGCAGGGAAAATTCCCTGCCTTTTTATATCGGTTAGTTATTCGACCTATTTCAGCTTGTAAATAACCTCTACCTGATCGCGAATTACCATCGTAGAATCCTGGTAGCTATTGGCATTCTGCTTGCCTTCCATCGCCATAGAGCGCATTAAAACTGGCGTTGGGTAAGTGTTGTTGTAGTTGACCCGCCAGATATCCCCCAGAGTCTTATCAAAGCCGGAAGCTAAAGAGGCCGCACTTTCTCTGGCATCTTTGATCGCAGCCAGACGTGCTTTCTGTTGATACTCAGCCTGATTACTCACCTTAAGCTGAATATTATCAACCTGATTAATACCCGCTTGTATTGCCATATCAAGGTACTGATTAAGGTTGGCTAAATCCTTAACCGTGACGTTTATACTGCGAGAAGCGCGATAACCAACCAGCTCAGCCTTACCCGATTTTGGATAATGGTATTGAGGAGCTAGGTACAGATTCGAACTGGTAATACTGTCTTTAGATAATCCTGCATCTGACAGTTTTTGCAAAAACTCATCGACAGTCGTATCCACCGACAGCTTTGCTTGCTCGGCAGTCATCGTAGTATCCACCACTTTGACCGAAAAAGTCGCCATATCTGGCGTTGCAATTACCTCGCCATAACCTGTTGTCGTTACGTGTGCAAATTCAGGTGTAGTAGCTAGGGCTGAAACACTGGTAAGGCTGAGCAAAGTAGCCAGCAAACACGAATACAGTTTCATTCGACAGATCCATCCATATATAAAAGACATGTCCCAAAAGCGATCCTACAGTAGTTAGCACTACCGAAGTCACCAGGGGTAATACTCAAACACTCATAACGGCTTGAGCATATACCCAAATGACTTCAAGATGCAGGATTCAGAGCGTTGTCACTGATACTAGTTCAAGGAAAATAATGAAGCGGAATAGCAAGCTCTTTCCAAGTTATTTGACGCAGAAATTGTGTCAGTGACACGCTCCCGAAGGGCGAGTTGTCTTGACTCACAGACTTTGTTAACGATTTTTGATTTAGAACCACTAGATCTTCAAATCGTTGCCGCGTCTGAGAGCCAAGTCACTCTCGCTGAACCAAGCATCTCGAGGTTATTTGGGTATATAATGCTTGATAATAGGAATTTTCGACGATTATCCAACCACCCTCATTCACTTCTAACATAACTTTGACTGTGTAACTTTGGTGTGATTTTTAACCAAATTAATGCAAGAGGTACGCGTTAACGTCATTGTTGTTGCATTCTACTGCGGTAAATGACGTTGAGCATAGCCGACGATTGCCTGCGAGATTTCTTGCAAAACACCGGTTTCCAATTGCCAGTGATGCCAGTAAATTCGATAGGTCATCAAAAAACCCGGCGTGATATCAATCAATAAGCCCTGTTCCAATTCGTCGGTAATCTGTAGGTGGGGAATCAAACAATAAGCCACGCCAGCTAAAGCCATTTTGAGGAAAGCTTCGGAACTGCTGATATTATGATGGATGACACTGTCAGGGCGCACATTAAAGTGTTCCGTCAGAAACTTCTTGTGCAGCTCGTCGTATTGATCGTAAGAAACCGCCGGAGCCTCGGCGAGCGTTTTATTATTTACCCCAGCCGAAAAGTAGCGTTGATAAAATTCAGGGTTTGCCACGCAGACATAATCGATACGGCCTAAATAGTCCGCTCGACAGCCTGGAATAGCCTGAGATTCCAGACTGATGGCTCCTGCAACTTCACCACTTCTTAGCTTCTCAATCGAGCGAGATTCACCATAAATCGCGAGTTTTAACTCGACTTGGCGCGTTTTCATCACATCTTGCAAGGCTGGTAATAACCATGTAGCTAAACTGTCGGCGTTGGTCGCCAATGACAGCTGGACAGGTCGTGTTGTGGTGTCATTTGTTAGCTCAGGTAAAATTTCATGTTCCAGCAAACGAACTCGACGATACAGTCCGAGCAACTTCTTACCTATTGGTGTCGGCTTAGGTGGCTGTTCACGAATCAGTACCGGTTGAGCAAGAAATTTTTCTAACTGTTTAATTCGTTGAGAAATAGCGGATTGAGAGACATAAAGGCTCTCTGCAGCTCGCTCGAAGCTTCCTTGATAGACTACGGCATCAAGCGCTTCTATCCACTTGTAATCCAGTCCTCGCATGAAAATCCCCTATTAACATCGGACAAATAAGCCTTACTAATAATATATTAAAATCATTAATTATACTTATTTAGCTAAAGCCTTTATCTTGCTCCTGTTCGTGATTTTAATAACTATTTTAGAGGTGAGTTGTGAGCTTTTGGGTTGTATTGCAAGGATTTGGATTAGGTGCATCAATGATCATTCCGATTGGAGCACAAAATGCGTATGTCTTGAATCAAGGCATCAAACGTAATCACCATCTCACTACCGCAACTATCTGCAGCATTCTGGATGTGCTGTTTATTTCTTTAGGTATTTTTGGTGGTGGTGCAGTTTTATCAAAAAATGAAATACTGCTTACTTCAGTAACAGTCGGCGGTATCGCGTTTCTCAGTGTCTATGGCTACCTGTCACTGAAAAGTGCATTCAAATCAGAAAAGGGATCAGAAACTCAAGGGGAAGTTATAGCACGTGGTCGTCGAACAGTGATTCTCGGCGCACTTGCGGTAACGGTATTAAACCCGCACCTGTACTTAGACACCGTCGTGATTCTTGGCTCTATTGGCGGTCAGTTTGAAGGTCACGACCGTATCGCCTTTGCTCTCGGTACAATCATGGCCTCTTTTGTGTGGTTCTTTACCCTGTCTCTGGGAGCAGCCAAATTGGGACCAACACTATCTAAGCCTAAGGTGAAGAAAGGTATAGATATTGGTGTGGCATTGATGATGTTTGCTATCGCCTATGTTTTAGCGAGCGAATTGATAACCAAATACTGGTGATAGCTCTCGTTATGCAGCAGCTTAATCTACATCAGCTTCTCTACTATGCATAAAAAAAGCGAGGCAAATTTGCCTCGCTCTCTAAATAGAAATTCGCTTTGATTACGCTTCTACTTTGTTCAGGTGAACATCCATTTGTGGGAATGGAATTTCGATGCCATTTGCATCCAGAGCTTCTTTGATGCCTTGCATCGCATCAAAATAAACACCCCAGTAATCTTCAGTCTTAACCCAAGGACGTACTACGAAGTTTACAGAAGAATCAGCCAGAGCTAATACACCAATCGTAATATCAGGGTTTTTAAGAATTCGAGCGTCTTTTTCCAGCGTCTCACGGATAACTTTCTTGGTTAGCTGAAGATCCGCTTTGTAAGAAACACCAATCACTAGATCGACACGACGAGTCGCGTGGCGAGAGTAGTTAGTGATTGCACCACCAATGACAGAAGAGTTAGGCACGACAACCATTTTGTTATCAGGTGTTTTTAGAATCGTTTGGAAAATTTGAATTGCTTCAACACTACCTGCAACACCACCAATCTCAACATAATCGCCAGACTTAAATGGACGGAACGCTACAATAAGCACACCTGCGGCAAAGTTTGATAGCGACCCTTGCAGAGCAAGACCAACCGCCAGGCCTGCTGCACCAATTACAGCAACAACAGAGGCAGTTTGAACCCCAACACGACCAAGAGCAGCAATAAGAACAATCACGAATAACAAGTAACGAACAAGACCGTGAATAAATTCAACGACCGCCTTATCCATGTTTTTCTTTTCAAGTACTTTTGCCACACTACCAGCAACTGCTTTAACGATAATATTACCGATAAATAGAATAATCAGTGCTGAAATAATGTTTACACCATACTGAACGAGAAGGTCTGAGTTGCTCGAAAGCCAATGCTCAGCGCTACTCAGCCCATTCGTTATTGTGTTATCGATATCCACCGACTCACCTGCCATAATACTTATCCTCAAATCAAGATATAAAACCAATTGCCGTTTCTATGTGAACCTTGTCTTTTATAGGCTCTTATCTGTCACAATATCACTATTGTAAAACTGAACAGTGTCAGAATTTTGGCACGATATATTAACTTTGAAGTTTTGCAAAGTCAGAATTTCGCAAAGAGATGCAAAACAACACGTTATCAGAGTTTTCCTATATCGGCCTGTTACAGATTACGCAATGCTATCCTATTTCGCTACTTTTATTACCTAAATCCAAACACGCAGTACAAAAAGCAACCTATTGTATACAAACTATATACAAGCTTTTCTATTGATAAATTTACCAGTGATGGTTTTGGCTCGATAGGAATAGGACGAGCTATAAATCTAGACAGATACCTGAATGAAGATATAAAAAAACCCGCTCAATGAGCGGGTTTTCATCAACTTTAATTCAATCGAATTATAGTACGTCTACTGCGTTAAGGTCAGCAAATGCTTGCTCTAGACGAGCAACCATTGAAGCTTGGCCAGCACGTAGCCATACGCGAGGATCGTAGTACTTCTTGTTTGGTGCGTCTTCGCCAGTTGGGTTACCGATTTGACCTTGTAGGTAATCGTGGTTTTCAGCTTCGTACTTACGGATACCATCCCAAGTTGCCCACTGTGTATCAGTATCGATGTTCATTTTGATAACACCGTAGCCGATAGACTCTTGGATTTCTTCTTGAGAAGAACCAGAACCACCGTGGAATACGAAGTTTAGAGAGTTCGCTGGTAGACCGAATTTCTCAGAAACGTGTGCTTGAGAGTCACGTAGGATAGTTGGAGTAAGAACAACGTTACCTGGCTTGTAAACACCGTGTACGTTACCGAAAGATGCTGCGATAGTGAAACGTGGGCTAACTGCGTTTAGTTTCTCGTATGCGTAAGCAACGTCTTCTGGAGAAGTGTAAAGCTCAGATGCGTCCATGTCAGAGTTATCTACGCCGTCTTCTTCACCACCAGTACAACCTAGTTCGATCTCTAGAGTCATGTTCATCTTAGCCATACGCTCTAGGTATTTAGCACAGATTTCGATGTTTTCTTCTAGAGACTCTTCAGAAAGGTCAATCATGTGAGAAGAGAATAGTGGCTTACCAGTTTGAGCGAAGTGCTCTTCACCAGCATCTAGAAGACCGTCGATCCAAGGTAGAAGTTTCTTAGCAGCGTGGTCAGTGTGTAGAATTACTGGCACACCGTAAGCTTCAGCCACAGCGTGAACGTATTTAGCACCAGCTACAGCGCCAAGGATTTGAGGACCCTGACCTTCAAGTTTCACGCCTTTACCAGCAAAGAAAGCTGCGCCGCCGTTAGAGAACTGAACAACAACTGGAGCTTTAACTTTAGCTGCTGCTTCTAGTACTGCGTTTACAGAGTCAGTACCTACAACGTTTACAGCTGGTAGAGCGAAGTTGTTTTCTTTCGCTACTGCAAAAACTTTCTGAACGTCATCGCCAGAGATAACACCTGGTTTTACGAAGTCGAAGATCTTAGACATGGATGTAATCCTATTTATCTGTCGTTTTTAAACAAAACTTGTTAAGTTGAAAATCTTGCAAACGTTTGCTCACAACTGAGGCTATTTTAGCAGAGTTCCTCACACGTTGCAGCAAACAACAAAGCGGGAGAATAACTCCCCCGCTTTGCTTTAATTACTTAGCGCGTGCTTCTAGCATTTCTACTGCAGGAAGAACTTTACCTTCTACGAACTCAAGGAAAGCGCCACCACCAGTAGAGATGTAAGATACGTCAGCTTTGATACCGAACTTGTCGATAGCTGCTAGCGTGTCACCACCACCTGCAACAGAGAAGCCTTCAGAAGTTGCGATAGCTTCAGAGATACCTTTAGTACCAGCTTCGAAGTTCTTGAATTCGAACACACCTACTGGACCGTTCCAAAGGATAGTTTTCGCGTTTTTAAGAATCTCAGCTAGTGCCGCTGTTGAGTCAGGGCCAAGGTCGAAGATCATGTCGTCGTCTTGAACTTCAGAAACGTCTTTGATTTCAGCTTCTGCGTTTTCATCGAATGCTTTCGCACATGCAACGTCAGTTGCTACTGGAATTGCACACTCATCCATTAGCTTCTTAGCTGTGTCTACTAGGTCTGCTTCGTATAGAGACTTACCAACGTTGTGGCCAGCAGCTGCGATGAATGTGTTTGCGATACCGCCACCAACAACAAGCTGGTCAGCGATTTTAGATAGAGACTCAAGAACAGTCAGTTTAGTAGAAACTTTTGAACCACCTACGATAGCAACCATTGGACGAGCTGGGTTGTCCATTGCTTTGCCTAGTGCGTCTAGTTCGTTTGCTAGTAGAGGACCAGCACAAGCTACTGGAGCGTGCATACCAACGCCGTGAGTTGACGCTTGAGCACGGTGAGCCGTACCGAATGCATCCATTACGAATACGTCACATAGTGCTGCGTATTTCTTAGATAGCTCTTCTTCGTTTTTCTTTTCGCCTTTGTTGAAGCGAACGTTTTCTAGAACAACAAGTTCACCAGCGTTTAGCTCTAGGCCATCTAGGTAGTCTTTTGCTAGCTTAACTTCGCAATCTAGTGCGTCGTTTAGGTAGTTAACAACAGGTTGTAGAGAGAACTCTTCAGCGTATTCACCTTCAGTTGGGCGACCTAGGTGAGAAGTAACCATTACTTTAGCGCCTGCTTCTAGGCAGTGCTTAATAGTTGGAAGAGATGCGATGATACGTGCATCAGAAGTTACTTTTCCGTCTTTTACTGGCACGTTTAAGTCAGCACGGATAAATACACGTTTACCTGCAAGATCCAGGTCAGTCATCTTGATTACAGACATGTTGTGTCCTCTCAAATATTTAAAAATTAAAGTTTTTGAAAACTCGGCAACCCTGCCAAGCCTGTTAATTCTTCAAACTGGTTATAGAATATGGAGACATTCAATATTTATTTCAAGGTTAAAAATAAATATTTCTCCTCGCCGCATAATTGCTGTCCCCCCTAAATAGGTGTCGGTGCAGCTAGGCGACAAGTAAATTCAGTCCTATGAGCATAGCGGTACTATGTGATTAGGGTGAATTTGCGCAGTCAACAACGCTGCGCCGTCAATTATGACGGGGAGCGGCTTGCATTGCTAAAGCGGTATCCAGCATCCGATTAGCAAAGCCCCATTCGTTATCGCACCATACGAGCATTTTTACTAGCTGCCCGTTACTCACTCTTGTTTGAGTTCCATCCACAATCGCACTATGGGGGTCGTGATTAAAATCGATGGAAACGAGTGGCGATTCAGTATAGTCAACAATGTCATGTAATGTACACTGAGATGCGTTAACAATGGTTTGATTTACGTCATTAACTTTCACATTTGTACTAATTGTGACACTTAAATCCATTGCAGTAACGTTAACTGTCGGAACGCGAACGGAAATTGCTTCAAATTTGTTAGAAAATTTCGGGAAGATTCTTTCAATACCCTTATGCAACTTGGTGTCAACGGGAATGATAGACTGGCTTGCAGCACGTGTACGACGTAAATCGCTATGGTAAGCGTCGATGACCTGTTGATCGTTCATGGATGAATGGATAGTCGTAATGGTGCCAGACTCAATTCCGAACGCTTCATCTAAAACTTTGATGATAGGAACGATACAGTTTGTCGTGCAGGAGCCATTAGAAACAACGACATGTTCATCTTTAAGGGTTTCGTGGTTAACACCGTAGATAATAGTGTTATCGATGTCAGCTGCCCCAGGGTGGGAAAACAGTACTTTTTTAGCACCCGCTTCTATATGCGCTAAGCCGTCAGCTTTGCAGCCATAGACCCCCGTACAATCTAATACAATGTCTACTTCGAGGTCACGCCAAGGAAGAAGTTCAATGTCGGCTAGGTGTAAGATACGGATGGCATCATATTCGCCAGCATCTTGATGGCATGAGTTGTGGTGAACGTATAAATGCTCTTGGTCATGAGAGATCTTTTTGCCAAAACGACCATGGCTGGTGTCATACTGCAGTAAGTGCGCCATCGCTTCAGGCTGAGCCAGCTCGTTTACCGCAACCACCTTGATCTGCTGATGTTTGCCGCTTTCATACACAGCTCGCAGAACATTACGACCTATACGCCCAAATCCATTGATCGCAACCTTTAGCATCTATCCCTCGCCTTACCTGAAATTTCGTGTCACAAATAGTACCCGATGACAAACAAAAACGCATCAAGTAAGTGTCTATTACCGACACTGTACGCATAAAAAAACCGAGCATCTCTGCCCGGTTTTTCATCCACGTATTTTATTACGCTAACAACTCTTTTGCTGTGTTTACTACATTTTCAGTAGTGAAACCGAACATCTTGAACAGTTCGCCTGCAGGTGCAGATTCACCAAAGGTGGTCATACCGATGATGCGACCGTCGAAGCCAACGTACTTGTACCAGAAGTCTGCGATGCCCGCTTCGATAGCGATACGTGCAGTCACGTCTGATGGTAGTACTGCTTCACGGTAAGCGGCGTCTTGTTTGTCGAATGCATCGGTTGATGGCATTGAAACAACACGTACTTGCTTGCCTTCTGCCGTTAGCTGCGCTGCTGCTTCAACCGCTAGCTCAACTTCTGAACCTGTTGCGATAAGGATAAGCTCTGGCTTGCCTGCGCAATCTTTCAGAATGTAAGCACCTTTCGCGATGTCTGCAACTTGCTCTGCAGTACGCTCTTGTTGTGCCAGGTTCTGACGAGAGAAGATAAGTGCTGTTGGTGCATCTTTACGTTCAATCGCTAGTTTCCAAGCCACTGCTGATTCAACCTGGTCACATGGACGCCATGTGCTCATGTTTGGAGTCAGACGTAGAGAAGCCATTTGCTCAACGGGTTGGTGAGTTGGGCCATCTTCGCCAAGACCGATAGAATCGTGCGTGTAAACCTGGATGTTCTGAACTTTCATCAGAGCAGCCATGCGCATTGCGTTACGCGCGTATTCCATGAACATTAGGAATGTTGCACCGTAAGGAACGAAACCGCCGTGTAGCGCGATACCGTTCATGATCGCTGTCATACCGAATTCACGCACACCGTAGTGAATGTAGTTACCCGAGAAGTCTTCCGCTTCTAGAGATTTAGAACCAGACCACATTGTCAGGTTAGAAGGCGCAAGGTCTGCAGAGCCGCCCATGAATTCAGGAAGCATTTGACCAAACGCTTCTAGTGCATTTTGCGATGCTTTACGTGACGCAATGTTCGCTGGGTTAGCTTGAAGATTCGCAATGATTTGGTTCGCTTTCTCTTCCCACTGTGCAGGTAGCTCACCGTTTAGACGACGCTTAAGCTCTGCCGCTTCTGCAGGGTAAGCTGCAGCGTAAGCGTCAAACTTCTCGTTCCAAGCTGCTTCTTTTGCCGCGCCAGTCTCGATTGCATCCCACTCTGCGTATACGTCTGCTGGGATTTCAAATGGACCAAATTCCCAACCAAGGTACTCACGTGCCGCTTGAACTTCGTCCTGGCCTAGCGGAGCACCGTGACAGTCATGAGAGCCAGACTTGTTAGGAGAGCCGAAACCAATGATCGTCTTAGTACAGATTAACGTAGGGCGAGGGTCTGCTTTTGCCGCTTCGATTGCAGCATTGATCGCTTCAGGATCGTGACCGTCTACTGCAGGAATTACGTGCCAGCCGTACGCTTCGAAACGCTTAGGCGTATCGTCAGAGAACCAGCCTTCTAGGTGACCATCGATAGAAATGCCGTTGTCATCCCAGAACGCGATCAGTTTGCCAAGACCTAGTGTACCCGCCAAAGAACAAGCCTCGTGCGAGATACCTTCCATCAGACAGCCATCACCTAAGAACGCATAAGTGAAGTGGTCAACGATGTCGTGGCCTTCTTTGTTGAACTGGGCAGCAAGTGCTTTTTCAGCCATTGCCATACCAACTGCGTTAGTAATGCCTTGACCTAGAGGACCTGTTGTTGTCTCGATACCTGGTGCGTAGCCGTACTCTGGGTGACCCGGAGTTTTTGAATGAAGCTGACGGAAGTTTTTCAGATCGTCGATTGATAGCTCATAACCCGTTAGGTGTAGTAGCGAGTAAATCAGCATTGATCCGTGGCCGTTTGAAAGTACAAAACGGTCACGATCAGCCCATTCTGGGTTAGATGGGTTGTGGTTTAGGTGAGAGCGCCAAAGAACTTCAGCGATATCAGCCATACCCATAGGTGCACCTGGGTGACCTGAGTTAGCTTGTTGAACACCATCCATGCTTAGAGCACGGATTGCATTGGCAAGATGTTTACGAGACGACATGTCTGCTCCTGAGTACGTTAAGCGAAACGAAAAAATTGCTCATAATTCTCTCAAAGCCCCTCAGGGTGTGCAAACGATTTCCACCCCAAAACCTCACAAATATTACATCTGTGAATTTAAATCCCCTGAAACTCCCAAAATAATAAATAACTCACGCAAACGTTTAGTTGTGACAAAAACCAAAAAAGAGCTTGTAATTCGAGCAATCAAACTTAGAATAGCCGTCTAGATGTAGATACACCTGCATATATTAGTATTATTTTGCGCTGGAGCGTTTATCATGCTCCAGTTTTAAACCAGATATAGTGGAGCTAACATGGCTAAGCACCTGTTTACTTCTGAGTCAGTATCAGAAGGTCATCCAGATAAAATTGCAGACCAGATTTCTGATGCGGTTCTTGACGCGATTCTAGAGCAAGATCCAAAGGCTCGTGTTGCATGTGAGACTTACGTTAAAACCGGTATGGTAATGGTGGGTGGTGAAATCACGACTTCAGCATGGGTTGACATTGAAGAGCTAACTCGTGAAACCGTTCGTGAAATCGGCTACGTACACTCAGATATGGGTTTTGATGCGAACTCTTGTGCAGTACTAAACACAATTGGTAAACAGTCACCAGATATCAACCAAGGTGTTGATAAAGCGGATCCAAAAGAGCAAGGCGCCGGTGACCAAGGCATCATGTTCGGTTACGCATGTAACGAAACTGAAGTTCTAATGCCAGCTCCGATCACATACTCTCACCGTCTTGTTGAAAGACAAGCGAAAGTACGTAAGAACGGCACACTACCTTGGTTGCGTCCAGATGCGAAATCTCAGGTAACGTTCCAATACGATCAAGGTAAGATCGTAGGTATCGATGCAGTTGTTCTATCAACTCAGCACTGTGATTCAATCTCAACTCCAGATCTGCGTGAAGCGGTAATGGAAGAGATCATCAAGCCAGTTCTTCCTTCGGAGTGGATCAACAAAGAGACTAACTTCTTCATCAACCCAACTGGCCGTTTCGTAATCGGTGGTCCAATGGGTGACTGTGGTCTGACTGGTCGTAAGATTATCGTAGATACTTACGGCGGTGCGGCTCGTCACGGTGGCGGTGCGTTCTCAGGTAAAGATCCATCAAAAGTTGACCGTAGTGCAGCATACGCAGCGCGTTACGTAGCGAAAAACATCGTTGCAGCTGGTATGGCTGACCGTTGTGAAATCCAACTTTCTTACGCTATTGGTGTGGCGGATCCAACGTCAATCATGGTGGAAACGTTTGGTACTGAAAAAGTATCTCACGACATCATCATCGAAGCAGTACGCCAGTTCTTCGACCTACGTCCATATGGTCTACAAGAAATGCTTAACCTTCTGCAGCCGATCTACAAGAAGACTGCAGCATACGGCCACTTTGGTCGTGAAGAGTTCCCATGGGAAGCGACTGATAAAGCAGCACTTCTTCGCGAATTCGCTGGCATCAAGTAATCAAGCTTGCGCTGAATTCCCAAAGCCCTCGCCTTATGGTGGGGGCTTTTTTTGTTTCCCTCTACTCCCCTCCTCCTCTATCCATCAGCTCCAGCTATTGTGAACAAATTTCGACCAAATAGTTGTAAATTGTCCCAACTCCGCCAATAGTTAAAATATTGTTAAATGAGATTTCAATAACAACGTGGATGTAAGCTAGTGTGACTACAGCAACCTTGGGAAAAACGTTAGCCAGGCATCCTTTTATGACTTAAACCTAGTAGGGGTTGGTTAGGTCATGTTTCAGATAACTGCGAAGGAATAAGCCAAGGAGGAGTTATGCCTCGAACTGTCAATTCATCCGACTTCCATAGTAAACGAAAGGAAGTCCCTGATAATGAATACGCTAAAACCATCCCGTGTAACACGGTTAACCTGAGTGCGCCTTTCCACTGGCTAGCCCTAGGGTTACATGATTTCGTGCGAATGCCGATCATCAGTGCCTTTTATGGGTTGTGCTTTATGGCGGCAGCGATCGGAATTGTATTGCTAGTGCAATGGCAAGGCACACATCTTGTCGTAATGCCGAGCTTAATCGTCTATATGCTGATTGGTCCATTTTTAGCTTTGGGCTTGTATGATGCCAGTTGGGAGAGAGAACGCGGACACAAAGCTCGCCTGTTCCACTCAATGAAAGCGATAGGTCGTAACTCCACCTCTCAATGGGCATTTGCCGTTCTTCTCGCCGTTTGTATGATTTTCTGGATGCGAATCGCGGCACTTCTACATGCGTTGTACCCATCGGTACAAGGTGCACCGTTGACCGAGTTCTTACCTTTCTTAGTGATTGGGTCACTTATTGGTTTCGTTCTGGCAAGCGTAGTGTTCAGCATTTCAGCGTTCTCAATTCCATTGATGATGGAGCGCCGAGTTGACATGATGACGGCGGTATTCACCAGCTTTAATGCGGTCAAATCCAACATTCCAGCAATGATCGTTTGGGCAGCAATCATCTGTGGCGGCATCCTAATTGGTTTTGCCACTTACGGTATCGGTATGCTATTTACCATGCCAATTCTCGGCTACGGTACATGGCATGCCTACCATGCAACGATTAAGAAAAAACACACACCTTAATTCTGTGATGCTATGATCTTGCCCTCGCAACTGCGGGGGCTTTTTATTGAATCGGTGAGGAAAGAGTGGACATAGAACTAAGCTACCAAGCAAAACAGGTGATGGCGTACTATATCGCATTAGCTGAACATGCTTTTAAGCGTTCATTCCCCATTCCCAGCCTGACCTTTAAAGTCCGAGGTAAAGCAGCAGGAAAAGCGTACCTTCAGCTCAATGAGATTCGCCTTAACCCGGTTTTATTTAAAGAAAACACCCAAGCTTTTTTGCAAGAAGTGATTCCGCACGAAGTCGCCCACTTAATCACCTACCAGGTTTACGGTCGAGTCCGTCCTCATGGCAAAGAGTGGCAAACGATAATGGAATCCGTATTTAACGTTGCGGCCAAAACCACGCATAGTTTCGAAGTGGCTTCCGTTCAAGGCAAAACCTTTGAGTACCGTTGTCGCTGCACGACATATCCCCTTTCTATTCGCCGTCACAACAAAGTGCTTCGCAAACAAGCCGTGTATTCATGTCAAAAGTGCCGTCAGCCTCTTAGCTTCACTGGCATTCAGCTTAGTTAGCTCTTAACAAAACAATAACCAGCAAGGTTCTACTGTTCTTTATTAATTATTAACTTGCTTATTACGAAAGCTAATATCTGAGTGATAGAATGGATAAAGTCATACTTTTTAAAGACTTTAACCATGAAATACCTATTCTCTTTGTTCATTCTTGCACTATCCAGTACAGCTGTGGCCGCGCCACCAAGTTCATTTTCATCCGCTAAGCGCGAAGCGGTAAAAATCTATCAAGATCACCCCACCAGCTTTTATTGCGGCTGTGATATTCAATGGCAAGGCAAGAAAGGCTTACCTGATCTTTCCTCATGCGGCTACCAGATCCGAAAACAAGAGAGACGCGCCTCACGCATCGAGTGGGAACACGTCGTTCCTGCTTGGCAATTTGGACACCAACGGCAATGCTGGCAAAACGGCGGACGCAAAAACTGCACACGTCATGACAAGGTATTCCGTTCAATGGAAGCCGATCTGCATAACCTGACCCCAGCAATTGGTGAAGTAAATGGTGATCGATCTAACTACAATTTCAGTCAGTGGAATGGGATCGATGGTGTAACCTATGGACGTTGCGAAGTTCAGGTTAACTTCAAGCAACGTAAAGTCATGCCACCCGATCGAGCACGCGGTTCAATTGCTCGTACCTACCTTTATATGAGCAAAGAATATGGTTTCAAACTATCCAAGCAACAAACTCAACTAATGAGTGCATGGAACAAAACCTACTCTGCTGATAGGTGGGAGTGCGAACGTGATAAGCGCATTGCCAAAGTACAAGGCAACCATAATCCATTCGTTCAAGAGGCCTGTCGCGCACTGTAATCATCACCAATCGCGATAATCGCTAATCTTTCCTGATTGAGGCGTTTCATTTACTCCAATTGAAACGCCTCTTGCCCCTTGTTTTTTCGATGGAAAGCATCCATGTTAGGAACTAAGTTTATTCTCTTGCTGGAAATCTCATGCGTATCCCTCGAATTTATCATCCAGAAACCATTCACCAACTTGGTACACTCGCTTTAAGTGAAGATGCCGCTAGCCATATTGGCCGCGTACTTCGGATGAAGGAAGGCCAGGAAGTTCTCCTATTTGATGGCAGTGGCGCAGAGTTCCCGGCAGTTATCACCGAAGTCAGCAAAAAAAATGTCCTGGTCGACCTTTCTGAACGCGTAGAGAACAGCATTGAATCCCCTTTAGATCTCCACCTAGGACAGGTCATTTCACGAGGTGACAAGATGGAGTTCACCATTCAAAAGTCGGTAGAACTCGGGGTAAATACCATCACTCCCCTTATTTCTGAACGTTGTGGCGTGAAACTCGATCAAAAACGATTTGAGAAGAAACTGGCCCAATGGCAGAAGATCGCGATCAGTGCTTGTGAACAGTGTGGACGTAACATCGTTCCGGAGATTCGTCCAATCATGAGCTTGGAAGAGTGGAGCAAAGAAGAGTACGATGGACTGAAGCTCAACCTTCACCCTCGCGCCAAATACTCGATCAACACCCTACCTACACCGGTTGAAAAAGTGCGTCTGCTGATCGGCCCAGAAGGCGGGTTGTCGTCTGAAGAAATCGATATGACGCGCGAATACCAATTTGAAGAGACGCTTCTCGGTCCGCGCGTGCTGCGCACCGAAACAGCGGCTCTTACCGCAATTACAGCTTTACAAGTTCGTTTCGGCGATCTTGGTTAAAACGGAGAAAAATAATGATCAAACTCGGTATTGTAATGGACCCAATTTCGTCCATTAACATCAAGAAAGACTCTAGCTTTGCCATGATGCTTGAAGCGCAACGCCGCGGCTACGAAATCCACTACATGCAAATGAATGATCTTCACCTCGACCAAGGTGTGGCCATTGCCGACACTAAAGTGGTTGAACTAAAAGAAGATCCAAACGGCTGGTACGAATTCAAATCAGAGCAAACTATCGAGCTATCTGAGTTAGACGCGGTTCTGATGCGTAAAGATCCTCCGTTTGACACTGAGTACATCTACGCGACATACATTCTTGAGCGTGCAGAAGAGCAAGGCACATTAATCGTCAACAAACCTCAGAGCTTGCGTGACTGTAACGAGAAGTTGTTTACGGCCTGGTTCCCGGAATTGACCCCAACCACTATCGTTACACGTAAAGCTGAAAAGATTAAACAGTTCCGTGAAGAGCACGGCGATGTGATCTTAAAGCCTCTAGATGGCATGGGTGGTGCGTCTATTTTCCGTGTGAAAGAGAACGATCCAAACGTATCTGTGATCATCGAAACACTGACCAACCACGGCCAGTACTACGCCATGGCACAAACGTTTGTACCAGACATCAGCAATGGTGACAAACGTATTCTCGTGGTTGACGGCGAGCCAATGCCTTACTGTCTGGCACGCATTCCAGCAAAAGGCGAAACGCGTGGTAACCTTGCTGCGGGCGGCACGGGTGAAGCTCGTCCTCTCAGTGAGACTGATATTAAGATTGCCGAAGCGGTAGCGCCAACTTTGAAAGAAAAAGGTCTTATCTTTGTTGGCCTTGATGTGATTGGCGATAAGCTGACAGAAATCAACGTGACCAGCCCTACGTGTATTCGTGAAATCGAAGCAGCGTTTGATATCTCAATCACGGGCAAATTAATGGATGCTATTGAACGCCGAGTAAAAGGCGAATAATTAGCACGAAAGGTCAACAGATCCTAAATATATAGTAAAGTTATAGTAGAGAGCCACATGCAAACTTAAGCAAATTCATGCATATAATGCAAATTTGCTCAAGTCTACTTCTGAGTCCTAAGGATCAGTATGAATATGAACCTCACAAACCATTTTTTAGTTGCCATGCCTGGAATGAAAGATCCCTACTTTCAGAACAGCGTTATCTACGTTTGCGAGCACAACGAAGAAGGCGCAATGGGGTTGATAATCAATGCGCCAGTCGATATCACTGTGGGTAACATGCTTAAGCAAGTTAAAGTGCAACCTGTACACCCGCGCTTGTTCGAGGCCAGCTTAGACAAGCCTGTATACAACGGCGGTCCAATCTCAGAAGATCGTGGTTTTATTCTACATAAACCGAAAGATTACTATGAATCCAGTATTCAGATGACCGATGATCTTGCCGTCACAACCTCGCGAGATATTCTGACGGTATTGGGTACCGAGGCTGAACCAAGCGACTATTTAGTTGCTTTGGGCTACGCAGGCTGGAGCGCAGGACAGCTGGAAAATGAGTTAGTTGAAAACTCCTGGCTGACCATTGAGGCGACGCCAGAAATCATCTTTGATACTCCAATAACCGATCGTTGGAAAAAAGCAGTAGAAAAACTGGGGATCGATCCGAGTCAGCTTTCTTCTGATGCAGGACATGCCTGATAAGTCAGACGTTCCCCTAGATTGAGATTTGAGACACCTTATGTCACGTACAATTATGGCTTTTGATTTTGGAACCAAAAGCATCGGCAGCGCCATTGGCCAGGAAATTACCGGCACCGCTTCCCCACTCAAGGCTTTTAAAGCCAATGATGGCATTCCAAACTGGGACGACATCGAAAAACAGATCAAAGAATGGCAACCAGATTTACTGGTGGTAGGTTTGCCGACTGACCTGCATGGCAAAGATCTGGAAACCATTACTCCACGCGCGAAGAAATTTGCTAATCGTTTACATGGTCGTTATGGCTTACCCGTAGAGCTGCACGATGAACGTTTGTCCACGGCAGAAGCTCGTGCAGACTTATTCGAAATGGGTGGTTATAAAGCGCTGTCAAAAGGGAATATCGATTGTCAATCGGCGGTCGTCATTCTAGAAAGCTGGTTTGAAAATCTGTGGAATGAGTAAATTAGTGTTAAGCTTCTGCCATAATGCAGTTCACTCAACAGCGAGTCAAATATTCCAGTCCCCGGTCATCCTGGACAGCGACGAAGGAGCGTGATTCAGGATCTTCTATCTGAGCACTTTGATGTCAAAGGTATTTCTCTATATTCTTAGTGCGCTGATATTAGATTCCTAGTCTCGCTGAGGCTCGCTGGAATGACCCTATAAGAGTCGTCAAGTGACCGGCATTATAGCTGCTGCCAACCTTTTTTATTGCCTGAGATATGGGAAATCCTAGTCCATATCGATCTTAACGTTCGCCAAGCTTCCTGTTGCTAGAGGCTCTCCGCGTTGAGTTTTCAGCATGAGACGCAGGTCATTTGCCGAATCTGCACTGTGCAGTGCATCCTCTTCACTGATTTTCCCTTGCATAACTAACTTGTAGAGCGACTGGTCAAAAGTCAGCATACCAAACTCATTTGAACGAGCCATGGTCGACTTGAGTTCATGAAGATCGCCTCGACGGATTAAATCCGAAACACGCGGACTGTTCAGCAGGATCTCAAATACGCCATGACGCCCCTGCCCACTTTTATCGCGGATTAGCTGCTGGCCAACCACGCCTTTTAAGTTCATAGACAGATCAAACAAGAACTGCTCTTTTTGATCTTTAGGCACTAAATGAAGAATACGTTCTAACGCCTGGTTGGCGTTATTCGCGTGGAGAGTCGCCATACACAAATGCCCGGTTTCAGCAAAGGTCATCGCATATTCCATGGTCTCTCTACTGCGAATTTCGCCGATCAAAATCATATCCGGAGCCTGTCGCAGGGAGTTTTTCAGTGCCACTTCGTAACTTTCGGTGTCTAAACCGACTTCACGCTGGGTTACGATACAACGCCGGTGTTCATGAACAAATTCGATCGGATCTTCTACCGTCAGGATATGCCCGGTCTTAGTACTGTTTCGGTAGCCTGTCATCGCCGCCATCGTGGTCGACTTACCAGAACCTGTCGCACCAACCACCAGCACCAGACCTCGCTTGGCGATCGCTAAATCTTGCAACACCAGAGGCAGTTTGAGCTGCTCAAAGGTAGGGATGTCGGTCTCAATACGGCGAATAACCGCGCCCGGCAATTCTCGCTGGAAAAAGGCACTGACACGGAATCGACCACAGTCTCTGACGATAGCAAAGTTAGACTCTCGACTTTTTCGAAACTCCTGACGACGCTCAGGATCCATTGCATTATCCAGCAACTGCGCCACATCATTTTCTGTCAGCTTGTCACCTTGCGGACGTAACTCACCGTCGACACGAAACAAAATCGGCGCGCCGACCGTGATATAAAGATCCGACGCTTGCAGCGCCAGCATCCCTTCGAGAAATTTATTCAGATCCATTTTCCGTATTCACCATTACCTGTATGAGTGTTACGAGAACTGCTGTACATCAAGCCCAACTTTGCTGTCGGCCTCTTCATGAGAAACAATACCTTGCGCCAATAGCTGACGCGCATTTTGCTCCATTGTCTGCATGCCGTGCGCCGCACCAGTTTGAATTATCGAATACATCTGAGCGACTTTATCTTCACGAATCAAGTTACGGATTGCTGGTGTCGCCATCATGATTTCGTGGCAGGCGACTCGGCCACCACCATTACGCTTAAGTAACTTCTGGGCAATCACTGAGCTTAACGATTCTGACAACATCGAACGCACCATGTCTTTGTCGCTACCCGGGAATACATCAATAATACGGTCGATGGTTTTTGCAGCTGAGCTGGTGTGTAGCGTTCCAAAAACCAAATGACCGGTTTCTGCGGCGGTCAATGCAAGGCTGATGGTTTCTTTATCACGCATCTCACCAACTAAGATGACATCCGGGTCTTCACGCAACGCACTGCGTAAGGCGTTTTGGAAGCTATGAGTATCACGGTGAACTTCACGCTGGTTGATCAAACATTTGTTGTTGGTGTGAACAAATTCAATTGGATCTTCAATTGTGAGAATGTGCTTATTGTGATTACGATTGATGTAGTCGACAATGGCAGCTAAAGTCGTCGATTTACCAGAGCCGGTTGGTCCTGTTACCAGAACTAAGCCTTTTTGCCCGCTGGCAATCTTGCTGAAAATTTCTGGAGCTTCGAGTTGATCAAGCGTTGGTATGCTGCTTGGAATGGTACGAAATACCGCTGCGCAGCCACGTGACTGGTTAAAGGCGTTGACACGAAAGCGACCAACGTTCTGTAGTTCAAAAGAGAAATCGACTTCGAGTTTTTCTTCGAACTCACTGCGTTGAGCGTCATTCATGATTTCGAATACCAAGCGATGTACCTCTTGGTGTGTAAACGCTGGAATCCCGAGCTTTCTCACATCACCATCAATTCTGACCATAGGTGGTACACCTGCAGAAAGATGTAGATCTGAGGCATTATGTTTTACACTAAAATCCAGTAACTCAGTGATATCCATTTAAAATCCTTAAGTCTAAAGTACAGCTATGAGTAGTATTCAACAAAATATTGAACATATCACCTCTCAAATTCGCAACGACGAGCAAAAATGCGGTCGTGCTCCGGAGTCAGTGCAACTTCTAGCGGTAAGTAAAACCAAACCCGTTGAAGCCATTCTTGAAGCTTACCAAGCTGGTCAAACCGCATTTGGTGAAAACTATGTGCAAGAGGGCGTGGATAAAGTTCAGCACTTTGCACAGCATTATCCAGATAATTGCATAGAATGGCACTTCATCGGCCCAATTCAGTCCAATAAATCACGTCTTGTCGCTGAACATTTCGATTGGGTTCACACCATTGACCGCGCAAAGATCGCGCAACGTCTTAATGATCAACGCCCTAGCGAATTAGAACCCTTACAGGTACTGATTCAAGTGAACACCAGTGGCGAAGACTCAAAGTCTGGCGTAACCGATGCAGAAATATTCGAACTGGCTGAGTTGATTTCTCGCCTTCCGAACCTCACCTTAAGAGGATTGATGTCTATTCCTGCGAACGTATCGGACTATGATGCACAACTTCATGAGTTCCAGAAACTGGCGGCATTGAAGCAATCGCTTCAGCAGCAGTATCCGGACATCGACACATTGTCCATGGGGATGAGTGGCGACATGACGGCGGCGATAGAAGCTGGTAGTACTATGGTTCGTATCGGAACAGCGATTTTTGGCGCACGTGACTATAACTCAAAAAGTGAATAGCCATTACCCGTAAGCGAAAAAAACTCAATCTTCGCATCACAAAATTAAGCGGTAAGACTTAATTGCCACTATGCACACCTGTGCATTATAAATAGTAAAGTATCACAATGGAAATCAGACAAATGGAACATAAAAAGATTGCCTTCATCGGTGCAGGTAACATGGTGCGAGCCATCATTTCTGGCTTAGTCTCAAATGGTTACCCGGCACAAAATATTGTGGCAACCGCCCCTTCAGAAACACGCCGCTTGCCACTCGAGCAAGATTTTGGCATCCGTACGACCAGCGATAACATCCTCGCTGCATCAGAAGCGGATGTGGTGGTGTTGTCTGTAAAACCACAAATGATGGCGGAGGTATGTAAACCACTGCAGTCTGTCGATTTCAGTAACAAGTTAGTGATTTCTATCGCTGCTGGCATTAATTGTTCACGTTTAGATGAGATGCTAGCGACTAAGTTGAACTTGGTTCGTGTGATGCCAAATACGCCTTCCCAACTCGGTTTAGGCATGAGTGGTCTTTTCGCTCCAGAACACGTTACTGAGCAAGATAAAGACTTTGCCGCTCAATTAATGGAAGCGGTAGGTAAAGTGGCTTGGGTAGAACAAGAGTCTGGCATCAACAACGTGATTGCGGCTGCAGGTAGCGCGCCAGCTTACTTCTTCTTGTTTATGGAAGCCATGCAAGCAGAAGCAATAGCACAAGGCTTTGATAAAGACACAGCTCGTCTGCTGGTTCAGCAAGCGGCATTAGGTGCTGCAAGCATGGTTGTAAATAATCCAGAGACCGAGCTATCCACATTACGTGAAAATGTCACCTCTAAAGGTGGCACAACAGCGGAAGCACTACGCACATTCAACGAACATCAACTTTCTGATATCGTAGCAAAAGCAATGCAGGCAGCGGTTGCTCGTGCGGAAGAAATGGAAAAACTATTTTAATTATCTGGATGCTTACAGAGAAAAGCCATCCACCACTTGTTAAGGGTACCTTATGAATTCAATGAGTTTTCTCATCTCAACCCTATTTGACCTGTATATCATGGTCGTTATATTGCGTATTTGGTTGCAAGCTGCGCGTGCAGACTTCTATAACCCTTTCTCGCAATTTATCGTTAAAGCTACTCAGCCTGTGATTGGCCCTCTGCGTCGCTTTATTCCGTCTGTCGGTAATATCGACCTGGCTACTGTTCTCTTTGCGTATCTATTGTGTGTACTAAAGTTCGTAGCACTGATCCTAATTGCATCTAGCGGTTCAGTGTCTTTCAGTATCGAGTTCCTATTCCTGGGCTTACTGTCTCTGATTAAAGCTGCTGGCGGTTTGTTATTCTGGGTATTGCTGATTCGTGCAATCTTAAGCTGGGTTAGCCAAGGCCGCAGCCCTATCGAATATGTATTCCACCAGCTGACAGAACCAATGTGCGCGCCAATCCGTCGCATTCTTCCTGCATTCGGTGGTCTGGATCTTAGCGTCCTGGTTCTGTTTATTGGTCTACAATTCGCCAACTTCCTGATGGGCGATATTATTGGCCCTATCTGGTTCCAACTGTAGTGTCAGCCGCAGTTTGGCGCGATGGCGAAGACATTGTCCTAAGACTCTATATTCAACCCAAAGCAAGCCGCGATAAAATCGTCGGCTTGCATGGAGAAGAGTTAAAAATCGCCATTACTGCACCGCCTGTCGATGGTAAAGCCAATGCGCATCTCACCAAGTTCTTGGCTAAGCAGTTTAAAGTCGCTAAAGGTCTGGTTCACATAGAAAAAGGCGAACTGGGACGACACAAACAAATTCGGATAGAATCGCCTACCCAGATACCTACTGACATAGAAGCCATCTTATGATGGCTTTTTATTTAAGCTTAAAGCAGGTTATTTAAATTAAACTTAAATGGAAGTGTCTCCTTGAGGATTTCACAATGAACAAATGGATTACCGCGTTACTGATCAGCCTACTGTCTTTCCCGACTTTCGCTGAACAGTTCAAAAACATGAAAGACATCGAAGTCCATTACGTGGCGTTTAACTCTACCTTTTTGACGCCTAAAATAGCGCGAAGCTATGACATCAAACGTAATGGCTATCTTGCGATCATCAATATTAGTGTGCTGGACAGAGCCTCACTGGGAAAACCGGCGCTAGAAGCACAAGTTGCTGGGCAAGCTAAGAACCTGATTGGTCAAACTCAGCAGTTAACCTTTCGAGAAGTCAAAGAAGGTGACGCCATTTACTACCTAGCGGAACTGCCAGTCACTCATGAAGAAACTTTTACCTTCGATATTGATGTAAAATCGGGAAACAAAGGCTCAGGAAAGCTTCAATTTACCCAAAAATTTTATGTTGAAGAGTAATAAGTCGAAAAGTAATTAGATCAGATGATCTAAACGATTTTGGACACCTGCAGACCAAAAGCCATACAAAGTTAGAAATAAAATGATAAGGAGAACGACATGTTCTCCTTATCACAATGAAAAGAGAACCCCATGAAAAAGATTGTGTTAGCAACCGGCAACCAAGGCAAAGTACGTGAGATGGCTGATTTGCTGTCCGATTTCGGATTCGAAGTATTAGCACAAAGCGAATTCAACGTCTCTGAAGTTGCAGAGACAGGCACCACATTTATTGAAAACGCGATCATCAAAGCCCGCCACGCAGCACAAGAAACAGGCCTACCCGCAATCGCTGATGATTCTGGTTTAGAAGTCGACTACCTTAACGGTGCACCAGGCATCTATTCTGCGCGTTACGCTGGCGAAGGCGCGACAGATCAAGACAACTTAGAAAAGCTGTTAAAAGCAATGGAAGGTGTATCAGAGGCGGAGCGCACCGCACGTTTCCATTGCGTATTGGTTCTGATGCGCCATAAAGACGACCCAACGCCTATTGTTTGTCACGGTAAGTGGGAAGGTCGTATCCTGACAGAGGCTCACGGTGAGAACGGCTTTGGTTATGACCCTGTCTTTTTTGTACCGGAGGATGGCTGTGCATCAGCGGAGTTAGAACCTGCGCGTAAAAAGCAGCTATCACACCGTGGTAAAGCGCTTAAGTCTCTGTTTGCTCAGCTGTCTGAACAAGCCGCTCAGTAAGGTAAACGAGTTTGACCATATTAACGCCCCCAGCACTCAGTCTCTATGTCCACATCCCATGGTGTGTACAAAAGTGCCCATACTGTGATTTCAACTCGCATGAGCTCAAGGCAGAGATCCCAGAAGAGCAATACATCAACGCCCTGCTGGAAGATCTGGATACCGACATTGAGAAGTATCGCTTGAACGATGCGCCGCGTCCTCTGCACTCGATCTTTATCGGTGGCGGTACGCCTAGTCTGATTTCTGCACAAGGGATTGAGAGACTGTTAACAGGTATTGAAGCGCGCATTCCGTTCAAAACTGACATCGAAATTACGATGGAAGCCAACCCGGGAACAATTGAAGCGGAACGTTTTGCCGGCTACCGAAAAGCAGGTGTAACGCGCATCTCCATTGGTGTGCAAAGTTTTGAGCAAGAGAAACTAGAACGCCTTGGTCGGATTCATGGCAAAGATGAGGCCGTCAATGCGGCTAACCTTGCTCACCAGATTGGCTTGAACAGCTTTAACCTGGATTTAATGCACGGCTTGCCAGATCAAAGTATTGAGCAGGCTCTGGCCGATTTGGACAAAGCGATTGAACTGGCACCGCCGCACCTGTCTTGGTACCAGCTCACCATTGAGCCGAATACCATGTTCTACTACAAGCCGCCGACGCTACCTGACGACGATGACTTATGGGACATCTTCGAGCTAGGACATAAAAAGCTGGCGGCCGCTGGGTACGTACAATACGAAATTTCTGGTTACAGTAAGCCGGGCTTCCAATGCCAGCACAACCTCAATTACTGGCGCTTTGGGGATTACCTCGGCATTGGTTGTGGCTCACACGGTAAGCTGAGTTTTGCTGATGGACGGATCATTCGTACCACGAAAGTAAAACACCCTCGTGGGTATCTGGCTGCATACCAAAATATGGTTAAGCCATACCTTCATACTGAACAATTCGTCGAAGATGAAGACCGTCCGTTTGAGTTCTTTATGAACCGTTTCCGTTTAATAGAAGCGTGTCCAAAACAAGACTTTATCGACACCACAGGATTACCACTGAGTAGCATTCAAGACACCATCAACTGGGCGTTAGAATTGGGGTACTTGAGCGAGACCGAAACACACTGGCAAATCACTGAAAAAGGTAAGCTTTTTCTGAACGACTTACTCGAAGCGTTTATGGTAGAAGAAGACGAATAAGCGAGTCTGATATCAGAATGCCTCTCTGTTTGAGGATGCCGTTCGTTTCACAGCGAACGGCATTTATAAGTCTCCCGTCTTCCTGAACAGCGACGAAGGAGCGTGATTCTGGATCTTCTATCCGAGTACTTTGTTGTCAAAGCGTTTTCTATCTATTCTCAGCACGCTGATATTAGATTCCTAGTCTCGCTAGGGCTCGCTGGAATGACCCGATGAGAGTCCTTAAGCGAAAGGTATTTTCTCTATATGAGAGGCATTTTTGTATGCTCTGAGAAGAGTAAGTAACTCTAGAAAATAGAACGACCGATTCGCTCAGAAAGCAATTCCAAAGCTTTAGTGCCAGCTAATGAGTTACCTGCAGGGTCGAGCTCCGGGGACCAGACTGCAATGGTCATATCCCCCGGTACGACTGCAATAATGCCGCCGCCCACGCCAGATTTACCCGGCATACCGACTCGGTAGGCAAACTCACCTGCACCGTCATAAAGCCCGCACGTTGCGAGCAGCGCATTCAACTGCTTAGTTTGCGTCGGTGAGACAATCGGCTTCCCGGTATGCACAGACGTACCTTTGTTGGCTAAATAACTAAAGGTTTTCGCCAAATCAACACAGCTCATCTTCAATGCGCAGGCGTGGAAATAGTTTTGCAGCACTGGAATAACTTCATTCTCAAAGTTACCAAATGAGCGCATCAGATAAGCAATCGCAGCGTTGCGGTCACCATGCATCATTTCAGAAGCGGCCACCACTTTGTCGTACACTATGTGGGTATCGCCGGAAAGCTGACGAACAAATTCAAGCAAGCGCTGACGCGGTGCAGACAAACGGCTTTGCAGCAGATCAGCAACCACTATCGCACCAGCGTTGATGAACGGGTTGCGTGGAATGCCCTGCTCCATCTCTAACTGGATTAAAGAGTTAAAAGCCTGACCAGAAGGCTCTTTGCCTACCCTTGCCCATATTTCTTCTTGTTTATATAAGCACATCGCCAGCGTCAGGCTCAGGGCTTTAGAAATAGACTGGATAGAAAAAGGCTCGTCGGCATCTCCCGCCTTAATCACTTCGCCGTCATTGGTGTATACCGCAATACCTAACTTATTGCTGGGCACTTTTGCCAGAGCTGGAATGTAGTCTGCTACTTTTCCCTGACCGATCAAAGGACGAACTTCGGTCAGAATATCTGTCAAAATTTCCACTGTAGGTTTCATTGTCCACCTTATTATCACTGATTTAATTCAGAGGTAAAAAAAGCCAACAGTGTGTTGGCTTTTCAAATATTCTTTATCGAACAATCAATTATGGTTTCACTGCCACAATAATGTTGCGGTTGATAGATTGATCCACGCGGTGAAGATAACCGATGTAAGGGGCTTCTGAAAGCACCTTCCATCCCTGTTCTTCAAATAATGCCGCGACATCTTTCCATTTCAGTGTGAACTCATTGAAAGACAACACCACAGAACCTTGCTTTTTCAGCACCACTTTCCATGCAGGCAGGGCTTCTTTTAAAAGCTCTAATGGGCTGCGGTTCAGTTTGCTGTCTTTGGTATTTTTACTGCCGTGCTGCACACCATAAGGCAAGTCAGACACCATGACATCCACCGAGTTCTTCTTCACAACTTGGTCAGCGATACGAGTATCCGCCGAATACAGTTTCATCGTCTGAAGGTTACCTTGATTGTAATCTTCTTTTGTCGCTGCGGCTTCAACCACGAAACCATCGGCCACTTTTTTACCACCAGAAGTGCGCTTTTCTTTGCTCACTTTATGCTTAAAGCGACCGTTCTTCATAAACTTAACGACGAAAGTTTGAATCTCTTGAACCCATTTCTGGTTGATCTCAACACCCACCACGTTCAAGCCATGGATCAAACCTTCAAATAGTGTTGTACCCTTACCACACATCGGATCCATTAACGTCAGTTGCGCACTATCTGTGTTAGCGGCACTCACGCCAAGGTTTACCATCAAACGCGTAAACTGTTCGTTTGTTTTTCCGGTATAACGCAGGATCTGACTCATGCTCTCAGGGAAAGTGTTGAACGCAGGCGCCTGAATTGGACGTAGCAAACCATCTTCACGCACTTCAAACAGCGCGTAATAAATCGAAGATGCCGCAATTTTACGACTTTGTGCCTCGTTGAGCGCTTCTGCACACGAGAACACCAGTGCCGCAGGTAAGCCGACATCTTTACTGCCAATTTCAGTCACTTCAACACCTTCAGAAGCCAGCATTGCTTTTAGCTCTGAACATGCGATGGTCATTGCGCTATCAAAATAAATACGGTTGTGACCCGGATTCGCTAATATCGCATAGTGGTACATCACCTGGCTCCTTAAGCAGTACGCTTGAATTTGATGTCCCACACACCGTGACCAAGACGGTGACCGCGAGCTTCAAATTTAGTCAATGGACGCTCTTCAGGGCGAGGAACAAAGTCACCATCTTCAGCAATGTTTTCAAAGCCTGGTGCCTGGTTCATGATTTCAATCATGTGCTCAGCGTAGTTTTCCCAGTCCGTTGCCATATGGAAGATACCCTCATTAGGGATAAGCTTCTGGCGAACCATTTCAGCAAACTCTAGCTGTACGATACGGCGCTTGTGGTGACGTTTTTTGTGCCATGGGTCAGGGAAGAACAGTTGTAGAGTCGCCAAGCTATCATTTGGGATCATGTGCTCAAACACTTCAACCGCATCGTGGCACATTACGCGCAGGTTAGTCAGACCCGCTTCACGTGCATCAGCAAGACAAGCGCCAACACCTGGACTATGTACTTCAATACCGATGAAGTTTTTCTCAGGTGCGTTCTTTGCCATTTCAACCAGTGAAGCGCCCATACCAAAACCGATCTCAAGTACAACCGGGTTGTCGTTACCAAAGACTTCTTTCCAATCAAGAAGTTCTGCTTGGTAATCGATACCCATCGTTGGCCAGCACTCATTCATCGCACTCTCTTGGCCCTTAGTTAGGCGGCCTTCGCGACGAACGAAACTGCGGATTTTACGGATCATTTTGCCGTCTTCGTTGTATTCGTTAGTGGTTACTTCACTCATTGATTTTGCCTGCACATTGATTAATCAAAGCGGGGATTATCCAAAGAATTTACTCGGGTGCAAGTTTTTGTTGAGCTCTCGGTCTATCACGACTCAAAAGCTATGATGATCCCTGTAATATCCCCACACTTTATCCGTTGTACTTATCACCCAATATGTGGTGCAATTTTGCCCCTAACCAATAATAGAATACAGAGCAAGTCGTGACCCCTTTCGCCAGTGCCATTTTAGAATGGTATGACGCATATGGAAGAAAAGATCTTCCGTGGCAACAGAACAAAACCGCATACAGTGTCTGGTTGTCTGAAATCATGCTTCAGCAAACTCAGGTCACTACGGTGATTCCTTATTATCAACGCTTTTTAGAGCGATTTCCGACCGTGGTCGACCTTGCTAATGCAGAGCAAGATGAAGTTCTGCACCTTTGGACGGGTCTCGGTTATTACGCCCGAGCACGTAACCTTCATAAAGCAGCAAAAGAGGTGGCCCAAACCTATAACGGTGAATTCCCTCTAGATATCGAGCAAATGAATGCACTGCCAGGCATTGGCCGCTCAACTGCGGCTGCTGTACTGTCATCCGTACATAAACAGCCTCATGCGATCCTCGATGGTAACGTGAAGCGAACACTTTCTCGATGCTTTGCCGTTGAAGGATGGCCGGGCCAGAAGAAAGTGGAAAACCAGTTGTGGGAAATTGCCGAGGCACATACCCCACAAACGGATGTCGACAAATATAACCAAGCCATGATGGACATGGGGGCGATGGTCTGCACACGCAGCAAACCTAAATGCACACTATGTCCTGTTGCTGATCTTTGTGTAGCGAAAAAACAAGGTAATATCCTCGACTACCCAGGTAAGAAGCCCAAGAAAGACAAACCGGTGAAGCAAACCCGCTTTGTCATGCTGCATCATAAAAATGCAAATGGGCACGAAGTATGGCTGGAACAAAGACCTCAAACTGGAATTTGGGGCGGGCTATTCTGCTTTCCACAAACCGAACATGTTGATGTCGAAAGCGATATTGATTTGCTGTTGGAACAACGCGGCATTCAAGCCAATGACATTAAACAGCAGCAAACGCTGATCACTTTCCGCCATACCTTTAGTCATTATCATCTCGATATCACACCAATTTTGATTGACCTGTCAAAGCAACCCGATGTGATAATGGAAGGTAACAAAGGTCTTTGGTATAACTTATCTAAACCTGAAGAAGTAGGCTTAGCCGCGCCAGTCAAACTATTGCTGGAAACGCTACCCCACGAACTTCGTTAATTGAATGCAAGGAGTCATTATGAGCCGCACTGTGTTTTGTGCTCGACTAAAGAAAGAAGGCGAAGGTCTAGACTTTCAACTTTACCCAGGTGAGCTAGGTAAACGTATTTTTGATAATATTTCTAAAGAAGCTTGGGCTGAATGGCAACACAAACAAACCATGTTGATCAACGAAAAGAAGCTTAACATGATGGATCCAGAGCATCGTAAACTGATCGAAACTGAAATGGTGAACTTCCTGTTCGAAGGCAAAGACGTTCACATCGATGGTTACACACCACCTAGCGAATAACTTGTTCAAATAAAGTAAGTCTATTCAGAAACAATGACATCACATAGAACCTTGTGGTGTCATTGCCACACCATCCCATCAAATAATTAGCCATGAAAAAAATTGTCTTTATCGTTGCAGCTCTTCTATTAACGGCAGGCTGTAGTCGCGAGGTCGTCGAAAAGTTTTATGATGTCGAGTACGAGCCAACCAATCGCTTCGCCAATAACTTAGCCGAGTTACCAGGACAATTTGAGAAAGACACCGCAGCTCTCGATTCGTTGATCAATAGCTTCTCCGGTAATATCCAAAAAAAATGGGGTAAACGAGAAGTTAAGCTCGCAGGTAAAAGCAATTACGTAAAATATATCGATAACTACCTAAGTAGAGCTGAAGTTGATTTCCAAAAAGGCGTGATCACTATAGAAACCGTTTCGCCAACCGAACCACAAAAGCACCTCAAAAACGCCATCATCACAACACTACTCACTCCTGATGACCCGGTGAATGTCGATCTATTTTCTTCCAAAGATATCAAACTTGAAGGTCAACCTTTTCTCTATAAACAAGTCGTCGACCAAGATAACAAGGCTATTAAGTGGTCATGGCGAGCTAACCGCTTTGCCGATTACCTGATTAACCACGAAATAAAAACCAAAGACGTCGACTTCAAAAAAGCGTACTACGTAGAAATTTCCATGGTGGAAGATCACTTCATCCAACGCAGCTATCAATATGCGAACATCGTGCGCCGAGCCGCAGAGAAATACGACATCCCCGAAGATTTAATTTACGCCATTATCAAAACAGAAAGCAGTTTTAATCCATATGCCGTCAGTTGGGCGAATGCCTATGGCTTGATGCAAGTCGTACCAAAAACAGCAGGCAGAGACGTTTTCGCGCTGGTAAAAAATCGCTCAGGCCAACCAAGCCCAGAGTATTTGTTTAACCCAGAAAACAATATTGATACCGGAACTGCTTACTTCTACATCTTGAAGAATCGTTATTTAAAAGAGGTCAGTCACCCCACCTCGCTCGAATACAGTATGATATCCGCGTACAACGGCGGTACTGGTGGCGTTCTCAATACCTTTAACCGCAGTGACCGAAAACGTGCGATGCGGGATCTGAATTCTCTGCAACCTAATCAGGTTTATTGGGCACTAACTAAAAAACATCCCAATGCAGAAGCACGACGCTACCTAGAAAAAGTTACAAATTTCAAAAAGGAATTTAACTCTGTGCAAACTTTCTAGCACGAGTTGAACAAAAAGCGTTCGAACAACCACTTTTTTGAAATTATTTAAAAAAAGTGGTTGACGGAAAGCGGGAAAATCCGTTTAATAGCGCTCCGTTGCCCGGATAGCTCAGTCGGTAGAGCAGAGGATTGAAAATCCTCGTGTCGGTGGTTCGATTCCGCCTCCGGGCACCACAATTTAATGTTGTTGGTGTCATGCACGGACAACAAGCAAAGAATAATAGTGTGCCGACTTAGCTCAGTAGGTAGAGCAACTGACTTGTAATCAGTAGGTCACCAGTTCGATTCCGGTAGTCGGCACCATTCTTTTGCCTCGATAGCTCAGTCGGTAGAGCAGAGGATTGAAAATCCTCGTGTCGGTGGTTCGATTCCGCCTCGAGGCACCATATTAAATTATCGGTGTTGGACACATTATCTGTTAAAGGTTTTGTTGAAAAACATCGGTCAGTGCCCTGGGCGGGCCCGTTATTCCGCCTCGAGGCACCATTATCGCTTGCTTAATTTGAAATGATTGGCAAGACACAAACAACTTTTTGTTGTTAAAAGAACAATTCCTCCTTAGCTCAGTTGGTAGAGCGACGGACTGTTAATCCGCAGGTCGCTGGTTCGAGCCCAGCAGGAGGAGCCACTTTCTAGAATTTCATTTAGTTGGAATTCTAAAAAAGAAGAGTTCATCTCTTCCAAAAAGAATAAAGTGTGCCGACTTAGCTCAGTAGGTAGAGCAACTGACTTGTAATCAGTAGGTCACCAGTTCGATTCCGGTAGTCGGCACCATTCTTTTGCCTCGATAGCTCAGTCGGTAGAGCAGAGGATTGAAAATCCTCGTGTCGGTGGTTCGATTCCGCCTCGAGGCACCATATTAAATTATCGGTGTTGAAGACATTGTCTTTTAAAAGATTTTGTTGAAAAACATCGGTCAGTGCTCTGGGTGGGCCCGTTATTCCGCCTCGAGGCACCATTATTTGGTGCACTTGCTTAATTGGCAAGACACAAACAACTTTTTGTTGTTAAAAGAACAATTCCTCCTTAGCTCAGTTGGTAGAGCGACGGACTGTTAATCCGCAGGTCGCTGGTTCGAGCCCAGCAGGAGGAGCCACTTTCAAAAAGCCGTATCATATGATGCGGCTTTTTTTGTATCTATATATTCTCCCCTACCCAGTCACGACTTTCACCGTTCTAAATATAAAACTCGCCTCTTGAACAACTGACTTCACGACAAAAATTTAATCTCCATCATAATTTAAACAAGCACTTGTAGGCGCTCATCTCTGGGCAAGCGCGAAATAACAACTCGTGCTGTGTCTCTTCATCGCAGGTGCTACTCTCGCCAGCCTAGTCATCGCTATCTTCAAGATGTTGAACGTATTAGGGGATGGTCCAATGAAGTACGACAAGCCGTTCAGGCTGTCCCTCAGGGAATATCCAGGCAACTTTCGATACGGTAGTCCTAAAAGATAGTGTTTACGATACTGTGCAGAACATGATCTCAAACCTCCAGCAAGGTTCTCGCCATGCTATCCAAATAATGGAGATTTGCGCCGAGGCCAGTCAAAGCACAGTCACACAGTCCCAAAATGCTTCTGAATCTCTACAACAGATATTGACAGCATTAGAAGCCATTACGACAATGAGCCAACAAATCGCAACGGCTGCTGCGGAGCAAACCCATGTTAGCGACGATATTGCACACCGCATAACCCTGATTGAAGAAAGTGGTTATCAACTAAATTCGGTGGTCACAGAGAGGCAATCAAGCACTCAAAGCCTGGCTTCTTTAGCGAATGATCTGGAAGGATGGGTGAATAAGTTCTCTGTAAAGCACTAGCTTAGAGCCAATTTACTAACTTAAAGCACATTTTCAAACGTGCTTTATTATTTTTGGCTTACTAATCAGGCAAACAAACTCGTCGTTTAATTCCCAAGAACGCTTAAAGCAAGGTGTATCTCCATTTAAAATGCATAAAAACAGCCCACTCCGAGCACAATTTCATCAAACGATATTTTATTTGAATTTTATTGTTGACCTAAGAAGCGAAAAGCCGTTTAATACACCTCGTCGCCCGGATAGCTCAGTCGGTAGAGCAGAGGATTGAAAATCCTCGTGTCGGTGGTTCGATTCCGCCTCCGGGCACCACAATTTATTAATTGTTGGTGCCTTGCACGAACAATAGTTAAAAGAATAAGATGTGCCGACTTAGCTCAGTAGGTAGAGCAACTGACTTGTAATCAGTAGGTCACCAGTTCGATTCCGGTAGTCGGCACCACTTTCTTTATAGATAAGAATCTTAAAAAGACAATTCCTCCTTAGCTCAGTTGGTAGAGCGACGGACTGTTAATCCGCAGGTCGCTGGTTCGAGCCCAGCAGGAGGAGCCACTTTCAATTAGCAAGATTATTGCTTGTTAATGAAAACGTGCCGACTTAGCTCAGTAGGTAGAGCAACTGACTTGTAATCAGTAGGTCACCAGTTCGATTCCGGTAGTCGGCACCACTTTCTTTATAGATAAGAATCTTAAAAAGACAATTCCTCCTTAGCTCAGTTGGTAGAGCGACGGACTGTTAATCCGCAGGTCGCTGGTTCGAGCCCAGCAGGAGGAGCCACTTTTGGAAAGCTGCATCATCGATGCGGCTTTTTTTTCGTTTAAAATTCCCGAATAGCTCTTCTTATATTCGCCATCAAGCCTATACCATTGGTTTTAGGAGCTTTTCTGCCAAAAAGTTTGTCATTGCTCCCCTCCCTTCTTGAATCGCGATATCAATAAGAAAGTATGGCTCTTAAGGCTTAGCAATAGCACAAATCACATTTGCCTCTTTCGTTATACACTTCACACCCAACCTCACTCCCAGCACTAACTATCTATAGATATTCATCGAAGGCCAGTATTGGCTCTCTAACAGGCTTTCAATGACTTTATAAGTTGTTAGCGCGTTACGCCCCATAACGATCGTAATCACCAACCTGTGACGCTCTAGAGGGCTTACAGAGTCAGGAACAGGCTTTAAAATTAAGCTCTTTCTTCAGACCTATGAATTCCACTAAAAGCCCATATAAAGTGCTGTTAAGCCGAGAAATGCGCTAATTCATTTCAGCAGAGAAAGCCCTGTAATTGATCCTAAACAGTTATATCAGCACACCTTACACCAACAACACCGTAAACATGGAACGACTAGAGACTTCACGATGCAGCGCCTAATCACACGCCACGTGCAAGCGTAAAAGCCATCTTTGAAATTCCAGAGTAATAAGTATTACCTTTCTAGCTAGACTCAAGACAAGTGACAGCGGACAAAGAACGTGAGGCTTCTTCTGACGTTCAGAATAAGCAGAGGATCTGTCGGGCTTGAGATCAAGCAAGTTCCCAACAAGAGGAACTCTTAGGTCTGAGTAAAGTCACTCAATACACACTAAAAGGTCCAGGTATTTCTGCTTGGATCGGGAATGAATATCAGAAGAGCAGAGCCATAGGAAACCGGAAGACATTCAACCCGACGGGTAAACATGTACGTCGTTGATAAAAACTCTGCTATTTCTAGTAAGGCTTTAGAGTACGAGATGGAACGGCTGGGCAGCAAGCTACGGGCAACCCTTCCTGCGGGACTCGGTTTCCCTGAAAGGGAAACCATGTACCATAAACGACAAAAGCCTAGTCTTTCGACTAGGCTTTCTAATAAGTGGCGGAGAGGCTGGGGTCGCACACGACCGGGACTCATTGGTCGAAGACCAACCTAACTGAACACAAACAAAAAGACCTCAGCATTTCTGCTGAGGTCTCGAATAAGTGGCGGAGCGGACGGGACTCGAACCCGCGACCCCCGGCGTGACAGGCCGGTATTCTAACCAACTGAACTACCGCTCCGCATTGGTCAGACTATTTGAGTCTAATAAGAACCTGGCGATGTTCTACTCTCACATGGGGAAGCCCCACACTACCATCGACGCTACTTCGTTTCACTTCTGAGTTCGGAAAGGAAATCAGGTGGGTCCAAAGCGCTATGGTCGCCAAGTAAAATTCTAATTGTAAATGGTGCTGATACCCAGACTCGAACTGGGGACCTCATCCTTACCAAGGATGCGCTCTACCACCTGAGCTATATCAGCATCAAGATGTCCCTGAAGACTAAAAAAGCCCGTTCTTTCAAACGGGCTCTTTAAATTTGAGCCTGGCGATGTCCTACTCTCACATGGGGAAGCCCCACACTACCATCGGCGCTATTTCGTTTCACTTCTGAGTTCGGAATGGAAGTCAGGTGGGTCCAAAACGCTATGGTCGCCAAGCAAATTCTTACTCTCTATTTCTAGAGAAAACTTGGAAAGCTGTTGTTAATTCTCGTTTTTACACATTCAATGTTCTTTCATTGAGTCCATCAAAACCCCTTGGGTGTTGTATGGTTAAGCCTCACGGGCAATTAGTACAGGTTAGCTCAACGCCTCACAACGCTTACACACCCTGCCTATCAACGTCGTAGTCTACGACAACCCTTTAGGATACTTAAAGTATCAGGGAGAACTCATCTCAAGGCTCGCTTCCCGCTTAGATGCTTTCAGCGGTTATCGATCCCGAACTTAGCTACCGGGCAATGCGTCTGGCGACACAACCCGAACACCAGAGGTTCGTCCACTCCGGTCCTCTCGTACTAGGAGCAGCCCCTTTCAATTCTCCAACGCCCACGGCAGATAGGGACCGAACTGTCTCACGACGTTCTAAACCCAGCTCGCGTACCACTTTAAATGGCGAACAGCCATACCCTTGGGACCGACTTCAGCCCCAGGATGTGATGAGCCGACATCGAGGTGCCAAACACCGCCGTCGATATGAACTCTTGGGCGGTATCAGCCTGTTATCCCCGGAGTACCTTTTATCCGTTGAGCGATGGCCCTTCCATTCAGAACCACCGGATCACTATGACCTGCTTTCGCACCTGCTCGAATTGTCATTCTCGCAGTCAAGCGGGCTTATGCCATTGCACTAACCTCACGATGTCCAACCGTGATTAGCCCACCTTCGTGCTCCTCCGTTACGCTTTGGGAGGAGACCGCCCCAGTCAAACTACCCACCAGGCACTGTCCTCATCCCCGATGAGGGGACCAAGTTAGAACATCAACACTACAAGGGTGGTATTTCAAGGTCGGCTCCACCAACACTGGCGTGCTGGTTTCAAAGCCTCCCACCTATCCTACACATGTAGGGTCAATGTTCAGTGCCAAGCTGTAGTAAAGGTTCACGGGGTCTTTCCGTCTAGCCGCGGGTACACTGCATCTTCACAGCGATTTCAATTTCACTGAGTCTCGGGTGGAGACAGCGTGGCCATCATTACGCCATTCGTGCAGGTCGGAACTTACCCGACAAGGAATTTCGCTACCTTAGGACCGTTATAGTTACGGCCGCCGTTTACCGGGGCTTCGATCAAGAGCTTCGACCGAAGTCTAACCCCATCAATTAACCTTCCGGCACCGGGCAGGCGTCACACCGTATACGTCATCTTACGATTTTGCACAGTGCTGTGTTTTTAATAAACAGTTGCAGCCACCTGGTATCTGCGACTCTCAATAGCTCCATCCGCAAGGGACTTCACCGTCGAGAGCGTACCTTCTCCCGAAGTTACGGTACCATTTTGCCTAGTTCCTTCACCCGAGTTCTCTCAAGCGCCTTGGTATTCTCTACCCGACCACCTGTGTCGGTTTGGGGTACGATTCCTTACAATCTGAAGCTTAGAGGCTTTTCCTGGAAGCATGGCATCAATGACTTCACATCCGTAGATGCTCGACGTCGTGTCTCAGCCTTAAAGAGAGCCGGATTTACCTAACTCTCAAGCCTACGCACTTGAACCTGGACAACCGTCGCCAGGCCCACCTAGCCTTCTCCGTCCCCCCATCGCAATTGTAAGAAGTACGGGAATATTAACCCGTTTCCCATCGACTACGCCTTTCGGCCTCGCCTTAGGGGTCGACTTACCCTGCCCCGATTAACGTTGGACAGGAACCCTTGGTCTTCCGGCGAGGAGGTTTTTCACCCCCTTTATCGTTACTCATGTCAGCATTCGCACTTCTGATACGTCCAGCATGCGTTACCACACACCTTCAACCGCTTACAGAACGCTCCCCTACCCAATATACAAAAGTATATTGCCGCAGCTTCGGTTTACTACTTAGCCCCGTTACATCTTCCGCGCAGGCCGACTCGACCAGTGAGCTATTACGCTTTCTTTAAATGATGGCTGCTTCTAAGCCAACATCCTGGCTGTCTGAGCCTTCCCACATCGTTTCCCACTTAGTAGTAATTTGGGACCTTAGCTGGCGGTCTGGGTTGTTTCCCTCTCCACGACGGACGTTAGCACCCGCCGTGTGTCTCCCGGATAGTACTTACTGGTATTCGGAGTTTGCAAAGGGTTGGTAAGTCGGGATGACCCCCTAGCCTTAACAGTGCTCTACCCCCAGTAGTATTCGTCCGAGGCGCTACCTAAATAGCTTTCGGGGAGAACCAGCTATCTCCAGGTTTGATTGGCCTTTCACCCCTAGCCACAAGTCATCCGCTAATTTTTCAACATTAGTCGGTTCGGTCCTCCAATTGATGTTACTCAATCTTCAACCTGCCCATGGCTAGATCACCTGGTTTCGGGTCTATATCCAGAGACTGAACGCCCAGTTAAGACTCGGTTTCCCTACGGCTCCCCTAGATGGTTAACCTTGCCACTGAATATAAGTCGCTGACCCATTATACAAAAGGTACGCAGTCACACCACGAAGGTGCTCCTACTGCTTGTACGTACACGGTTTCAGGTTCTATTTCACTCCCCTCACAGGGGTTCTTTTCGCCTTTCCCTCACGGTACTGGTTCACTATCGGTCAGTCAGTAGTATTTAGCCTTGGAGGATGGTCCCCCCATATTCAGACAGGATATCACGTGTCCCGCCCTACTCGATTTCACTGAACACACATCGTCAACTACGGGACTATCACCCTGTATCGTCGGCCTTTCCAGACCGTTCGTCTAACGTGTGTAAAGCTTAAGGGCTAGTCCAATTTCGCTCGCCGCTACTTTCGGAATCTCGGTTGATTTCTTTTCCTCGGGGTACTTAGATGTTTCAGTTCCCCCGGTTCGCCTCGTTATGCTATGTATTCACATAACGATACTTACTTATGTAAGTGGGTTTCCCCATTCGGAAATCCCAGACTCAAGTGGCTTTTACTGCCTAATCTGGGCTTATCGCAAGTTAATACGTCCTTCATCGCCTCTGACTGCCAAGGCATCCACCGTGTACGCTTAGTCACTTAACCATACAACCCGAAGGAGTTTCGAATTGATGTTAAACAACCAAAGTTGTCTCTCATTATTTGAATGAGCGAGAGACATTCGATTTTGCCGGACTCAAATATGTTTTGCTTTCGCAAAACCCAAGAACACTTGAATGTGTTTTTAGTTGTATTCCATTAGGAATACTTTGAGAACTTTACAAACAAATCTTTATTTCTAAGAAACAAAGTTTGTTTTGTCAGCTTTCCAAATTGTTAAAGAGCTAGATTTCTTTCGAAACCATTTTTAAAGATTCTTAAGGAAAAACCCTTAAAGATGGTGGAGCTAAGCAGGATCGAACTGCTGACCTCCTGCGTGCAAGGCAGGCGCTCTCCCAGCTGAGCTATAGCCCCATCAAGGTGTGTCGATACTGTATGCCAATTCCTTGGGAAGGGAATTGGTGGGTCTGAGTGGACTCGAACCACCGACCTCTCGCTTATCAGGCGAACGCTCTAACCACCTGAGCTACAGACCCAGTATCATCTCTTTTACATAAACCGTATCAATCTGTGTGGACACTCATCACGATAATCATCGTATAAGGAGGTGATCCAGCGCCAGGTTCCCCTAGCGCTACCTTGTTACGACTTCACCCCAGTCATGAACCACAAAGTGGTAAGCGTCCCCCCGAAGGTTAAACTACCTACTTCTTTTGCAGCCCACTCCCATGGTGTGACGGGCGGTGTGTACAAGGCCCGGGAACGTATTCACCGTGGCATTCTGATCCACGATTACTAGCGATTCCGACTTCATGGAGTCGAGTTGCAGACTCCAATCCGGACTACGACGCACTTTTTGGGATTCGCTCACTTTCGCAAGTTGGCCGCCCTCTGTATGCGCCATTGTAGCACGTGTGTAGCCCTACTCGTAAGGGCCATGATGACTTGACGTCGTCCCCACCTTCCTCCGGTTTATCACCGGCAGTCTCCCTGGAGTTCCCGACATTACTCGCTGGCAAACAAGGATAAGGGTTGCGCTCGTTGCGGGACTTAACCCAACATTTCACAACACGAGCTGACGACAGCCATGCAGCACCTGTCTCAGAGTTCCCGAAGGCACCAATCCATCTCTGGAAAGTTCTCTGGATGTCAAGAGTAGGTAAGGTTCTTCGCGTTGCATCGAATTAAACCACATGCTCCACCGCTTGTGCGGGCCCCCGTCAATTCATTTGAGTTTTAATCTTGCGACCGTACTCCCCAGGCGGTCTACTTAACGCGTTAGCTCCGAAAGCCACGGCTCAAGGCCACAACCTCCAAGTAGACATCGTTTACGGCGTGGACTACCAGGGTATCTAATCCTGTTTGCTCCCCACGCTTTCGCATCTGAGTGTCAGTATCTGTCCAGGGGGCCGCCTTCGCCACCGGTATTCCTTCAGATCTCTACGCATTTCACCGCTACACCTGAAATTCTACCCCCCTCTACAGTACTCTAGTCTGCCAGTTTCAAATGCTATTCCGAGGTTGAGCCCCGGGCTTTCACATCTGACTTAACAAACCACCTGCATGCGCTTTACGCCCAGTAATTCCGATTAACGCTCGCACCCTCCGTATTACCGCGGCTGCTGGCACGGAGTTAGCCGGTGCTTCTTCTGTCGCTAACGTCAAATAATGCATCTATTAAACACACTACCTTCCTCACGACTGAAAGTGCTTTACAACCCGAAGGCCTTCTTCACACACGCGGCATGGCTGCATCAGGCTTGCGCCCATTGTGCAATATTCCCCACTGCTGCCTCCCGTAGGAGTCTGGACCGTGTCTCAGTTCCAGTGTGGCTGATCATCCTCTCAGACCAGCTAGGGATCGTCGCCTTGGTGAGCCCTTACCTCACCAACTAGCTAATCCCACCTAGGCATATCCTGACGCGAGAGGCCCGAAGGTCCCCCTCTTTGGCCCGTAGGCATCATGCGGTATTAGCCATCGTTTCCAATGGTTATCCCCCACATCAGGGCAATTTCCTAGGCATTACTCACCCGTCCGCCGCTCGACGCCGTTAACGTTCCCCGAAGGTTCAGTTAACTCGTTTCCGCTCGACTTGCATGTGTTAGGCCTGCCGCCAGCGTTCAATCTGAGCCATGATCAAACTCTTCAATTTAAAGTTTTGTTTGGCTCAATGAATACTGACTTCAAAACTACAAACGTAATTTTAAAGCTATTATCGTTATTCCTTTATAAAAAAGGAGAACGATAATGAATTGACTGTGCCAAGACTAAGTAAACTTAATCTCGATTGGTCACTCAGTTCATTGAAACCTAAATTGTTTCCGAAGAAACTATTTGGATTATCATCAACGAGTGCCCACACAGATTGATAGGTCTATATTGTTAAAGAGCTTGCTTTTCGAGAAGTTTTTCTCTCAAAGCGGAGGTGCATTCTAGCGATTTGGTTGTTAGTGTCAAACACTTTTTTCAACTAATTTTTTCGTAGAAGCTTTTTACCTCTCCGACCCTGCTGAAGCCTTATCGCGTCTGCCGTGTCGGTGGATGCGCATTATAGGCAGAAGAATTTCTTTGGCAATAGAAAATATGCATTTTTTCTAAAAAAACATGCCAAGTGGACACTTTCCATTCAACCTTAAAATTACCCCAAAATAACACTCAGGATTTCTACATATTACTCACAAAACCCTGTGGATAACTAAGTGTCAGTATCGAAGAAGTATGAAATTCGAGAACGAGGATTAAGGTACTCTTTTATATTCTCTGGCAGTTTAGAAGGATGGATTGCGTTTACTATCCTTAAATCTTTCGACACCAAATCTAGTATTGGGGCTTGGGTTCTCGGTACTGAAGGGTCATAAACCAAAACATTAGGGAATAGTAGATTCGAAGTATTCACTGAGATAACTAACCCAATCATATTATTGCTCAGCTGTACGACTGTTCCCGGAGGGAAGACGCCCATAAACTTAATCAGGAATTTGAGGTTTTCTTCTTTATATAGATGTTTGCAATTCTTATATAGATGGGAAAGTGCGGAATACGGGATCTTTTGTTCTGAAGTGATTCTCGTATGACACAAGTTATCAAATGCATTTGCGACAATAATGATTTGTGCAAACTCGTTTATCTCATCACCTTGCAACCCCTTAGGGTAGCCAGAACCGTCTCTTAACTCATGATGCTGCTCAATAACTGTCTTTGCCGTTTCAGGAAAGTCCTCTATTTGGTTAGCCAGATCCAAACCATACTTAGTATGTAGCTTTAAATAGTTCTCTTCGGGAGCCGTTAGTGGTTCTTGCTTTCTTAATATAGCTGTTGGAATTTTTACTTTACCCATATCGTGAAACAATGCGGCAAAGGACAGCTCTTTCAATTTATCAGCAGAGTACCCCTTGGCACGCCCGATCATCATTGCGATAACCGCAACATTCAGTGAGTGAAAGTAAATATCTTCATATTCGTTTTTGCCATTCATGAGATGCAGCGTGACATTGTCGTCACACATCAGCTTATCAACGATATCTTCAGTTAACTGCTTTGCTTCATTAACCGCTGTCACAGGGCGATTACGAATTTTCATCATTACAGAACGCATACGAGCAAGAGAACGCTCAAACTCTTTTTCACATTGAATCACTCTGCGTCGGTAAGCACTCAGCTTTTCTATACGTTTCTGCTTCTCTTGCCACAACTTTTGCGTTTCTAAATCCAACGACTCATCATTCTTGACCCTATCCACTCTATCTTGATTGGCTGGTAACGGTAATGAATCACTCTGATCCGGATTAAAGTACACAAACTTCACGCCGAGGTGACGAATCATCTCAACCTGTTCCTGATCTTTAATTTTAAAGCTATTGAGTAAAAATGGGTGATCGTTCCATTTCAACGGTAGACGGATATGTAACCCGGGCTGAATGCGATCGACGGTAAGTTTAATTGCTGCCACTGTTCACTACTAACTGGGGTTTCAAGATAAGCTCACAATTTTAAAGGAATTTATAATAGAATTCATTAACAATGACTATCAATAGCCCCCAATCCATCCGCCATATAACTACTTTACCTTCTACCGAGCCGCAGAAGGCTTATCATTTAGTAAAGTTCAACCTACAGGTTATTAGTTGCATATTCAGCTTTACGCTAGAACCTAGGGCATCTTATAACCTGACAGCATAATTACCAGTGAAAATTACAGACTTGATAAAAAGAAGGGTGATATTTTTACAAATATCACCCTTCTTCAATTTACACCATTACATTAATTTTATTAGTCATAATATTTTGGCATCTATCAAATTATTTTTTGGTATGCAGAGCATTGTTCAGCCAAGTACTTAGTCTAAGTGTGTAAGGCTCGGAGCCAGGCATAACTTTTTGGATCATAGTGAAAGCATACTTATCAACCGGGATCATATGAGCCATAGCATAAACAGTTCCCGTTGGGCTGTAAGGCTTATTAGCATCACCACGCTTTAGATCCGGTTTCCAACCTGTGTTAACAAATTCAATATGCACATTCTTCTCTGGCTCGGTAAAGTAAGGTTTCCAGAAATCATATGCGTCTTTAATACTGCCGTGACCTTCTTCTTTATAAGTAAACAGGTGTTGTGCCTCTTCTTCGCCTTTATAGATCTTCACAGCTCGCAGAATACGACCATAATATTGCTGGTTGTAAGCATGGTAAGTAAGGGCATCACGATTGGTAAAATCATTGGTCTTACCGTCTGGTTCAATATTAACTTTTACAAAACGTTTCAACGCCCCAACACTATAATCGTACAGCTCTTCATCACCCAGGGTTAAAGCAATATTAAACAAAATGGATATGCGTACGTTTTCCCAGTTGTTCTTGATCAGAGTTCCGGTTAGCTGATAATTCTTAAAGTACTCTCCCTGTCTTCTCAACCATCTATCAACTATTTCAGTATCTTTTAACGCCATTTCCGGACGTAACAATGAATAAGCTTCATAAACACTATGAAGTATAGATTCGTTCGGGGTATGCGTTCCTGGGCTTATATGTTTTGCTATAGATACGATCAGCTCACTTGCCTTTTCAAAGTATTTTCTACGCTCTGAATCTTCTGTTGACAAGTTCCACTTAAGCGTAAGCGCATATATACCATCTACGCGCACTTTCAGATCTTTGCGTTCATAACTCACATGAGGAAAATGCATAGGTTCCAGAGTTAATGCTTCCAATGCAGGAGTGCTCACCCATTTTTCAAATGAAGTTGCAGCCTCTGGCAACTGCTTGATCTGTTGTTTGATCGACATCGCCGCATACTCAGGCATTAATAGGTTTGTGTGAGTTACACTGTCCGCCAGTGTAGAAAAGCTCATAAAACCAACAGTAGAAAGCATACAGGACACAAGGGCTCGCTTCATTTTTATTTTCCTTAATATCTTATTAGACAACACTCCAAGCGCACTGGCCTGGTTACAATCTATATACTCAATATAACAAAATATCATTTCAATATTTTTGAGTTTTTATTTTAATTTATGATCATTAAATGTGAGTCTACGCAAAAGAAACGGACCGGACCAAATCAGAATTATTTATTCTCCATGAAAAAGACGCGCCCGCATTTCCGCTTTATTGCGCAATTCGGGCAGAAAGCCAAACCTCCTAAATTAAGTAATTATTATTAATCAAAATATTGAGTTTCAGTCATTGTAGTTTGTTGGATTTACTGGGATTCCCTTGCGCACAGAGTCGTCATGCGATAAACCATAGATGGACCATGGGAGAAATTTTAAGGCGGATAAAGAGAGTTCAATGGAGCGAGAAAAGCGTTGATAACAAGAAAGGGAAACTAAGATAAGCACCTGAAAAATCGAACATTTTTAAACACCTAAAACGACGAAAGGCCGCTATAAAAGCGACCTTTCTATGTATGGTGCCGGTGGGCGACTTGACTGGGCTTGCATCCAAGCCGCCACGCTGGATTTGAATTCACAAACACCAGAAACAACAAAGCCCCGACTTTCGTCGAGGCTCTGTCTTAAAATATGGTACCGGTGGGCGACTTGACTGGGCTTGCATCCAAGCCGCCACGCTGGATTTGAATTCACAAACACCAGAAACAACAGAGCCCCGACTTACGTCGGGGCTCTGTCTTAAAATATGGTACCGGTGGGCGGACTTGAACCGCCACGCCCGAAGGCAACGGATTTTGAATCCGTCGTGTATACCAATTTCACCACACCGGCATCTCTGGGCTATTGCCCTTTGATGTTTGGCATTATACGTAAGCTTTTGACCTGCGCAAGCAGAAAAACCTTTAATAACTATCGTTTGCTGATAATTTCGCCACAAACTGTGACAAAGGAGAGTTCGAGCCCCGTAATCTTATCTCCGCCAACCTAGTTTACAGCTATCTTCCCAATATCTATGGCGTTTATAATCGGTTAACCGTGATATCAGAAACATAACCGTTACCGATGCTCGACACCGCATTATGAATCATTTGGGCGGCCTCTTCTGCTTGCATAAAACTACTGATATCTAATGACTTACCACTGGTCTGCCAAAATTCAGTCGCCATCCCTCCCGGATAAACCGCAATAATTTTCATCGGTTTGCCCTTCAGTTCTAAACGAACAGATTCTATCAGCCCTTTTACCGCCCACTTAACTGCACAGTATGTGGACTCCTGAGCTTTCGGCTGTTGCGATGCAGTCGACATAATCACAACCACATTTACTGGGTGCTCCTTGTAACGCTTAACCAACTCTCGCAAGACATTAATGGCAGAATTAAGGTTGTTGTTAATCAACTTTTGAATCTGTTCTGGCTCCTGATCTTCCAACAGCCCAAAATAACCACTTCCCGCACTATGAATCACTGTTTGAGGAGGCTGGTGTAATTGATCAAATAATTGTTCAACATCTTGATGCAAAGAGAGATCACAAGCTTGATAACCAATGTTGTTAGACAGTCCGTCTGTGATTTCAGAGAGCTTACCCTCGCATCTTCCCGTAAGGTATGTTGGCTGACCATCGGAATCATAAAGCTTAGCCAACTCAGCCCCAAGTCCGCTGCTAGCGCCAGTAATTAGAATCATTTTTTACCTCTCTACTTCACACCATCTGTACGTTTGAAAATATGCTGATATACGTGCCTTTGTCATTATGACTCATCAAACATTAATCAGACTTCAAAAAATTTAACCTATGCTTTAACAATACTAACGTTTTGAATTTTATATCCACTTTCGAATTATTGTTCGATAGGAGTCAGAGAATGACAGGATCTAAATGGCAGTGGTTGTTAAAACAGGTAACCCGCAAACTATGGGTTCGGACGTCATTATTCGCCTTGCTTGCGGTCGCTACAGCGCTGATATCGATTGTTTTGAACGAATTCGTCGTCCTGCCTCCCGCTATTAACGTCAGCAGTGAACTGCTGAATAACATACTCAATATTCTGGCGACCTCAATGTTGGCGGTAACTACCTTTTCGCTCAATATTATGGTCTCAGCCTACACCGCCGCCAGTGCGGGAGTGACACCAAGAGCCACCAAGTTATTGATGGAAGACAGCACAACGCAAAATGCACTGGCGACGTTTCTTGGTTCATTCTTATTTAGTCTGGTGGGGATTATTGCGCTTGGTGTTGGTGCTTATCACGAACAGGCGCGCATCTACCTGTTCATCGTGACTATGGTTGTCATCGTGATGATCATACTTACCCTACTGCGCTGGATTCAGCACTTATCGGTACTTGGCAGAGTTGCTGAAACGACATCAAAGGTGGAACAAGCTCTACTAGATGCGATTCGCAAGCGTGGAAATGAACCCTGGCTTGGGGCTCACCCCTGGAGTCATCCGGAGCATAAACCTAGGGGAAGCAAACCGATTTACAGCCAAGAAATTGGTTACTTACAGCATATCGATATGCATCATCTCGACGGCATTGCAGAAGAGAACCAATGTACCATTTACATAGAACGCCAGCCGGGTAACTTTGTTTACTCAGGGCAACCCATCGCTTGGTTATGTGGGGAGCTAGAAGAAGAAAGCGAAGTTAGCACTGCTTTCACAATTCGAACTGAGCGTTCCTTCGACCAAGACCCTCGTTTTGGCTTGGTCGTACTGGCGGAAATAGCGTCAAGAGCGTTGTCTCCTGCGGTCAATGATAACGGTACCGCCATTGATGTACTCGGGCGCTCTATAAGGGCACTTTCACTGTGGGGAGATCTACTAAAACAAAGACCAATAAAAACGCGCTACCCTCGCTTATTTGTTCCCTCTTTAAGCTGCCAGGATCTGTTTGATGATATCTTTTTACCGATAGCACATGATGGCGCGGCCCAGCTCCAAGTTCAGATTCGCTTGCAAAAATCTTTGTTAGCGATATCGAGCATGCATCCCAAACTCTTCGCCTCTCCGGCCCAAAAACTGTCAGAAAAAGCATTAGAGCTTGCACTGTCTCAACATTATACCGAAGACGAAAAACATCAACTCTCTCAGCTTTCTCATCAGGTAATAGACCAGAAATTTCATGGCTGAAAAACAAAACAATTCGAACTGAATTGAAAAACTCCCAATACATTCTCTCTTATCCCCACCCCTATCAACGATAAGTACGGCTGTAAAAGGCTGGATTTCGCCACAATTGGAGACTCTGTGCGTTAGCTCTCTTTTCACATGGGGAGGGAATCTATATTCTGACGCACAATTTGTTAAGGTAAGTGATGGAATTATGACTACTTCTACAACTCTTCCAACAGCAGGACTCTTTCGTCGATTAGCTGCTTTGGTCTATGACTCGTTGATTGTCATTGCGATAGAAATGATGGCAGCCGGCGTGGTTATGGCCATTGTCTTTGCACTCAATGCAGCAGGGTTACTGAGCTATGGGGAATATGTGGATGCTGCGGATATGTTATCGAAGCACCCTGTGATAAGCCCGATCTTTACGCTGTATTTAGCGGTAGTTTGGATCTATTTCTTTGTTTTCTTCTGGACTCGTGCAGGCCAAACACTTGGTATGCGTGCCTGGAAACTTCAGGTACGTAACGCAGCAGATGGTGCGCCAATCACCGTCACTCAAGCACTGATTCGTATAGCAACTTCAGGGTTCGGTTTAGCCAACCTGACGGTACCCATCGATCCGCAGAGGCGCGGTTTCCACGACATGTGGGCAAAAACTCAAGTCGTTGTGTTACCTAAAGCACAATAAAACCAGCATCATAAACAAAGAAAGGAAGGCATTTGCCTTCCTTTGATATTTTTACAATTTTCTTCTCAGCAGCGATACCGCAATAGCGAGGAATACCAGGCTTGGTGCTAATGCGCCAAACACAGGAGGTATCCCGTATACCAGAGTCAACGGTCCGAAAAACTCACTGGAAATATAGAAAGTAAAGCCAGCGACTACCCCAGACAACACCCGTGCTCCCATCGTCACGCTACGCAGCGGACCAAATACAAACGACAATGCCATCAACATCATGACCGCAATGGAGAGTGGTTGAGTCAGTTTACGCCAGAACGCAAGCTCGTAACGTGAAGCATCCTGTTCTGATGCTTTCAAGTAAGTCACGTAATCGTACAGCCCACTAAGTGACAGCTCTTCTGGCTTAACCGTTACAACGGCAAGCTTGTCTGGCGCCAGTGACGTTTGCCATTCCATCTGGTCGACACTCTGCTTGGATATCACAGTCTCACCTTGCATATCGGTGATTTGCACGTCTTTCATGACCCAGTTATTGTCTTGCTCATAATCCACTTCTTCAGCAAAGATCACTTTCTGGAGGTTCTTATCCTCATCGAAACGCCACATATTCAGCGCATACAATTTGTCGTCTTCGACTTTGCCGATAAAGATAAAATCGTTCGCATCCCGAGCCCAAACTCCGGCTCGGACGGACACAATACTACCGCCAGATATTGCAAAGGAGCGTAGGTCACGAGCCATCTTTTGAGCTTCAGGCGCGCCCCACTGGCCAAGCGTCATAACAATAAGCATTAAAGGCACGGCGGTTTTCAATACGGATAAACCGATATCCAATTTGGAAAAACCTGCAGCCTGCATGACCACCAGCTCAGAGCTTGATGCCAGCATCCCCAAACCAATCAAAGCGCCCAGCAGTGCCGCCATTGGGAAAAACATTTCAATGTCGCGAGGAATACTCAACAGTACAAAGTAAAGTGCATGCATCAGGTCATACACACCTCGGCCAACTTTACGTAACTGTTCTACGTATTTGATGATGCCAGACAAGCCAACAAAGGTGGCCAAAACCAAGGCTGTGGTCGAAATGATGGTTCTACCGATATAAAGGTCTAAGATTTTGAACACGGCTTACGCTAGCCTCTTCTTGCGGAATTTTTCTTTCATTCGTCGAGCTGGAACGCTGTCCATCATGTTAGCCAAAATAGCGACTATCAGTAACATCGCATTGATTGGCCACATTCCAACGTTTGTCGGTATAGAGCCATCTTCCAGTGCCGATTTCGTTGCGCTGATCGCCAGGAAATAAGCCAAATAAATCAGAATCGCCGGGCCCATTTTGGCGAATCGCCCCTGACGCGGGTTAACTGCAGACAAAGGAATAACCAACATCGTGAGTAATGGAATACACACAAACAGTGAAATTCGCCATTGCAGCTCAGCTTGCGCTTCAGGGTCCGGGTGACCAATTAAATCGGCCGTTGGGTAAGCTTCCCAGTCCCTGCCTTTCTTTTTCACTTCACGCTGACCAATCACCCCTTCGTACTCATCGAACTTAGTGATCATATATTCCACGCGAGTGGGCACACCTTCATAGCGCGTGCCTTCTTTCATCGTGATGATCTGTCGTCCATCTGACAGCTCTTTCACTTCACCAGAAGAAGAAAACATCACGCTAGGCAGAACAGAATCTCGAGGGCGCATTTGGGCGACAAACACATTACTCAGCGTGTTATCTTTAATATCGTCGATGAACACCACAGAAGATCCATCTGGCGTACCCTGGAACTGGCCTTTTTGAAGAAGGTCGACGCTATTTTCAGCCGCAACCTGCTCGTAGAGCTGTTCCACTCTTTCTTGCGACCATGGTGATAACCAAAGCGCGTTAAATGCCGCTACAGCAGAAGTAATCAGAGCCAAGTAAAGTGCCGCTTGCACCAAAAACTTGTTTCCGATCCCCGTCGCATTCATAACAACAATTTCACTCTCCGCATACAGACGACCAAAAGTGATCAATATGCCGATATACAAACTCAACGGCAGCATCAATAAGCCCATTGCTGGCATGTTCAAACCAACAATCGAGAAGATCAATCCAGCCGGAATATCCCCGTCAGAAGCGTCTGCGAGAACACTGATGAACTTTTGGCTCAGAAACACCAAAAAAAGTACGAAAAAGATCGCAAATTGACTCTTGAGTGTTTCGCGGATCAAATATCTAACAATAATCACGCTGAAATTACCTATACAAAACTTGTTTTTTTGGTCGAATCACTATAGTTTCCCGTTGAACCATTTATTTTTTGAAAAATTATAAACTAAATGTTAGTCGCTTAATTAGCTCTGCATGTAAGCCTGGAGCTAAAATTCAACAAGTAAGCGATCATTATCTAACATTTAGAGCAATTTGTCTTCAGGATGTAGGAGTACGCATGGAGTTCAGTGTAAAAAGTGGCAGTCCAGAGAAACAACGTAGCGCATGTATCGTTGTTGGTGTGTTTGAACCACGTCGCCTTTCTCCAGTAGCCGAACAACTTGATAAAATCAGTGACGGTTACATCAGTTCACTACTTCGTCGTGGTGATCTAGAGGGTAAACCAGGTCAGATGCTACTACTGCATCAAGTACCAGGAGTGTTGTCAGAACGCGTTTTACTTGTCGGTTGTGGTAAAGAACGTGAGCTTGGCGAGCGCCAGTACAAGGAAATCATTCAAAAGACGATCAGCACACTTAACGAAACAGGCTCTATGGAAGCCGTGTGTTTTCTGACTGAGCTGCACGTTAAAGGCCGCGACACTTACTGGAAAGTGCGCCAGGCGGTTGAAGCGACTAAAGATGGTCTGTACACATTTAACCAGTTCAAGAGCGTTAAACCAGAAACTCGCCGCCCACTGCGTAAGCTAGTTTTCAACGTACCAACGCGCCGTGAATTGAGCCTGGGTGAAAAAGCGATCACTCATGGTCTTGCTATTGCTTCTGGCGTCAAAGCGTCAAAAGACCTTGGCAACATGCCACCAAACGTAGCAAATCCAGCATACCTTGCGTCGCAAGCTCGTCGTCTAGCTGATGATTACGAAACCGTGACCACCAAAATCATTGGTGAGCAAGAAATGGAAAAACTGGGTATGACATCATACTTGGCGGTAGGTCGTGGTTCGAAGAACGAATCTATGATGTCAATCATCGAGTACAAGGGTAACCCTGACTCAGATGCAAAACCGATCGTACTGGTTGGTAAAGGCCTAACGTTCGATTCAGGCGGTATCTCACTAAAACCTGGTGAAGGTATGGATGAGATGAAGTACGACATGTGTGGTGCGGCATCTGTATTCGGTACAATGAAAGCGTTAGCGAAACTAAACCTGCCTATTAACGTGATTGGTGTTCTGGCTGGCTGTGAAAACATGCCGGGTAGCAACGCTTACCGTCCAGGTGATATTTTAACAACGATGTCTGGTCAAACCGTTGAAGTACTTAATACTGACGCGGAAGGCCGCTTGGTTCTATGTGACGCGCTAACTTATGTAGAGCGTTTCGAGCCAGATTGTGTGGTAGACGTTGCAACGCTAACGGGTGCTTGTGTTATCGCACTTGGTCACCACATCAGCGGCGTTATCTCGAACCACAACCCGCTATCTCATGAGCTGGTAAACGCTTCTGAGCAAGCAAGTGACCGCGCTTGGCGCCTACCTATGGCAGACGAGTATCACGAGCAGTTGAAGAGCCCATTTGCTGACATGCAAAACATCGGCGGTCGCCCTGCTGGTACTATCACTGCTGGTTGTTTCTTGTCAAAATTTGCCAAGAAGTACAACTGGGCACACTTAGACATCGCAGGTACTGCTTGGAAATCAGGTGCAGCGAAAGGCTCAACAGGCCGTCCTGTCTCAATGCTTGTCCAATTCCTTTTGAACCGCAGCGGCCAAGAGACAGAAGAATAATTTCTGAACTAGATCGAAAAGGGCCGCAAGGCCCTTTTTTTATTATCGCCATATTCTTTATAACAAGAGTGATTTAGGTGAGTTCAGAACCAAGCGAGAGAAATGATGCAAACCGCAACTTTCTACATCATCAAAGAAGACAGCCCACAAGCGCAGCCCACAGGCTTTGAAGAGTACGTGGTATTTTTGGCTCAGCACTTTGCCCGCCAAGGCGCTAAAGTATATCTGAACTGCAACGACAAAATGCATGCCGAGCAGCTCGCTGAAGCTTTCTGGCAAATTGATGCTGACAAGTTCATGGCACACAATCTCGTAGGTGAAGGCCCTAAATACGCCACCAACATTGAAATTGGCCATCATGGTGTAAAGCCGTCTTGGAATCGCCAATTAGTAATTAATTTGGCGGAAAATGAGACAACCTTTGCGAACAAGTTTGCTCAAGTGGTAGACTTCGTGCCCTGCGAAGAAAAAGCTAAACAGCTCGCAAGAGAAAGATATAAAATTTACCGACAAGCAGGCTACCAACTGCAGACGATAGAAATTCAATATCCTTAAGGGTCAATCCTTATAGTTAAGCTCTCTCTTTAGAGAGTTCACTTATAGAGATTGACTAAGATTTACCATTAACCAGAATCAAACCTCTAAATAGTTGAGCTTCGATTAAGGCAGTTAAAGCCACACTCAGGCCAAATATGACGAGGAAAAATGAGCGCTATGGAAAAGACATATAACCCAACTTCAATCGAACAAGCTCTGTATCAGACTTGGGAAGAGAAAGGCTACTTCAAGCCACACGGTGACACTACTAAAGAATCATACAGCATCATGATCCCGCCACCGAACGTCACTGGTAGCCTACACATGGGCCACGCGTTCCAAGATACGATCATGGATACGCTTATCCGTTGTGAACGTATGAAGGGTAAAAACACCCTTTGGCAAGTAGGTACTGACCACGCTGGTATCGCAACTCAGATGGTTGTTGAGCGCAAGATCGCGGCAGAAGAAGGCAAAACCAAAAACGATTACGGTCGTGAAGCTTTCATTGACAAAATCTGGGAATGGAAAGGTGAATCTGGTGGCACCATCACTAAACAGCTACGTCGTCTTGGCACGTCAGTAGACTGGGATCGTGAACGCTTTACGATGGATGATGGCCTGTCTAACTCGGTACAGGAAGTTTTTGTTCGTCTGTACGAAGATGACTTAATCTACCGTGGTAAGCGTCTGGTTAACTGGGATCCAAAGCTACACACAGCAATCTCAGATCTAGAAGTAGAAAACAAAGACACTAAAGGCAACATGTGGCATTTCCGCTATCCACTAGCGGATGGTGCAAAAACGGCTGACGGTAAAGATTACATCGTCGTTGCAACCACTCGTCCGGAAACCGTACTTGGTGATACCGGTGTTGCTGTAAACCCAGAAGATCCACGTTACAAAGATCTTATCGGTAAAGAAATCATTCTTCCTATCGTTGACCGTCGCATCCCTATCGTGGGTGATGAGCACGCGGATATGGAGAAAGGCACTGGTTGTGTGAAAATCACACCTGCGCACGATTTCAATGACTACGAAGTTGGTAAGCGCCACCAGCTACCAATGATCAACATTCTGACTTTTGACGCCAACATCCGTGACGCAGCAGAAGTATTCAACACCAACGGCGAAGCAAGCGACGCATACAGCACAGAGCTTCCAGCTAAATACCATGGCATGGAGCGTTTTGCTGCGCGCAAAGCTGTCGTTGCTGAATTCGACGAGCTAGGCCTACTTGAAGAAGTGAAAGATCACGATCTACAAGTTCCTTACGGCGACCGCGGTGGCGTGGTTATCGAACCAATGCTAACTGACCAATGGTACGTACGTACTGCGCCTCTAGCGAAAACCGCGGTTGAAGCCGTTGAAAACGGCGACATCCAGTTCGTGCCTAAGCAATACGAAAACATGTACTTCTCTTGGATGCGTGACGTTCAAGACTGGTGTATCTCTCGTCAGCTATGGTGGGGCCACCGTATCCCAGCTTGGTACGACAACCAGGGCAATGTTTATGTAGGTCGCACTGAAGAAGAAGTTCGTAGCAACAACAACCTAGAGTCAGTGATTGAGCTGCACCAGGACGAAGACGTACTGGATACCTGGTTCTCTTCTGCTCTTTGGACGTTCGGCACGCAAGGTTGGCCAGAGCAAACTGACGATCTGAAAGTGTTCCACCCTTCAGACGTACTGGTAACAGGTTTCGACATCATCTTCTTCTGGGTTGCGCGCATGATCATGATGACCATGCACTTCGTGAAAGACGAAGACGGCAAGCCACAAGTACCTTTCAAAACCGTTTACGTTACCGGTCTGATCCGTGACGAAAACGGCGACAAGATGTCTAAGTCGAAAGGTAACGTGCTTGACCCAATCGACATGATCGATGGTATCGACCTAGAGTCTCTGGTTGAGAAGCGCACTGGCAACATGATGCAACCTCAGCTAGCGAAGAAGATCGAGAAAAACACGCGTAAGACGTTTGAAAACGGTATCGAAGCATACGGTACAGACGCACTGCGTTTCACCCTTGCAGCAATGGCATCAACAGGCCGCGATATCAACTGGGATATGAAGCGTCTTGAAGGTTACCGTAACTTCTGTAACAAACTATGGAACGCTAGCCGTTACGTAATGATGAACACAGAAGAGCAAGATTGTGGCTTCAACGGTGGTGACATTGAATACTCACTAGCGGACAAGTGGATCGAGTCTCAGTTTGAACTAGCAGCGAAAGCGTTCAACAACCATATCGACAACTTCCGTCTGGATATGGCGTCGAACACGCTTTACGAATTCATCTGGAACCAATTCTGTGACTGGTACCTGGAGCTAACGAAACCTGTTCTATGGAAAGGCACAGAAGCGCAGCAACGTGGTACTCGTCGTACGCTAATCACGGTTCTTGAGAAGACACTACGCCTGGCTCACCCAGTGATTCCTTACATCACAGAGACTATCTGGCAAAGCATCAAGCCTATTGTTGACGGTGTTGAAGGTACTAATTCATCAGAAAGCACTATCATGCTTCAAGCTCTACCTCAATTCGACGAAGCGAACTTCCATCAAGAAGCGCTAGACGACATCGAGTGGGTGAAAGCGTTCATTACCAGCATCCGTAACCTACGTGCTGAGTACGACATCAACCCGGGTAAACCGCTTGATGTGATGCTAAAAGCAGCAAGCGAAGAAGACGCGTCTCGTCTGGAAGCAAGCAAGCAAGTACTGATGTCTCTGGCCAAACTGGAAGCAGTACGTGTTCTTGAAGCTGGCGAAGAAACACCAGCGTGTGCAACAGCATTAGTTGGTAAATCTGAGCTGATGATCCCAATGGCGGGTCTGATCGACAAAGACGCAGAACTTACGCGTCTTGATGGCGAAATCAAGAAAACGCACGGCGAGATCAAGCGTATTGAAGGCAAACTTGGTAACGAAGGCTTCGTAGCGAAAGCACCTGAAGCGGTTGTTGCTAAAGAGCGTGAAAAGCTTGAAGGCTACAAAGAGACACTCGCTAAGCTAGAAGAGCAAAAAACCACGATTGCAGCGCTTTAATCGCTAAAGCAAAACAGAAGCCAAGCGCTTCTCAGCTTCAATCAGAAAGGTTGGTCTTCATGACCAACCTTTTTTGTATCTACTCATCCTTAAGATCTACCCGCCTTAAAAAGGCTCATTGATAGCTTTCCCCTATTGAATTAATACTCACCAACCATTAGAGAAAATGAGAATTATTATCGATAATAAACTCATCGAAACAAACACGATGAGTAATTATCATGAAAAAGACACTAACTTTCGCATCACTACATTTTACTATCGCCTTTAGTGTCGCTTACGTACTGACTGGCGACATCTTAATTGGTAGCTTAATTGCCATGATTGAGCCATCAGTCAATACGGTAGCTTTCTACTTTCATGAAAAAGCATGGGCTCGTATTCCTGCTCTTAAAGCTCGTCAGTCAATGACCAAACTAAAAACCGCCAGCTTCGCAACCGTGCACTTTAGCGTTGCCTTCACTGTGGTTTACATACTCACTGGTGATGCGTTTATCGGTGGAGTCATGGCGATGCTAGAGCCATCTATAAACACGGTGGCGTACTACTTCCATGAGAAAGTTTGGTTACGTAAATCTGCAAACCAAACACCTTCATCTCACTTTGGTTTGCATCGACATGCCTAACCGCAATATATTGAGTCCTTAAGGGCTCATTTTTGTAGGCAAAGCATGGAACAAGTAGCACACTTCACTCTCCGCTCTCTCACACCAGAAGATAATCCAAACATAGCAAGCGTCATTCGTCAGGTCTCAGCAGAGTATGGGCTCACCGCTGACAAAGGCTATGGCGTGGCAGACCCAACGCTTGATGACATGTATTCTGTCTACAGCCAACAAGGTGCCGCTTATTGGGTGATTGAGCATAATGGTGCGATCGTTGGTGGTGGAGGTTTTGCGCCACTGGCAGGAGAACCTAACGTGTGCGAGCTACAAAAGATGTACTTCTTGCCACAAACTCGTGGACACGGGCTGGCCAAACGTATTGTGGCTCTGAGTCTGCAATTAGCAAAGCAACTTGGTTATCAGAAGTGCTATTTGGAAACCACCGAGTGCTTAAAAGAAGCCATTGGTTTGTATGAGAAGTTGGGATTTGAGCATTTAGATGCCCCGCTTGGACAAACAGGGCATGATGCGTGTGAAGTCGTGATGCTCAAATCGCTGTAGGACTTTAAGCACACCCAATTTTAGAGTACTAAGTGGGTAACACAAAGATCCTGGCTTAATGCCACTGAAAAATCTTGGCGTTGCCCATCTAGCTCTACCGATAATTGGTAAAGATCGCTTGGATTTGGGTTGTTGAGATCAGCGTATTTTGGCGCTTCGATCTGGAACAAGGCGCTAGCATGCTCAGCACGCACATCAATTGGAATATGGTAAGTCATACCGTTGAATTTGACCGATGCAGAAACCAGGCCCGGTGCGAATGTCTGGTAATAAAGGTCGACTTTAAACTCACAACCCCCACCATAGTGCCAGATCTGCTCCGTAGCAACGCGCTCTAAACGAACATTGCGAATAAACTGCAGGTAAGGCTCCTGCCACACACCGATTCGATCGTCGCTTTTCTTATACTCTTGATCAGTAAGAGAACACAACTCTGGCCGATCTTCCTCAAGCAGTAAGTCTTCTTCTTCCTCTAAGAATAAAATCTCAAAGCGATTACGTCCCATCTGCATGAACGGGCGAATGTCTTTCTTGTACACATTCTGGGTACCATCACAGTCAAACAGTGCGACACCGTTTAAGCGCACTTCGGCATAGTAGTCGATACCACCTAGTATCATATCGACAGCGGGAAATGCGAGCATCGACTCATCCACTTCAATATCATGCATGAGGTGCCATTCTTGTTGACGGATTGCTTCTTCTGACAACTCGTCGGGAAGTACCTGACTTAATGGAGCAGGAAAAGTGATGTCATCCTGAGGGATAGATAGGTCCGTAAGTGGAGAGACTTGCCATAAACCGGCGAGTGACTTTTGCATATACACCTTGAGCTAGATCAATTTTCTACGCATTATGGTAAAAAAACCACACAAGCTCAATGTGAATTAGTTTCATAGCTTACCGTTATCAATTGTTAGACATAAAAAAACCAGCGAAATACGCTGGTTTTTTTAATCAAGGAGAGACTATTCTTCGTCTTCATCTTCTTCGTCAGAGTATAGAGCGTCTTCGCCCTCGTAATACGTACCCCAACCGTCATAAATAATATCGTACTTTTCAGCAAGGTGAACCAGCTTCTCAACTTGAGCATCAATTGCTTCGGCATCGAGTGCGGACTCCATGGTCGCATCGCAGCAAAGTAGTTTATTGCCGTCTTCGTCTTCTGTTTCTTCTGCTTCAAGGACTTCAAAGCCCATCTTAAATGCTTCAACCACCGCTTTTTCTAGCGTATCGAAATCTTCTGCAAACAGGTGATGCTCAATTTCATAGAGTGAATCTGGATCGCTGCCATCTTCTAACAATGCAGCTATGATATCGCGAGTCTCTTCCTTTTGAATCTCAATTAATTGTTCTACTGATAGATATTCATCTTCGTGAGACATGTTTTGGCTCCAGATTAGTTACTTGGTGGAAACGATCCGGTGAAATATGGCACGGATTGCGACGAAAAGCCACTAACAAACACCAAACCACAGTGATTGTTGTCAATTATTCTCTGATAAATATTAAACCCTTCTCACAAGGTCACAAAAAGTTAACAAGAAATGCTATTTTGTAATATTCAGAAGATCCTAATTAGCAGAATCAGGGGACAAACCCACCCTCAATGCGTGTTTATGGTTCATTATTGAATACAGAAACGCCTTATATTCTCTACTCAGCGAATAAAGAAAACTAAAAAATGCATATTTTGGAATGAATATGCACATTTTATGCACTAAGCATGTAATATACTCAGTCGGACTAAAAAGAATAAAAACGCACTTTACCCAAAAGCACAAAAACAATACAAAAAACTATTTTTATTTGAATTAAAGAAACCCTACAGAGCTTTTAATTAACAATACTGAATATATCAAAACATTACCGAAGCCAACTAACTTGCATCTTATCCATAAGATTGTCATAAATAACCGCTGGATAATCTGTAAGGATACAAAATGAGTAAGCTGTACGTTGGATCAGAAGTTGGTCAACTAAGACGAGTTCTATTAAATCGCCCTGAGCGCGCCCTAACCCACTTAACACCATCTAACTGTCATGAGTTATTGTTTGATGATGTTCTTGCGGTAGAAGCGGCAGGTGAAGAGCATGATGCTTTCGCTCGTACTTTACGCGACCAAGATGTAGAAGTACTTCTACTTCACGATTTACTCGTCGAAACCCTCGCGGTTCCAGAAGCGAAAAAGTGGCTATTGGATACTCAGATTTCTGACTTCCGCTACGGCCCAACCTTTGCCCGCGATCTTCGTGTGTATTTTGCAGAAATGGACAATGAGCACCTAGCATCAGTCTTGCTGGGTGGGTTGGCCTACTCTGAGCTGCCAATCAAATCATCTTCTATGCTACCGAAGATGCGTCGCCCTCTAGACTTCGTTATTGAACCATTGCCAAACCATCTATTTACCCGCGATACATCTTGCTGGGTCTACGGCGGTGTTTCCCTAAACCCAATGATGATGCCTGCACGTCAACGCGAAACAAACCACTTGCGCGCCATTTATCGCTGGCACCCAATCTTTGCCGGCCAGGACTTCATTAAATACTTTGGCGATGAAGACCTACACTACGATAACGCTAACGTTGAAGGTGGTGACGTTCTGGTTATCGGTAAAGGCGCAGTTCTGGTAGGTATGTCTGAACGTACCACAGCGCAAGGTGTAGAAAACCTGGCTGCTAACCTGTTTAAAGCGGGTCAGGCAACAGAAGTGATTGCGATTGATCTCCCTAAACACCGTTCATGTATGCACCTGGATACGGTCATGACACACATGGACGTCGATACTTTTTCAGTCTACCCAGAGATCATGCGTAAAGATCTGGATACATGGCGTCTGACTCCGAAAGGCACTGACGGTGAAATGAATGTTGAAGCATCGCACAACTACCTGCATGCGATTGAATCAGCACTTGGCTTAGATCAGCTGAAAATAATCACAACCGGCGGTGACAGCTACGAAGCAGAGCGTGAACAGTGGAATGATGCCAACAACGTACTGACGGTGAAACCAGGTGTGGTGATTGGTTACGAACGTAACGTCTACACCAACGAGAAGTACGATAAAGCCGGCATTCAAGTATTGACGGTACCAGGTAACGAGTTAGGTCGTGGCCGTGGTGGTGCTCGCTGTATGAGCTGTCCAATCGAAAGAGACGATATCTAATCGCTTTCCTTACCAGTGAATAAAAACTAAGGTTGATGTGAATACATCAACCTTTTTTAGTTTTTAATTAAAATAATTATTCACAATAAAAGCATTTATATGTTTTAATGCAGTGATTCAAAATCAATCACACGTACAAAGGGACGAGCTATGGCTTTCAATTTACGAAATCGCAACTTTTTGAAGCTATTAGATTTCTCAAGCAAAGAAATCCAGTTCTTGCTCGAACTGTCTGCAGAGCTGAAAAAAGCCAAATATGCAGGAACAGAGCAGAAGACACTCCAAGGTAAAAATATCGCACTCATCTTTGAGAAATCTTCTACTCGAACCCGATGTGCGTTCGAAGTTGCGGCTTTTGATCAGGGCGCTCAAGTCTCTTACATTGGTCCTTCTGGATCTCAAATTGGCCATAAAGAATCGATGAAAGATACCGCGCGCGTATTGGGCCGTATGTATGATGGTATCGAATACCGTGGTTTTGGTCAGGCGATCGTGGAAGATCTTGGTGCTTATGCTGGTGTACCGGTATGGAATGGTCTAACGGATGAATTCCATCCGACGCAAATCCTCGCAGACTTCCTAACCATGCAAGAGCATGGACGTGGAAAGCAACTGCATAACATCACTTTTGCCTACTTAGGTGACGCTCGCAATAACATGGGTAACTCACTGATGGTCGGTGCGGCTAAAATGGGCATGGATATTCGTTTGATTGCGCCAAAAGCATTCTGGCCGGAAGAAGAGCTTGTTGCCACATGTCAGGAAATTGCGCAGCAAACAGGTGCTAAGATCACGCTAACCGAAAACGTTGAAGAAGGCGTTAAGGGCTGTGATTTCTTGTATACCGATGTTTGGGTATCGATGGGTGAATCTGCAGAAGCTTGGGATGAACGTGTTGCCCTAATGAAGCCTTACCAAATCAATATGGATGTGATTAAACAGACCGGCAATCCGCATGTGAAGTTTATGCACTGTCTACCTGCGTTCCACAATGATGAAACCACCGTTGGTAAAGAAGTGGCTGAGAAATACGGCATGAAAGGTTTGGAAGTGACAGAAGACGTGTTTGAGTCTGAATATTCTATCGTCTTCGATGAAGCAGAAAACCGCATGCACACGATCAAAGCCGTGATGGTGGCAACGCTGGGAAGTTAACGGATTTTAGTAACAAAAACCATGATGTAATCGCTTGCACTAGTAAAAGTTAGGCGTATAATGCTCGGCAATTTGTCTGAGGATTAAGAAATGACCACGCTGATTGCTGCCGTAACAACGCGATTTGCTCTAACTAAGCGACTACGCTTGCGTGGTGTTATTTTCGTTAATTCTATCGATTTTTAAACCTCCCCATTTGGGAGGTTTTTTTATGTCCAAAATTCCTCAATGTTAATTTTGGAGATAGTCATCACTGTTATAGGGAAGAAGATCATGGCGAACTCGCTTTACCAGAAGCACATCATCTCTATTCCAGAGCTTTCACGTGAAGAGCTGGAACTTATTGTCGCAACAGCAGGTAGCCTGAAAAAGGAACCTCAACCAGAACTGATTAAAAATAAAGTCGTTGCGAGCTGTTTCTTTGAGCCATCAACACGCACACGCCTGTCGTTTGAGACAGCAATTCAACGCGTGGGCGGTGACGTCATTGGTTTTGATAATGATGGAAATACTTCTCTGGCGAAGAAAGGCGAAACGCTTTCTGATTCTGTGCAAGTTATTTCTTCGTATGTAGACGCTTTTGTTATGCGCCACCCTCAGGAAGGCGCGGCACGTCTGGCTTCTGAGTTTTCAAACGGCGTACCGGTGATTAACGCTGGTGACGGTGCAAACCAGCATCCAACTCAAACTCTGCTAGACCTTTATACCATCGCAGAAACGCAAGGCCGCTTAGATAACCTTAATGTGGCTTTCGTTGGTGACTTAAAATACGGCCGCACCGTACACTCACTGACTCAGGCTCTGGCGAAGTTCAATAATGTTCGCTTCTTCTTTGTTGCTCCAGAAGCACTGGCGATGCCTGACTACCTCTGTGAAGAACTCGATGAAGCTGGCATTGAATACAGCCTGCATACCGACATGGAAACCGTCATTCCTGATCTAGACATCCTGTACATGACCCGCGTACAGAAAGAGCGTTTTGATGAGTCAGAATACGCACACATCAAATCAGCTTATATCCTGACAGCAGCAATGCTAGAAGGCGCGCGTGAAAATCTAAAAGTACTACACCCACTACCACGAGTGGATGAAATCACCACTGACGTTGATAAAACGCCACACGCTTACTACTTCCAGCAAGCTCAGAACGGTGTCTACGCCCGTCAGGCATTGTTGGCACTGGTTCTAAACGAAACACTGTAATCGAGGAGAATAAACATGGCTAAAGAAACTCAATTGCAGGTAGAAGCAATCAAAAACGGTACCGTCATCGATCACATCCCGGCACAAATCGGCATCAAAGTGCTGAAGTTGTTCGATATGCACAACTCGTCTCAGAAAGTGACCATCGGCCTTAATTTACCGTCGTCAGCGCTGGGTCATAAAGATTTGCTGAAAATTGAAAATGTCTTCATCAACGAAGAGCAGGCGAGTAAGTTGGCACTGTATGCTCCACACGCAACGGTGAACCAAATCGAGAACTACCAAGTAGTGAAAAAGCTCGCGTTAGAGCTGCCAGAAAGAATCAACGATGTCTTTGAATGCCCTAACTCAAACTGTATTTCTCACAACGAACCTGTAGAAAGCAGCTTCAAGGTATTTGAGAAGAAAGAAGAGATTCGCCTGAAGTGTAAATACTGTGAAAAAGTATTCTCAAGAGAGATCGTTACCGAGCGATAATCGACGGAACATTTCAGACCTCTAATAAGTTCAAATGCCCTGTATTTACAGGGCATTTTGCTCTTTACCTGCCATAGATTTAGAGGCACACTGAAACTCTTTATTCGCTAAAACAGATGGAACAAATAAAATGACAAAAGTACTTCACACGGAATCAGCACCAGCAGCAATCGGCCCTTACGTACAAGGCGTAGATCTTGGCAACATGGTTCTTACTTCTGGCCAAATCCCTGTTAACCCTGCAACAGGTGAAGTATCTGCGGATATCGCAGAACAAGCGCGTCAGTCTCTAGAAAACGTAAAAGCTGTCGTTGAGTCTTCAGGTCTTACAGTAACAGATATCGTGAAGTTAACAGTTTTCGTTAAAGACCTAAACGACTTCGGCACAGTGAACGAAGTGTACGGCAAATTCTTCGACGAGCACCAAGTAGCAAACTACCCTGCTCGCTCTTGTGTTGAAGTTGCTCGCCTGCCTAAAGATGTTGGTATCGAAATCGAAGCTATCGCGGTTCGCAAATAATACCTCGAACCTGTGAGTTAGAACGCCAAATACGACGATACAGCTTGCTGAATTCAAACACTCCGTCTTCCTGAACAGCGACGAAGGAGCGTGATTCAGGATCTGCTTACCGAGAGTGGCGGTGTTGAAAGTGTTCATTCCTGCAACGAGTTTGATGTTCGTAGATTCCTGATGTCGCTAAGGCTCCTCGGAATGACACAGATAAAAAATGGGTAGCCTGAGCTACCCATTTTTATATGCTTATATTTGGACGATTAAGCCGCGTTACGCTGTTTCACTTCTTCATCCAACTGTTGCAGCTTCTCTTTCATCTGCTCACGGCAAGTGTTCGCTAATTGACGAATACCTTCCTTGGTACAGCCTTCTGTGCTCACTGGTGGCAGCATTTCCACAATGACGTGACCGTTATTCCAGCGATTCAGTTTCAGTTTGTCAGTAGAACTACAAACAATAGGAATAATTGGCACCTGTGCACCAATCGCAGCATGAAATGCACCGGTTTTAAATGGCAACAAACCACGACCACGAGAACGCGTACCTTCAGGGAACATCCACACCGACACGTCACTCTCTTTCATGCTATTTACTACCTGATCAATCGTGCCTTTCGCTTTTGAGCGGTTAGCACGGTCAATCAGAATGTTACCCGTCAACCAGTAAAGCTGGCCGAATAAAGGCATCCACGCCAGGCTTTTTTTACCGACCGTAACCACCTTTGGCGTAACTGCTGCAGAAACAGTAAACATGTCCCAGTTGTTTTGGTGGTTTGCAATATAGATATGTTGACCACGAGAGTAAGCATCTTCAGGAAGACGAAGTTCAAGTTTCACCCCAAAAACACGTGACATCTTGGCAAACAGACGGCCAAACGTGAATACGTGTTTAGGGTTTCGTGGACTTAACAGGCAGTAACCACAACCACCAACAAACATCACAATAGCGAAAATTGCGATAGCAAATACACGTAACAGTGCAATCATTCTTATTCTCCAGAAACCGGCTTCTGCCAGATACAGCTATTAACTCTCTACTTTGGAAAAGAGAGTGATATAAAAAAGCCGAAACCTGAGTTTCGGCTCTTCATATCCAAATCATCTGCTGTGCAGTTTAACTTGTCACGCTCACGCGCTCAATATTTGCGCCAAGTGCAGCCAGTTTATTTTCAATTTTGTCGTAACCACGGTCGATGTGGTAGATACGATCGACGATGGTTTCGCCTTTCGCAATACAACCAGCAATAACCAGACTTGCAGAAGCACGTAAGTCCGTTGCCATTACTTGTGCAGCGCTCAAAGATTCCACGTCACCACAGATAACTGTGTTGCCTTCGATCTCTGCTTTAGCGCCCATGCGCATCAGTTCCGGAACGTGCATAAAACGGTTTTCAAAAATGGTTTCCGTGATTACGCCGCCGCCTTTCGCCATCATGTTCAATAGTGTGAACTGCGCTTGCATGTCTGTTGGGAAACCCGGGTGCGGAGCAGTACGAACAGTCACGGCTTTTAGCTCACGATCAGTCATATCCACAGAAATCCAGTCTTCACCGGTTTCGACCAAAGCGCCCGCCTCTTCTAGCTTCGCTAGAACAGCTTCAAGCAAATGTGCGTTGGTATTGCGACACACAACTTTACCGCCAGATACCGCTGCAGCAACGAGGAATGTTCCCGTTTCAATACGATCAGCAACCACACTGTGCTTACAACCGCCAAGACGTTCAACACCTTCAATCGTGATGGTATCAGTGCCAGCGCCAGTGATTTTTGCACCCAGTTTGTTTAGGAACTCCGCCGTGTCCACAATCTCAGGTTCACGAGCGGCGTTATCTAGTGTAGTTTTGCCTTCAGCAAGTGTCGCCGCACACATAACAGTAATAGTGGCGCCTACGCTCACTTTATCCATCACGATATGCGCGCCCTTCAGGCGACCATCGACTTCTGCTTTTACGTAACCATCTTCTAAAATGATGGTTGCGCCTAGTTGTTCTAGACCCGTAATGTGTAGATCAACCGGACGAGCACCGATCGCACAACCACCAGGTAAAGAAACCTGACCTTGGCCAAAACGCGCAACTAGAGGGCCTAAAGCCCAGATTGAAGCACGCATGGTTTTCACCAAATCATAAGGTGCACAGTATTCATTGATGCTGCTTGGATCGACGTGAACCGAACCGTTACGGTCTACTTTAGCGCCTAAACGCTTAAGCAATTCCATGGTTGTATCAATATCACGAAGGTGAGGCACGTTAGCCACTTCTACTGGCTCTTCAGCCAAAATAGACGCAAATAAAATCGGCAGTGCTGCGTTTTTTGCACCTGAAATGGTCACCTCACCGACTAACGGTTTGTCTGACCCAATAACTCGAAACTTTTCCATCAATAAACCTTAAAGCGACATCAGTTTCTTATCACGAGCCCACTCTTCTGGTGTGAACGCTTTAATTGATAATGCATGAATGTCATTACGCTGGATGTATTCCATCAGAGGAGCATAAATTAATTGTTGCTTCTTGACGCGGCTCATTCCATCAAAGCAAGCATCAACAGCAACCACTTCATAGTGGCTACCTTCACCTTTCACATGCACTTCTTGAAGGTTTAGTGCTTCTTCTAATAACTGTTGTACTTTTGCGCTGTCCACAATTTACCCCTGATAATTCTGTATGTGTTTGTCCACTAACGATTCAACGTTACTTAGTTGAAACAGAGTGCGCAGTTGCGCGGGCACGAAACTGAGCATTATATGACAGTTTTGCTTTTTTGCATGCTCTAATAAGTGAATTAACATCACCATTCCCGCAGAGTCGACTCGCACCACATCTTCTAGCGAACACTCAATCTCCGCTTGAGAAGGCTTCCATTGCAGAGCATGTACCCACAATGAAGGCACTGAATCTCGGTCCAGCGCTCCAGAGAGCTTCAGTTTATTTGTGGTTAAGTTCCACTGAGCGTGAGACTGCGCCATTACTTTTTCGCCTCAAAACGAATCGGTTCCGCCGCCAATTTCTCAAGATCCTTCGCTACCGCTAAAATACCATCCTGACGAATTTTCGAGTTCCACTCCGACTGCTTGCTTGATAGCAAGCTTATGCCTTCAGCAATCATATCGAACGCTTCCCATTCACCGGTTTTGTTATCTTTACGTAGCTTGAATTCAAGTTTGATATTGGGACGCGGCGCGTCAATGATATCGACTTTGACACTGGTGATTCGATCAGATGGATCAAGTTTTGGCTCCGGACCAAACTGAATTTGTTGATCGCTGTATTGAGTTAACACCTGCGCGTAAGACGCAATCAAGTAGCCATGAAACGCATCAATAAACTCTAGGACATCTTCACGTTTAGTCCCTTTGAGGTTTGGACCTAACAATTTTAATGCAGCGTAACGGTAGTTGACGTATGGCATCAACTCTTCTTCCACAACCACTTTTAGGTGGTTAGGATCTTGTTTAATTTTTGGCTGCTCCGCTTTTAAGCGATCGAACGTCACTTCTGACACTTGCTTCATCATTTGATAAGGCTGAGTTTTATCAACTTCTGCCGCATTCAAATTAAAAGCTGCCAAAACCGCGACAACCGAAAGTAGTAATCTCTTCAACATAGTTATTCCTTACTTGAATCGTCTGAGCCGCCCACGCTGTAAAGCACCTGACCAATTAAGTCTTCAAGTACTAAAGCAGACTTGGTGTCTTCGATGGTATCACCGTCAACCAACATCACTTCGTCATCAAAAACGAAACCAGGCACTAAGCCAATGTATTGCTCACCAATCAGTCCCGAAGTCAAAATCTGTACACTCGATGTTTCAGGGAACTGATTGTATTGGCTGTTGATCGAAAGGCTGACTTCTGGCAACAGGTTATCTGGGTTGAGGGTAATATTACTCACTCGACCGATAACCACACCGCCAACCTTAACCGGGGAGCGGACTTTCAAACTACCAATATTATCAAACTCGGCTTTGAGGGTGTAAGTATCACCAGAGCCCATACTTTTTACGTCAGCAACTTGAAAAATCATCACAAGAATCGCGCAAATTCCCGCTAATACAAAGCTGCCAACCCATAATTCTGTTTTACGTGTTTGTTGCATGATTAGTTCCCAAACATCAATGCTGTCAGTACAAAGTCTAGCCCCAGTACTGCTAAAGAAGAATGCACAACAGTGCGTGTAGTTGCTCGGCTGATCCCTTCCGAGGTCGGAATCGCATCATAGCCATTAAACAGAGCGATCCAGGTAACGGTAATTGCAAACGCAAAGCATTTGATCATACTGTTGCCAATGTCCTGCCCCAGTTCGACAGAAGATTGCATCGCCGCCCAAAAACTGCCGTGGTCGACCCCTTTCCAGTCTACCCCAACAAGCTGAGCGCCCCAGATACCAACCGCCATGAAGATCATTGCCAGCAGAGGCATGGAGATAGCGCCAGCCCAAAAACGCGGAGCAATGACTCGCTTCAACGGATCCACCGCCATCATTTCCAAGCTGGAGAGCTGTTCTGTCGCTTTCATCAAGCCAATTTCAGCCGTCAACGCAGAGCCTGCGCGGCCAGCAAACAGCAATGCGGTTACAACCGGTCCAAGTTCACGCAGCAAAGAAAGCGCAACCATTTGGCCAAGGCTACCTTCTGCACCGTAATCCACCAGGACAACATAACCTTGCAGACTCAATACCATACCGATAAATAAGCCGGATACGACGATAATAGCAAGCGACTGAACACCTACGGAGTAAAGCTGTTTGACGAGCAAAGGAAAACCTTTCGTCGGCTGAGGCTTTGCTAACAGCGCCCCCAACAGCATTAACGTTGCTCGGCCAAAAGCTTCACAGATGGATAATGTACGTTTACCTAATGAAGCGACAAAATGAATAAAGTTATCGACCATCAAATAGATCCTTTTCGATACTTTGAGAAGGGAAGCGAAACGGCACCGGTCCATCTGCGTCCCCTTGCAAGAACTGCTGTACACGAGGGTCAGGGTTCTGTTTTAGATCATCTGGCGTACCAAAAGCGATGATTTTGCCATCCGCCATCAGATAAACCCAATCGGCAATGCTCATCACTTCAGGCACATCATGAGAAACAACAATAGACGTCAAGCCTAAAGCTTGGTTCAAGTTACTGATAAGTTCGACCAGGACGCCCATGGTGATAGGGTCTTGTCCAACAAATGGCTCGTCATACATGATCAAATCAGGATCAAGAGCAATCGCTCTGGCCAATGCTGCGCGACGTGCCATACCGCCAGAGAGTTCACTTGGCATTAATTGAGCCGCACCGCGCAGGCCAACCGCTTCCAGCTTGAGCAGTACCATTGAACGAATCAAGTCTTCTGAAAGATTGGTATGTTCACGAAGAGGGAAAGCAACGTTATCGAATACGTTCAGATCCGTGAACAAGGCGCCAGACTGGAATAGCATGCTCATCTTCTTCCGAGCATGATAAAGTTTTTTGCGCGACAGGGTTGGAATGTTATCACCATCAAACCAGATCTCGCCTTGTTCGGGGTACAACTGACCGCCAATCAAGCGTAACAGCGTGGTCTTACCGATTCCCGATGGCCCCATAATTGCGGTCACTTTACCTTCAGGAACGTGCAGATCGATACCATCAAAGATCGTGCGATTTCCGCGTGAAAAAGTGAGATTGTTAACGGTGACTAAATCGTTGTTCGACATATCATCCCTTCTACTATCGGAGCGTTGGAACTCGCTGTATCATCAAGCCAACTCACGTCCGAATGTTTTTAATTTGTAACCATCGTGCTCCAACAACGTTAAGGCGTATGATTGACAACCTTCGTATACAAGAGCGGTGGTTAGAAAGCGAAAAACGGCTTTGGTTCATTTATTAGGCTGCAATCATAAGCACATTGGCTGCGAATTAAAAGCACTGTTCGATTAAATAAAGTTGGTCAAATTCAATCAATTCTTGATGAACAAGGACAGAGTCATGGCTTAATATTTAAATCTGAATGCAGAATCATTGCTTTAACAGTAGTGATTAATTGAAAGAAAACTAAACACAATTTCGTTACTAACCTTTAATTTATTCGTTGTTTATCTTCCATTTTCCGCTGCAAAAGGTCAAAATTAGCGGTTACTCATCACTCTCATTTAATAGTTAGGAATTATCATGCTCGAAGCCGTAGCGTTGCTTATCGTCGGTCTTGTTTTACTTGTCTGGAGTGCAGATAAATTAGTTTTTGGTTCTGCAGCCATAGCCCGCAACGTTGGCATTTCACCTCTTGTGATTGGTATGACAATCCTGGCTATGGGTTCATCAGCGCCAGAAATGATGGTATCCGCCACCGCCGCATTGGATGGTAAAACCGACACTGCAGTCGGTAACGTGCTGGGTTCTAACATTGCGAATATCGCCTTAATTCTGGGGATCACCGCGCTTATAAAGCCCCTTTCGATCAGTTCTGGAGTTATTCGTCGTGAACTGCCTTTGATGATAGCAGTCACGTTGATCGCTGGTGCAATACTGTGGAATAACCACCTCGGCTTTTACGAAGGTGCCCTACTGTTTGTGTTGTTCGGTGCATTTTTATTTGTGATGTTGCAGATCAGCCGCAAAGAGCAAAAATCGGGTGACGCCTTCCTCAATGATCAGGAGTCTGAAATCCCAGAAGGTGTAAGCAACTCAAAAGCCGCGATCTGGGTAGTACTTGGTTTAGTGTTGCTGCCTGTGTCAGCGAACATTTTGGTGGATAACGCGGTTATCATTGCTAAGCATTTTGGTATGAGCGATCTCGTGATCGGCTTAACCATCATCGCTATTGGTACCAGTCTGCCAGAACTTGCCGCTTCTCTTGCTGGGGTGCTAAAAGGTGAAGATGACATGGCAGTGGGTAACATCATTGGCTCGAACGTATTCAATATTCTCGCGGTAATGGGCATCCCTGGCATCATCAATCCATCCATGTTAAGCGAGTACGCAATGGGTCGTGACTTCTGGGTCATGCTGGGCGTTTCGCTACTGCTGGTTGCAATGTGTTTGGGCAGATCTCGTAGCATTAACCGTGTGGAAGGCGCTGTTCTTTTTGCTTGCTTCATTGGCTACCAAGTTTACCTGTTCGCGAACATGACCGCTTAATCACCTTATCTTTTCGTAGACATAAATTGGAGCACTGATATGTCCTGTCAATTTGATTTTCGCGCTGCTGCAAAGCAAGTTCTTGATATTGAAGTTGCCGCTCTGCAAGAGCTGGATAAATACTTTGATGACCAATTTGAACAAGCTTGCGAAATGATACTTTCCAATAGCGGAAAAGTGGTCATCATGGGCATGGGCAAATCAGGCCATATTGGCAATAAAATTGCGGCGACTCTTGCAAGTACCGGGACTTCGGCGTTTTTTGTTCATCCAGGCGAAGCGTCGCACGGTGACTTGGGTATGATCAGCGCTGGGGATATCGTGATTGCCATTTCAAATTCTGGTGAATCTCATGAGATCCTGTCTCTGTTCCCGGTATTGAAACGCTTGAACATCAAGATCATCAGCATGACGGGGAAGCCAGAATCGAACATGGCGCAACTTTCAGATTTGCACTTACAGATCACGGTACCACAAGAAGCCTGCCCGCTTGGTTTGGCACCCACCAGCAGTACAACAGCAACGTTAGTCATGGGCGATGCCTTAGCGGTTGCGCTGCTTCAGGCTCGTGGATTCTCAGCTGAAGATTTCGCGTTGTCACATCCAGGTGGCGCTTTAGGAAGAAAACTTCTGCTTAAGTTGTCTGATATTATGCACTTTGGTAATGCTCTGCCGAAAGTCTCTCCTGATTCTCTAATTCGCGACGCACTTCTGGAGATTTCGGAAAAAGGACTGGGTATGACCGCCATTGTCGATGAGCACGATGCTATGCTTGGTATATTCACTGATGGCGACTTACGTAGAACTTTAGATAAGCGTATTGATATTCATACGACCGCCATTGGCGAGGTGATGACACAAAGCCCAACAACTGCTCATCCAGATATGCTTGCAGTTGAAGGCCTGAACCTTATGCAAAGCAAAAATATCAATGCACTGATTTTATGTAATAACGGTAAAGTGGTCGGTGCACTGAATATGCATGATTTACTAAAAGCGGGTGTGATGTAAACTCATCGCAACCACTTATTACACCAGATTAAGGCAATAGTCAGGGACGTACTGAGCTAGAAGATAGGCCTCTAATTTATGAGTTTTACTCGCCTTATTTATTTGCTCTTGATTTTCGTTATTGCATGGTGTGCTTATTATATAGTGACACCAAAAAGCACAGACACGATTCAAGTCGCATCAGATTCGGAACTGCCCATGTTCAGTGGTACTGGACTGGAAAATATCACCTATGGTGAAAATGGTGTTCGCAGTTACATCATTCGCTCCACCAACTTAGATTATTTTGCTAAGAGTGGAGAAACAATTTTTAACAACCCGACATTAATGGTTTACCGTGAAGGTAGTGTCGTTGAGTGGAAGGTGACAGCTTCAAGAGCTGTGTTAGATGAAAGCCAAACGCTGACCTTATATGACAAGGTATTAATGCAAAACCTATTAGCAGGGGCTAGTTTTGATACCATGGCAACGGATAAGCTGGTAATTAACCTAACCAATCGTGATTTTAAAGCTGATCAACAAGTAATGTTGGTTGGACCACAATTTGAAACTACAGGAGGCGCAATGCAAGGGAACTTGAAACAGCATACTGCGACTCTGACAGATAACGTTCAAGGTCGATATGAAACCGTTACACCTTAGCCTACTGGCCCTGGTTTTGGCGGCGCCTCAAGCGCTGGCACTTAAGTCGGATACTCAACAGCCGGTTTACATAAACTCTGACACTCAACAGGTGGACATGAAGAGTAACCAGGTTATTTTCAGTGGTGATGTCTCTCTTAAGCAAGGTAGCATCAATATCGATGCTGATAAGATCGTGGTAACTCGCGATCCAAAAACAGAAACGATTAATCAAATTCAGGCGTTTGGCCAACCAGCGACGTTCTCGCAACTGATGGACGACGGTAAAACACTGAGTGGTCAAGCGACGGAACTGGATTACCGCATATCGACTGACGAATTAACCATGAAAGGCCATGCTCAGCTAGCCCAAGACGGTAACACCATCAAAGGATCCACTATTCGTTACCAAATCGGTCAACAAAAACTGGTGGCAGACAGCTCTGAAAACGAGCGTGTCACGACTATTTTGCAACCTAATCAGCTAGAGAAATAATATGGCGGTACTGAGTGCGAAAAACCTGGCGAAAAGCTACAAGAAACGCAAGGTTGTTACCGATGTCAGCTTAGAAGTAGAATCTGGTCAGATTGTTGGTCTACTGGGTCCTAACGGTGCAGGTAAAACGACATCCTTCTACATGATTGTCGGATTAGTACCTCGTGATGAAGGCATCATCACCATCGATAACCAGGACATCAGCATTCTGCCAATGCACAGTCGTTCGCGTCTTGGTATTGGTTATCTTCCTCAGGAAGCGTCCATTTTTCGCAAACTGTCTGTAGAAGACAACATTATGGCTGTTCTGGAAACTCGCCAGGAGATGACCAGAGAGGAACGCCAGGATAAGTTGGAAGATTTGTTGGAAGAATTCCACATCCAGCATATCCGAGCTAGCGCAGGCATGGCACTATCAGGGGGTGAACGCCGTAGGGTCGAAATCGCACGCGCTTTGGCGGCAAACCCACAGTTTATTTTATTGGACGAGCCTTTTGCTGGTGTTGACCCAATTTCGGTTGGCGACATCAAAAAAATTATTGAACACCTGCGCGACAGAGGCCTCGGTGTACTTATCACCGACCACAACGTACGCGAAACACTAGACGTATGTGAAAAAGCCTATATCGTCAGTCAAGGGCACCTAATTGCGTCGGGAACTCCGGATGAAGTTCTCAACAATGAGCAGGTGAAACAAGTTTATCTCGGCGAACAATTCCGTCTATGATTATATTAGGAACGGTAAGATTCTGAGCATTACAAGGTAAGTAACACTGAATGAAACCTTCATTACAATTAAAGCTAGGTCAGCAATTAGCCATGACACCTCAGCTGCAACAAGCGATCCGTTTATTGCAGTTGTCGACCCTCGACCTTCAACAAGAAATTCAGGAAGCATTGGATTCAAACCCACTGCTGGAAGTTGAAGATGGCCAAGATGAGCCTCTAGCTAACGGTGAAGATAAATCAGAGCTAGATGCTTCTGAAAACAGCACCAGTGCTAACGAACCTACAGAAATTGACGTTCCTGACAGTTCCGATGTGATTGAAAAATCTGAAATCAGTTCAGAGCTTGAAATCGACACTACTTGGGATGATGTTTACAGTGCCAATACTGGCAGCACAGGGCTTGCTCTGGATGACGATATGCCGGTGTATCAAGGTGAAACCACCGAGTCACTGTACGATTACCTGATGTGGCAGTTGGATTTAACCCCTTTTAGTGAAACTGACCGCACTATCGCAATGGCGATCATTGATGCCGTTGACGAATACGGTTACTTAACCCTCTCTCCGGAAGAGATTCATGAAAGCTTCGATAACGAAGAGATCGAGCTTGATGAAGTGGAAGCGGTACGTAAGCGTATTCAACAGTTCGATCCTCTTGGTGTTGCATCGCGAAATCTACAAGAATGTCTGTTACTTCAGTTAGCGACCTTCCCTGAAGATACGCCGTGGCTTGAAGAAGCCAGAATGATTCTGACCGATCACATCGATCATCTTGGTAATCGTGATTACAAACTGGTTATTAAAGAAACCAAACTAAAAGAAGCGGAACTACGTGAAGTTCTGAAACTCATTCAGCAACTGGATCCTCGCCCGGGAAGCCGCATCACCCCTGATGACACCGAATACGTGATTCCTGACGTGTCGGTATTCAAAGACAATGGCAAATGGCTAGTTTCCATTAACCCGGATAGCATTCCAAAATTAAAAGTAAATCAACAATACGCCCAACTTGGAAAAGGCAATAGTGCGGATAGCCAGTACATTCGTAGCAATTTGCAAGAGGCAAAGTGGCTAATTAAGAGCTTAGAGAGTAGAAACGAGACGCTACTCAAAGTTGCAAGATGTATTGTTGAACATCAACAAGATTTCTTCGAGTATGGTGAAGAAGCCATGAAGCCGATGGTTTTAAATGATGTAGCCTTGGCGGTCGATATGCATGAGTCCACGATTTCTCGTGTTACAACACAAAAGTTCATGCATACACCACGTGGTATTTTTGAATTGAAGTACTTCTTCTCCAGCCATGTGAGTACAGATAATGGTGGAGAATGTTCGTCAACGGCAATTCGTGCACTCATTAAGAAACTGGTCGCGGCAGAGAATACTGCAAAACCACTTAGTGACAGTAAGATTGCCGCTCTTCTGGCTGACCAAGGGATTCAGGTCGCAAGACGTACGATAGCAAAATATCGAGAATCCTTGGGTATCGCCCCTTCAAGTCAGCGTAAACGCCTACTTTAGGCACTAACTGAAAAGGAAAGTCTATGCAAATCAATATTCAAGGCCATCACGTTGATCTTACCGATTCAATGCAAGACTATGTTCAAACTAAGTTTCAGAAGCTCGAAAGATTCTTCGACCATATAAATCAGGTCCACGTTGTACTAAAAGTTGAAAAATTAACGCAAATCGCGGAAGCTACGCTCCACGTAAATCAAGGTGAAATCCATGCGTCAGCTGATGACGAGAATATGTATGCCGCGATCGATTCGTTGGTAGATAAACTGGTTCGCCAACTTAACAAGCACAAAGAAAAACTAAACAGTCATTAATCATGCAACTGAGCGAAATACTGTCATTGGACTGCACGAAAAGTGCAGTCCACTGTACAAGTAAAAAACGTGCCCTTGAGATGATCAGCCGCATCGTCGCCGATCATACGGGTCAAGATTCTACCGAACTGTTCGAGTGCATGCTCAACAGAGAGAAAATGGGCAGTACTGGTATTGGAAACGGTATTGCTATCCCACACGCAAGAATGCAATCAAGCGATAAAGCTGTTGCTGTGCTTCTTCAATGTGATGAAGCGATTGAATTTGATGCGATCGATAATCGTCCTGTTGACTTACTTTTTGCACTCCTTGTACCAGAAGAACAGTGCAAAGAGCACCTCAAGACTCTATCCTCTATGGCAGAGCGTCTGAGCGACAAGCAAGTACTCAAGTTATTGCGTAATGCTCAAAGTGATCAAGAACTTTACGACATCATGATTCACCAATAAGCAGGACAACTAACCATGCGATTAATCGTTGTTAGCGGGCATTCCGGTGCAGGCAAGAGTATTGCACTGCGTGTACTGGAAGACTTAGGTTACTACTGCGTAGATAACTTGCCAGTCAATTTGCTTGACGCATTTGTTCAGTCAGTTGCCGATAGCAAACAAAACGTTGCGGTGAGTATCGATATTCGCAACATTCCTAAAAAGCTCAAAGAATTCACCGGTACACTGGAAAAACTCAAGCAAGAGCTAGACGTAACCATGCTATTCTTAGATGCCGATAAGGAAACGCTGCTTAAGCGCTACAGCGAAACCCGTCGTATCCATCCCCTGTCACTTGGCAATGAGTCTCTCTCGCTTGATCAAGCTATCGAACGAGAAAAGGAGATTTTGAGGCCTCTAAAAACTCATGCGGATTTGGTTCTAAACAGTAGTGGACAGTCGCTGCATGAGTTGAGTGAAACGATTCGTATGCGAGTCGTGGCGCGCGAAAGTAAAGGGCTGGTGATGGTATTTGAATCATTTGGTTTCAAATACGGTCTGCCTACCGATGCCGACTATGTCTTTGATGTCAGATTTTTACCTAATCCACACTGGGAACCGGGACTGCGTCCATTTACGGGTTTGGATGCCCCGATCGCCGCTTTTTTAGAACAGCACCAATCCGTCCTCGATCTAAAGCATCAAATTGAGAGCTTTATTGAAAACTGGCTTCCACTGCTCGAGAAAAACAATCGAAGCTACCTCACCGTTGCCATAGGTTGTACTGGCGGTAAACACCGCTCGGTGTACCTGACACAAAAAATCGGCGAGTATTTCTCGAAAAAGGGGCACAAGGTGCAGATTCGTCATACCTCACTAGAAAAGAATGCTAAGGAGTAACGGTGGAATTAAGTCGTAAAGTATTGATCCAAAATCGTCTCGGCCTGCATGCACGTGCCGCAGTGAAATTAGTGGAACTGGCACAAAGCTTTGAGGCCGTTATCACCATTGACAACGAAGAAGACATTACCGCTACTGCTGATAGTGTGATGGGGCTGCTCATGCTTGAGTCGGCTCAAGGTCAATACGTCACGATTCATGCCGCAGGTGACCAAGCAGAAAAAGCGCTGGATGCGGTGTGTCTGCTCATTGAAGATAAATTTGAAGAAGGTGAGTAGGAAAAGGTCCTAGGTAACGAGGTCCTAGATCCTAGGAAAAGATCGTTGGGATTACGGATTACGGATTACGGATTACGGATTACGGATTACGGATTACGGATTACGGATTACGGATTACGGATTACGGATTACGGATTACGGATTACGGATTACGGATTACGGATTACGGATTACGGATTACGGATTACGGATTACGGATTACGGATTATTTTCAAGCACCTGAGCCCAATGTCAAGCATTTCGGTATTCCGTAAGCGAAGCGCCCTGTATTCCAAAACACCAATAACCAGAACCTACGTTTATCACTGAACTTACCACATCTCCCCCTAGAACCTAGGACCTAGCCACCTAGGACCTTTCATTACCTGTAATCCGTATTCCCAAACAACAAGCACTAAGCTTATTCTTCTCAATGAACTTATCACAAACACTTCTAGCCCCTAGCCCCCTAGGTACTTTATTTCCCCCTTCCATAAATAATTTTCTTTACTTTCACAAGTTGTTATTAAAAGGCGCCTAGAATTAAGTTATTATTCAACGCATTGTAAACATCAGGAATTGGGAGGAACGAATGGCAGAGCAAATAGAATTCGACCAAGCTCACCAAGCCCTCCAAGAAGTCACAGAAGCGTTGGAAAACGGACGCTTCGTCCATGTTCGCCGTCAACTCCAGGACATGGAACCTGAGGATATCGCTCACCTTTTAGAAGCGGCGCCACGTAAAAGCCGTGACGTGCTTTGGCAACTGACCGATCCTGAAGACTACGGTGAGATTCTTGACGAACTCAACGAAGACGTCAAAGACAACCTTGTATCCAAAATGGCCCCCGAAGCGCTTGCTGAAGCCACAGAAGGCATGGATACCGATGACGTTGCTTACGTACTGCGTAGTTTGCCAGATGACCTCTCACGCGAAGTCCTCTCTCAAATGGACTCCGCAGATCGTCTTCGCGTAGAAACGGCCCTGTCCTACCCCGAAGATACCGCTGGTGGGCTGATGAACACCGACGTCATCACTATTCGTGGTGACGTCGACGTTGATGTGGTCTTACGCTATCTGCGCATGAAAGGCGAACTGCCAGAAGCAACAGATGCACTGTATGTCATTGATGAAGAGAGCAAACTGATTGGTGAACTGCCAATCACAATGCTTATCACGACCCAGCCTGACGTCAAAATCATCGACATTATGGAAGACACGGACGAGGCCATCACAGTGGATACCAGTGATTCAGATGTCGCTAGCCTATTTGAACGTCGTAATTGGGTATCTGCTCCGGTCGTGGATGAAAACCAACATCTGGTTGGTCGTATCACTATCGATGATGTGGTTGACGTTATTCGTGAAGACGCTGAACACTCGATGATGAGTATGGCGGGTATGGACGATGATGAAGATACCTTCGCACCAGTCGTTAAATCTGCGCGCAAACGTAGTATTTGGTTAGGGGCCAATGTCCTTGCAGCACTAGCGGCGGCTTCGGTTTCTAACATGTTTGAAGCCACATTGGACCAAATGGCGGCGATCGCGGTCTTGATGACCATCGTACCATCCATGGGTGGTGTTGCTGGTAACCAGACAGTCGCACTGGTCATTCGTGGTCTTGCTCTAGGTCATATCGGTGATGCTAACAAGCGTGAGCTATTGATGAAAGAAGCGGCGATCGGGTTGCTTAACGGCATCTTGTGGGCGTTGATCATCGGTGGCATTGTCGTAGCGTGGAAAGGCAACTGGATGCTAGGTGGCATTATTTCTGCTGCCATGCTGACTAATTTACTGGTTGCCGGTATCGCTGGGGTGAGCATTCCAATTCTGCTTAAAAAGATGAGCATCGATCCGGCTTTGGCTGGTGGTATGGCTCTGACAACCGTCACGGATGTCATAGGTCTGTCGGTGTTCCTCGGGCTCGCGACGATTATGATTTAAAAAAGGTCCTAGATCCTAGGTGACTAGGGCCTAGAAGTGTTTGTGGTGAGTTCAGAGAGAAGAATTAGCTTGGTGCTTGTGGTTTGGGAATACAGAGCGCTTCGGTCAAATTAGTCATCCTGAACAGCGACGAAGGAGCGTGATTCAGGATCTACTATCCGTACCGTCGGTGCTTGAGATGTCAGCATCAACAGCGCCCTTGTGGTGAGTAGATTCCTAGTCTCGCTTCGGCTCGCTGGAATGACGGAGCATTTGCTCTGTAATCTTCCCTAAGGACCTAGGATCCTAGAAACCTAGGACCCTTTTTTAACACTACTCGCCAGCAACCTTCATCGTATCCAGTAAAATCGATCCCGTTTGGATCTGAGAACGCGTTTCAACGTCACTGCCCACGGCAACAATCTTGTTGAACATCTCTTTTAGATTACCTGCAATGGTAATTTCAGACACCGGGTACTGAATTTCACCGTTTTCGACCCAGAAACCAGCCGCACCACGAGAGTAATCGCCCGTGACGACATTCACGCCTTGCCCCATCACTTCAGTAACAAGTAGGCCAGTACCAAGCTCTTTCAGCATTTGTTCAAAGTTCTGTCCCGTCGATTTCACGTACCAGTTATGAATGCCACCAGCATGGCCAGTTGGGTCCATTTTCATTTTACGCGCCGCATAACTGGTCAATAGATACGTAGCCAGTACACCATCGGTGATAATTTCACGATCTTGGGTGTAGACACCTTCACTGTCAAATGGGCTAGATGCCAACCCACGCATTACGTGTGGGCGCTCTGAAATATTGAACCACTCAGGCAGAATTTGCTTACCGAGGTGATCAAGAAGGAAAGAAGATTGACGGTAGAGGTTACCGCCGCTGATCGCCATCACCAGGTGGCCAATTAAGCCTGTTGCAACATCCGCGGCAAACATAATTGGGTATTGACCCGTTTTGAGTCTCTGTGCATCCAAACGGTTAATGGTGTTTTCAGCAGCTTTTCGTCCTACCGTTTCAGGTGTCCAAAGGTCATCACGATGACGCGCAACCGTGTAGCTGTAATCACGCTCCATTTCACCGTTCTTACCGACACCTATCACACAGCAGCTGGTACTGTGACGACTGGAAGCGTAACTTGCCAACAGGCCGTGACTGTTGCCGTAGACTTTCACGCCATAGTGGCTATCGTAGCTCGCGCCGTCACTTTGTTTGATGGCACTGTCGTAGCTAAGGGCTTCTTTTTCTGCCGCAATCGCCACTTCTGCTGCGTAGTCCGGATCAGGAGAGTCAGGATGGAACAAATCCAACTCTGGTATCGAGTCAACCATGTACTCTTTTGCAGCTGGCCCTGCGAACGGGTCTTCGGATGTGTAATGAGCAATATCCAGCGCCGCGATAACCGTTTGTTCAATCGCAGCCTCACTCAGATCAGACGTAGACGCACTGCCCTTTCGCTGACCTCGGTAAACGGTAATGCCAAGAGCACCATCGCTATTGAATTCGACATTTTCTACGTCACCCATGCGGGTAGAAACACTTAAACCAGTGCTTTTAGTAATTGCGACTTCTGTGGCATCAGACTTAGTCGATGCAAGCTTTAGCGCTCTTGCGACGGCCTGTTCTAGCTCGGTACGTTGCTCAGCAACCTGCTGTTTAATATCCATTGTCTTTCACATCTTGTCTTTGATGTTCAATAGAATAACAAGAATTTCGCTTTCTCCCCACGATTCTTGTTAAAATAGTCATAATATTAATCAAAACACAGGCAACTGAAATGGCACGTAAGAATCAAAAAGCGCCATGGGAACCAGAAGAAGAGATCATCTGGGTAAGTAAATCCGAGATGAAGCGAGATATGGAAGAGCTGCAAAAGCTAGGCGAGGAGCTTGTCGGCCTAAAACCAGCAGTTCTGGAAAAGTTTCCATTGAGCGAAGACCTGAGAGAAGCAATTGCAGATGCACAACGCTTTAAGAACGAAGCGCGTCGTCGCCAATTGCAACGTATCGGTAAATTGATGCGTTATGAAGACCCAGAACCAATCCAGGCAGCACTGGATAAAATTCGTAACAAACACTCTCAATTGACGGCAGTCTTTCACAAGTTGGAAGCATTGCGTGATCGCGTGGTTGAGGAAGGTGACAAAGCCATTGATGACGTGATGGAACTGTATCCTGAAGCCGATCGCCAGCGCCTACGTCAACTTGCTCGCCAAGCAGCAAAAGAGAAAAAAGCCGGTAAACCAGCGAAAGCGTACCGCGAGATTTTCCAAATCCTGAAAGGCCTTAACGAAGAAGAATTCTAATTCGCGATAGCTTAAGAATAAAAACTAGACAACTAATTCCATGCCGATCGCTTAACAACGATCGGCATGTTCAAAACCATCTAGTCATCCTGAACAGCGACGAAGGAGCGTGATTCAGGATCTACTCTCCGAGCACTTTTGACTAAAACGACTGCTAAAATTTCTCAGCACGCTGATGTTAGATTCCTAGTCTCGCTAAGGCTCGCTGGAATGACGCTTGTGGGTGAGAATAGCGTAATGCCAATCAAACCAATCGATTTACACTTTCTCCGCGTTCAAATGCATTAATATTTTCAATTAAGATGTCAGCCAAACGCTGGATAGACGAATCACTGCCCCATGCGACATGAGGGGTTAGCAACAAGTTTGGCATCGCCATATTCGCGATCAAAGGATTACTTTCGTCAGCTGGTTCTTGGGTAAATACATCAAAACCCGCTCCGGCAATTTCACCGTTCTTTAGCGCATCCACCGTGGCCTGCTCATCAACCAAACCGCCACGCCCAGTATTAATCAGAATCGCCGTCGGTTTCATTTGTTTTAACTCAGCATCACTAATCAGATTACGCGTATGCTCATTCAATGGGCAATGCAGTGTAATTGCATCAGCTTGCTCAAGAACCTCTTCGAACGGCACATAACCTTGTCGGCACTCAGTCGCGCCTTTTCGTTCAGCAAATAAGACTTCCATTCCCAAAGCTTGCGCCAATTTTGCGGTTGCCTCTCCCAGAGCACCACTTCCAACCACGCCTAATGTGCTTCCACAAATATCGCCGATAGGATGAGTAAAAAAGCAGAACTGCTTGTCGCGCTGCCATTCACCCGCCGCGATATCTTGATGATAGCCAAATAGATTTCGACGTAAGGCAAACAACATAGCTATCACGTGTTCCGGTACTGAGCGGGTTGCATAGCCTTGAACATTCGCAACCGCAATATTGTGGTTTGCACAGTAATCCACATCGACGTTATTAAAACCGGTCGCGGCCACCGCCACCATGCGTAACTTGGCTAGTTGAGCGAGCACTTGCTGATCAAGAATGACTTTATTGCTGATCACAATATCCGCATCAACAAGTCGTTCGACAACTTGATCTGGTGAGGTGAGGCCATACTCCACCCACTGATGCTCAAAGCTAGGCCGCGGAACTTGAATATGGGCAGGGATAGTAGCTCGATCTAGAAAGACGACTTTAGGCAATGACATAACAGCTCCTTGTTCACTGCCTTAGAAGAAATTTATGGATGTGGCAGTGTTTTGTAATCAGGTAATTTACGCGCTGGAGCAAAATAGTCAAAGATCATCGCCTCTGCTTGCGGGTAAAAATCACACGGAACAAATATACGACTCAGTAACGCTGTTTGAGGATGATAAAAGCTCAGCTCAGCAGCGTGCAGATCTAAACGCTCAGAAAATGCTAATGCCTCTTCAGTGGCGTAAAACTCGTCGCCAACAATGGGATGTCCTATAGCTTGCATGTGCACACGGAGTTGATGAGACCGACCTGTAATCGGGAGTAGGCGTACGATTGTCGTCTTAATACCGTTTTCGTGCTCTTCGAGTTTCGCAACCTGGAATTGTGTTTTAGAGGGTTTGCCATCTTCAAAACAGACTTTTTGCAGTGGACGGTTCGGCCAATCACAGATCAGCGGCAAGTCAACCTCACCCTCTTGTTGCTCTACATGCCCCCAAACGCGGGCGTAGTAGATTTTGTGCGTTAAACGATACTGAAACTGTTTCTTTAACGCACTTTCTGCCGATTTGTTTTTCGCTAATACCATTAATCCTGAAGTGGACATGTCTAGACGATGGACCACTTGAATGTCCGGGTACTGCTCAGTTAGCCGACTCCACATACTATCGTAATGTTCAGCTAACCTTCCAGGCACCGACAATAACCCCGATGGCTTGTTAACCGCCAGAATCTCATCATCTTCAAAAACAATATCAATCCAAGGATCGGTTGGAGGCGTATATTCAAGCATGGCCATCAGTGGAGTCTCTATAAACTAAAAACGTCGCGATTATAACGGGGCCTGGTCAAAAAGACATTTTATTTGAAATTATAACCCTAAAAATCAAAAGACATTGCAATGTCAACAAGTTAACTAAAAACAAAAAAAGCCAGGATGTAAAATTAGTTTGACAAGGTGAGTCATAACTTTATAGAGTGCTAGAGAAAGCCTGCTATCCCTGAAGCTTCATATCCTTGAAGCCTCAATATTAGATATACAAAAATAAATACATTCAGGTTCAAACACATCATTTTTAAACATTACCGCGCGCTTAACGCCATTACTTCTTAGATATAGCGAAATAATGCTGTGAGGTGCTCCCCAAAGATCGCTTGGGAACAAATAAAATAACAAGGACACGAAGCATGGACTCCGCCGTAACATCACCACCCCAATCCAAAATATCCTTATTCTTTCGCTCGCTAGGCCCGGGTATCCTCATGGCTTCTGCGGCCGTCGGTGGCTCTCACCTGGTTGCCTCGACAAAAGCCGGTGCTATCTATGGCTGGCAACTCGCTGCGCTAATTCTGCTGGTCAACTTTTTTAAATACCCATTTTTCCGCGCTGGCGTGCAATACACCATGGGCACAGGTAAAACACTGGTTGAAGGTTACGCGGAAATGGGCCGCCCTTACCTATGGGCGTTTCTATTTTTAAGCGCCGTTTCCGCCGTGATTAATACCGCTGCACTACTGATGTTCAGTGCGAGCCTGCTGGGCTATTTCATTCCATTTTCGTTATCCATGGCGTCGCTGAGCATCATTGTGATCGCCACGTGCCTGATCATTCTTTTTGCTGGCCACTACAAAGCGTTGGACACACTATCTAAAGTCATCATGTCGGTACTGACCATTTCGACTCTGCTTGCAGCAGCGATTGCGTTTGGTAACCCGGTTGAGCAAGTGGCGACCTTTGAATCACCATCAGTGTGGTCGATTGCCGCGATTGGCTTTATCGTTGTGACGATGGGCTGGATGCCAGCACCTATCGAGATTTCGTGCTTAACCTCAGCATGGTTGAAACGCCAATCCAGTGAGCAAGAAGTCACTCCTCGCTCTGCTCTGTTTGACTTTAACGTCGGCTACATTGGTACAGCGATTCTTGCGATTGTGTTTTTATCTCTGGGTTCACTGATGCTTCACGGTTCTGGTGTTGAGTTGAAAAGTTCTGGCGTAGGCTTCTCCCACCAACTTGTTGGCTTGTATGCCTCAACGATCGGTGAGTGGTCTCGTTACCTAATCGCCGTTATTGCGTTCTTCTGTATTTTCGGTAGTACGATCACGGTGATAGATGGCTACTCGCGCGTCATTTCAGACTCTCAGCGTCTTTTGCGCTCGCAATCAGACACAAACCCGAAGGCAACCTCAGCTATCATGTTGGTCGTTTCTTTGCTTGCACTGGGTATTGTGATCTTTTGGGCTTCAGCCCTATTGCCAATGTTGAACTTTGCGATGATTCTGGCGTTTATGACCACACCATTCTTTGCCCTACTGAACTACAGACTAGTGAGTAAAACAGAGCTGCCGAAAGCTTTGGCCGTCGGACGTAAACTGAAGTGGTTATCAATTGCTGGCTTGATTTACCTGTTCGGCTTCCTGGCCGTGTTTATCTGGTGGAAGTGGTTGATGTAATTTGCGACTAAGTATGTGAAAAATCACTTTAGACACAAAGGTCATTCAAGCGAGACTAGGAATCTAAAATCAGCGTGCTGAGAAGGTTTAGAGACAGCCTAAGCCACAGAGAATTCAGAAAGAAGATCCTGAATCACGCTCCTTCGTCGCTGTTCAGGAAGACGGAATACAAAAATGCCGCTCACAGCTAAGTGAGCGGCATTTTTATTCGGTTAAAAACCTTTATATTTGCTAGGGTACCCGCGATTAATTGTGGCTGACCACAATCAAACGTAGCGAATCCAGTTGGACCTGAGCTTGGTTAATGTAGCCTGTCAGCTCTTTAATCTGCCCTTCAATCGTTTGTATTTCTTCATCACGAATGTTCGGGTTGACTGCTTTCAGTGCCTGCAAACGCTCAAGCTCTGCGTTCAAGCTATGCTGCATGTCTTGCTGAGCTTGCTTACGCACTTCTTCGACTTTCTGCTCAACCAGTCCATCACCCGCTTCTATCAAACGGTGTACATCTTTTTGTACCGACGTTACCAGCTTACTGCCAAGATGGCGGTTTACCGGGCTAAGCTGACGGTTGAAGCTTTCAAACTCAACTTGTGCAGATAAGTCGTTACCGCGCGCATCCATCATTAGGCGAATCGGTGTTTTTGGCAGGAAGCGTGCAATACCGCTGCGTTTCGGAGCTTGGGCATCGACTGCGTAAATTAACTCAAGCAGAATCGTACCGACTGGCAAGGCTTTGTTTTTCAGCAACGAAACCGCAGATGTACCCACGCCCTCACTCATTAGCAGATCAATACCGCCCTGAATCATTGGGTGCTCCCAACTGATAAAGTGCATATCTTCACGTGACAGCGCGGTTTCACGATCAAACGTAATGGTCGCACCTTCATAAGGCAGACCCGGGTAGCTCGGTACCATCATGCGTTCAGATGGCGTCACAATAAGGGCGTTTTCCCCCTTATCATCCTGATTCAGACCAATGGTATCGAACAGCGACAGAGCAAAAGTCACCAGATTGGTATCACCATCCGTTGAAGCGATTTTCTCAACGATTTGCTGTGCTTTTTCACCACCGTTAGAGTGCATTTCTAGCAGACGATCACGACCTTGCTCCAATTGAGACTTCAGCTGTTTGTTCATTTTCGCTGATTCTTCAATGATGCCGTCCAGTTCACTGGTGTCACCTGATGCCAGAATTTCAATCAACGCATCCGAGTATTTATCGTAAACCGCACGACCGGTTGGACAAGTCTCAGCAAATGCATTCAAGCCTTCATCGAACCAACGCGCCAGGATCGCTTGCGATGTACCTTTCAGGTAAGGAACGTGAACATCAATGTCGCGGTTTTGGCCGATACGGTCCAAACGACCGATACGCTGCTCAAGCAAATCTGGGTTGAACGGCAGATCAAACATCACCAACTGGTTAGCGAACTGGAAGTTACGACCTTCTGAGCCAATTTCACTACAGATAAGAACCTGAGCGCCGCCCTCTTCTTGTGCGAAGTAAGCCGCTGCTTTATCACGTTCTAGAATTGACATGCCCTCGTGGAACACGGTCGCACGGATGCCTTCGCGTTCACGCAATGCCTGTTCTAACTGCAAAGCCGTACTTGCACGAGAAGCAATAACCAGGATCTTCTCGCTGCGTTTTTCTGTTACTTTTTCCAGTAGCCAGTTCACACGCGAGTCAAACTGCCACCAGCTTGATTCATCACCTTCAAACTCCTGGAAGATCTCTTCAGGGTAAAGGTTTTTCATCGCACGAGCTTCCGAACTCATCTTGCCGCCGATCATGCCAGCCACTCGCATTGACGTCGTGTATTGCTGTGGGATATCCATTGGCATCAAGTGCACATTACGCGCAGGGAAACCTTTGATTGCCGCACGTGTGTTTCGGAACAAAACACGGCCCGTACCGTGGCGATCCATCAGGTTGTCGATCAACTCCTGACGCGCAGACGCTTTTTCCTCTTCGTCACTGTTGCTTTCAATAATGCGGAACAGCGGTTCAACATCCTGCTCAGACAATAATTCTGTGATTTGGTTTTTAGCGTCGTTGGGCAGTTTTTCACCAGTAAACAGAGAAGTAATCGCATCAGCAACTGGTGCGTATTGCTCTTCCTCCTCAACGAAGGCTTCATAATCGTAGAAACGATCAGGGTCAAGCAGGCGCAGACGAGCAAAGTGACTCTCACGACCTAATTGCTCAGGAGTTGCGGTCAGTAGCAATACGCCTGGTGTGCGTTCAGCCAAACCTTCCACGACTTGGTATTCACGGCTTGGTTTGTCCTGACTCCACTCTAGGTGATGCGCCTCATCGACAACCAGTAGATCCCATTCCCCTTCCAGCGCTTGCTCAAAACGCTTACGGCTCTTACGCAGGAAATCCAGTGAACACAATACGTATTGCTGGGTATCAAATGGGTTTTCTGCATCCGCGAACGCTTCAATACAACGCTCTTCATCAAAGATTGAGAAATGCAGATTGAAACGACGCATCATCTCCACCAGCCATTGATGCTGCAGTGTTTCCGGTACAACGATCAAAATACGCTCAGCGCGACCCGACAGGACTTGCTGGTGAATGATCATGCCCGCTTCGATGGTTTTACCCAGACCAACTTCATCGGCCAGTAGTACACGAGGTGCGTGACGGCGACCAACTTCATGCGCAATGTAAAGCTGATGAGGAATCAGACCAGCACGCATACCGCAAAGGCCACGCATTGGGCTCTTGTGTTGTTCAAACTGATTGGTTAGTGCACGGTAACGCAGAACGAAGTTGTCCATACGGTCAATTTGACCTGCATACAACTTGTCTTGAGGCTTATTGAAGCGAATTTGATTGCTCAGGAAAATCTCACGCAATACGACTGCCGTTTCCTGTGTATCTTCACGAGTACCGAAGTAGGTGTACAGGCCTTCATCTTCCAGCACTTCTTCGACTTTCAAAGACCAACCTTCCTGGCAATCGATAACATCACCAACGTTAAACGTCACTCGGGTAACAGGTGCATCATTGCGTGCGTAAACTCGGTTTTCCTCTGATGCTGCAAACATAAAGGTCACAGTACGAGCATCCATCGCAACAACCGTACCTAAACCTAAATCGCTTTCCGTATCGCTGATCCAGCGCTGCCCCAAAGCAAATGTCATGAATTGACTACCTCGTTATTAATTCTTGATTCGTATTTCTGTCGGTCTACTCATGCCCTCAGGCATGGATAATAGTTTAGATCTGATTCTGGCTTCTGCTACGCCAATCGCACTTGTCATGCCATTCATAGTTGAGCAATATTCAGTCAGTTCAACATGATAAATTGCTTGTAGCCTATGCGCAGAAAAAGGCCGCTAATATTACTTTAAGCTGTGATTTAGGTCACGCCGAAACCGCGCCAAGTGGAAATTTTTTTCTCCAAATGACAGGTGCAATCAAATTGTAAAAAAACCATGTCAATTATTACATTGCTACAAGCAAATATTACGTATACTTTTGATTAGGAGCGCTTAAATACATTGCATATGCAATCGCATGTCAATTAGGCGCATAGGTACACGATTAGGATCAACACGGGTTTGCATAAGTTGTCTTGCTACTCAGTTGCACGTGAATACCAATCGTAGTGAATAACCGGTCATTCTAGCTTGATAAAATGCCCGATAACCGCGTTAAAAATTTTGATTGTAGAGTAACTACTAATCAAAAATTTTTGCCTTGTTCTCAAGCATTTTTTCCTACGCTATTTCTGGTCACTTATTCACCGTGATTGGTATAGCCTACGATAGCCCGACAACCTCTATTGCAAGCAATCAGAGTTAAGTCACTTCACTCTTTCGATGACTTAACCACTCGCAAGCACAGCCGCACTTAGGCAAGGAGACGCTATGGGCGATACCGATCGGAAACTTTTTGTACTTGATACCAATATTCTTCTTCACGAACCCTTCGCTATATTCTCTTTCAAAGAACACGATGTCGTCATACCCATGACCGTTTTGGAAGAGCTCGACCGGATTAAAGACAGCAAACGCGATGTTGCACGAGATGCTCGTGTGGCGATTCGCGCTTTGGAAGACATGTTCAAAGATGCCACGCCAGATGAGATTTCAGAAGGCATTCCAGTATCCAAAGACAAACCAGATCAAGGATCTATTTCCATTTTGGCGGACTTCGAATTACAGGAAACCGTCAAAGCCTTCGCCGACAAAGCCGGTGACAACCGCATCCTCAACGCGGTGCTTTATCTGCAAAACAAACGTGCACCACGTGAAGTGGTGTTAGTGACGAAAGACATCAACATGCGTCTTCGCGCCAAAGGAGCTGGCGTACGCTTTGTTGAAGACTACCGAACCGACCAACTGATTGACGATGTTCAATATCTCACCAAAGGTTTTCAGCAACGTGAAGGCGATTTCTGGAGCGGCATTGACGAGGTCGAGAGCTACGCTCTGGGCGGAAAAACCTACCACAAACTTAGCCGAGAGCCTTTTGATCCAACGTTCATAAACCAATATGTGATTGATGAAGACAGCGACTTTGCTGGCCGCGTTGAAACCATCAATGAAGACAAACTTACCCTGCTCGATCTCAGTCGCGAACGTATGATGCATAGACGCGTCTGGGACATTACACCGAAGAACATCTACCAAGCGATGGCGTTGGATGCGCTCGTCGATCCAGACATTGATTTGGTGATCCTCACTGGTGCTGCGGGTAGTGGTAAAACTCTGTTAGCCATGGCGGCTGCCCTTGAACAAACCATCGAGAAAAAGATGTTCGATAAGATCATCGTAACCCGTAACACGCCTGATATCGGCGAATCGATCGGGTTCCTACCCGGCTCGGAAGAGGAGAAAATGATGCCGTGGTTGGCGGCGGTGACCGATACGTTGGAAGCGCTGCATAAACACGATCACTGTACGGAAGGCTCACTTAAATACATTTGCGACAAAGCCAACATTCAGTTTAAATCGATAAACTTTATGCGCGGCCGTTCGATTCAAAATGCATTTGTACTGCTTGATGAGTGTCAGAACTTAACCGCTTCGCAAATCAAAACCATCATCACCCGTTGTGGTGAAGGCACCAAAATCGTCTGTTCCGGTAACCTGGCCCAGATCGATTCCCATTACCTAACACCAGTCACATCTGGTTTGACTTACATGGTTGAACGCTTCAAGAACTTTGAAGGCAGTGCGAACATTCACCTTAACGGTGTGGTTCGTAGCCGTCTGGCTGAGTTTGCTGAAGAAAATATGTAAACTGAAAATCCTAGGTTCTAGGTAGCTAGGGCCTAGGATTGAACGTTGGGAGCTTGATGCTCTGAAATAGAGATTACGGAGCACTATTGTTTCAAGAGCGTCATCCTGAACAGCGACGAAGGAGCGTGATTCAGGATCTGCTGTCCAAGAATGTCGGAATCAAAGGTGTTCATTTCGGCTTCGTCTTTGCGGTAAGTAGATTCCTAGTCTCGCTTCGACTCGCTGGAATGACGACATAACATACGGAACACAAAAATAATATAATCTGTATTCCATTGCCTATAATCTGTAATCCCAACAAGCCTCTCTAGGACCTAAAACCTAGGTCCTTATAAACCTAGGATCCTAGAACCTTATCTATTCCGTCCCACCAACCGTCAGCGAGTCCAGCTTCAACGTTGGCTGGCCTACGCCGACAGGCACACTTTGTCCTGCTTTACCACACACACCGACGCCTTTGTCGATGCTCAGATCATTACCGACCATTGAGACTTGCTGCATGGCTTCTATGCCAGAACCAATCAGTGTCGCCCCTTTCACTGGACGCGTGATTTTGCCGTTTTCAATTAAGTACGCTTCAGACGCAGAGAAGACAAACTTGCCTGAAGTGATATCGACCTGACCGCCACCAAAGTTTGGCGCGTACAGACCTTTTTCCACAGTAGAGATGATCTCTTCCGGCGTGTGTTCACCCGGTAGCATGTAAGTATTGGTCATCCGTGGCATCGGCAAGTGCGCGTAAGACTCACGACGGCCGTTACCCGTTGGGTTAACACCCATTAGGCGCGCGTTAAGCTTATCTTGCATATAGCCTTTCAATACGCCATTTTCGATAAGCGTATTGTACTGACCGTTGACACCTTCATCGTCTACATTCAATGAGCCACGCAGATCTTTCAGAGTGCCATCGTCGACAATAGTACAAAGCGGTGATGTGACTTGCAGGCCCATTTTACCTGAGAATACAGACGACTCTTTACGGTTAAAATCACCTTCTAAGCCGTGGCCTACCGCTTCGTGTAGCAATACACCCGGCCAGCCAGATCCAAGTACCACTGGCATCATACCAGCTGGTGCCGCTTCGGCTTCTAAGTTAACCAAAGCCATGCGAATCGCTTCGTCTGCATAGTGGAAGGCTTGCTTCACGCCGTCCGTTTCAGAAAGGAAAAAGTCGTAACCAAAACGACCACCACCGCCTGCACTACCACGCTCGCGGCGTTCCCCTTTCTGGGCTAATACGCTGATAGACAAACGCACTAATGGGCGAATATCGCCTGCATAAGTCCCGTCTGTTGCGGCCACTAACATTTGTTCATGCACGCCACTGATGCTAATTGACACTTCTTTGATAAACGGTTCTTTAGTACGGATGTATGCATCCAGTGTTTTAAGCAGTTCGGTTTTTTGCTGTTTTTCCCAACCAGCCAGCGGGTTAACCGCTTCATAGTAAGCTTGGTTATCGGTGCGTTTAAAGGCCTGAACCTTACCATTTTGACCTTGCTGGGCGATACCTCGTGCCGCAATAGCACTTTGCTTGAGACCTTCCGGATTAATTTGGTCAGAGTATGCGAAGCCGGTTTTCTCGCCAGTCACAGCACGAACGCCAACACCACAATCGATATTAAAAGAGCCATCTTTGATGATGCTGTCTTCTAGAACCAGAGACTCATGCCAGCTGGACTGAAAGTAAATGTCCGCATAATCGATCTGACGTGTCGCAATGCTGGCTAAAGTGTCAGCAATGTCTTGCTCCGTCAGACCATTTGGGGCGATGAGTGCCTGTTCTATTTGGTTTGTGCTCATAGTTAGCTCTTTTATTTCCGTCTCAATTCATTTTGAAAGCGACTGTGTTGAGTCAGCGGCATATTCTGCCTTACTTGCTGGGTTTGTGACAAATCTATCTCTGCCACCAACAAACCGACCTGCTCTTGAAGTTGTTTGTGTATTCGTCCCCAAGGGTCAACGACCATCGAGTGGCCCCACGTTTTACGGCCACAAGGATGGGTACCGGTTTGGTTACTGGCGAGAATCCAGCACTGAGTTTCTATCGCTCTGGCACGTAAAAGTATCTCCCAGTGCGCTTCTCCTGTCACTGCAGTAAACGCAGCAGGGACGACAATAATTTTCGCACCAGCCAAACGCAGCTCTTTGTATAATTCAGCAAAACGTACGTCATAGCAAATACTCAAACCAACACTGCCAACATCCGTTTCTGCAACAACAATTTGATTGCCCGCAGTGAAGGTATCAGATTCTCGGTAGCTGCCATGTCCATCTGCGACTTCAACGTCAAACATATGCAGCTTGTCATAATGGGCAATGCACTTACCATGCGGTGGAAGGACGATGGTGGTCGTCGTCACACCTCTGGCCGTTTGAATAGGCATACTGCCGACGATCAAAGTCAGTTGGTTGTGTTTAGCAATATCGGCCAAACGTTGCTGTATCACACCACTTCCAAGCGGTTCAGCATGTTGATGATACGCTTCGCGGCTCGAAAACAATACTGAATTCTCGGGGGTAAGGACCAGCTTAACTCCCTGATTCGCGGCTATTTCACATTGCTTTTCAATAAACGCCAGATTCGCTTCAATATCTGGACCAGACGTCATTTGAATAATACCAACACGCTCCATGTGTTTTTCCTTACTTAAATTCCTTACCAATGAAGGCGGTTATTGCGCCTGTTCACGCAACTTTTCTGGCAGCTTATATTCACCCTGGCTACGCGATATCTCTTTGACCGTCGGTGATTCGAGCGGCCCTTTGACTTCATAATTCACTTGAGTAAATACCTCAACCACCGGTGAAATCACCGTCGAGATAGCCAGCACGTATAAGGCGGTTTGTGGCGCGACGGCGAAGGCTGTCAACATTGGTAAGCCAGACGTGATATCAGGCGTAAACTTCACCTCAGCATCCACTAATCTTTTCGTTACGTCAGCCATGCCACGAATCTGCATTTCCCCGGCAAGCGCATCCATGACGATATCATTGGTGACAAATACACCATCCTGAATTTTGCCCGTACCCGTGATCGAATTGAACGCCATTCCTTTATCAAACACGTCGGTAAAATCGAGCTGCATCTTACGAATAATAGAGTCAAGACTAAACAAACCAAGCAGACGAGCCGCTCCACTTACTTCGCTGATGACCCCTTTGCCAAATTCCGTCGACACATCACCCTGGAGTGTCTGGGTTTTCATCGACCAAGGCGCGCCATCCCACTCCATGTTGGCATTCAGTTCAAATGGTGCCTGCTGTATTCCTGAAGTGATGCCGAAGCGCTCCATAAGATCGGTATTGTTATCGCCTTTGACCTTGAAGCTCAAATTGGAATGACTGCGCTCGTTAGTCAGTTCCCACCAACCACTCATATCAATGCTGTTTTTGCCGCTACTGAAGTTAAGCTTTTTCCATTCCAGACGCTCATCACTGCGTTGCAATTCAACATTCACCTTGCCCACTTTATACCCTTGCAACCAAAAATCATTAATATTCAGCTTTAAGTTTGGCATTTCATCATGAAATTGGCGGTCAAATTTGGTGATTAACGGCGCAGTTTGATCTTCACTGGCAAAGATGGAACTGCGCTCTTTCTCGATTTCATCGAAACCCGGAATGTACAAATGCAGATGATCTAACGATACCGACAAATCATTCGGTTTCAGGTAGTTCGCTCTACCTTTTACCTCCTGGCTGCTCACCTGCATCTGCCAGTTTGAGTTCTTTTTCTTGGCATTAACGTCAACATCATGGAATTCAAGCTCTCCGAGCATTAAGCTCTGAGCCTCAATATCCACCCGGGTTGGTAACGGGATTCTCGGGGTTTCCATATTGGAGAGCACTGACGGGGCGCTGCTAGACGGTACATTTAGCAGTTCTAACCAGCTGTCTACGTCAAGCTCATCAAGACGTATCGAAGCATCATGTCCGATAATTGGGCTCGCTCTAAAACCACCTTGCCCAATCATTAAATTGGTCGCCGTTAACAGCGGAAGCTCGCCAGTAATGTCTATCTCTGTCTGGTATTTTACATTAGGGACCTCCAGACGAGCAGAAATGTTTTCTTGATTTCCTGACGCCTGCAGCTTGGCCTGACCAGACTCACCCACTCTTTTTGCCAGCGGGTAAGGATACTCACTCACAACACGATTAAGTTGCGCTAAGACGCCAACCTGATAGGTAAAGCCGACATCATTGAGCTGTAGGTCGATATCCATTTGCCATGGCGCGTGACCAGAGACCAAGTTCAGCCATCGCTCCCCAACATAAGGTTTTAGAGGTTCTACGTCCCAGTCTCCCAGCGTATTGATAGTTACATCGTAGCCTTGGTCAGCACTTTCGCCGCGGAAGTCGAGTGAAATTGGCTGCGTGAGTAACTCCGCTGCGAGGCCCGAAGTCGTAACCACATCATTATCAAAATTGATGCGTCCGGTCGCGTTTTCCAAAGTCATTGGCGGCGCATCAATATCGACGCGATTGTCTTTAAGATCCGCGTAGCCCCATGCTCTCGGTTCATTCTCTGTATCAAACGGAATATTGAGCTGAAACTCCGAGTAAACCGGGCCACTGACTTGCAGTGCCGTCAACGCCGCACCGACCGAGTCGACCAAGGGTGTCGCCATCATATAATCACGAACTTCGTTCCCTGGCGCGCTGGCTTTGGCTTCAATTTCAATATGCCCATCCGGGGCCAGTTTAGGAATACGACCAGTAATTCGCTCAGCAGCAACACCATTGAGTGTCGCCGAATTGGAATCCAGATGCATGGCGTCATTTTCAAATAACAAATCCAACTGTAAATCGGTAATAGGAGGCCAGGCAGTATCAAAGCTGAATTTTGCGTCTTTAAGGCCGACCCAAGCCTGAAACATACCGTTGTGTTGTTTATACGGGAAATCGCCGAGTTCGCCGTACCACAACAACTTGGCGGTATTCACTTTACCGCCTTGAATTGCGGTAGAGAGGTAATCGGTAAGATCTTGCCCCAGTGCCAAAGTTGGTAAGTAACGCCAGGTTTCACCCGCATTGTACAGATCCGCCTCGGCGTAGAATGACAGGAACGGACTTTGATCTTTCGGGAAGTCTAAACGAAAAGCCCCCAAAACCTGTAAATCAGGCGTCGCGGCTGTGACTTTATCTGCCCACAAGCGCCAGCCTTGTTGGTCTTGTTGCCAGACAATCTCGACTTCGCCTTGCTTAATATTCAGTGGTGCCTGAAAAACGTCGCCATAAGGGAAGACATCATCAATCACCGTTACATTGGCTTTGGCCTGATTAACGTTACCCGACACGCTTCCCTGAACATGCTGGAAACCCGGCAACAACTGCCACTGCGTTAAACCCAACTCATCAAGCTCAGCGGAATAGCGCAACGTCTCCCATCCACCATTCATCGATAGACGGATATCTTCCAGTCGGCCTTTGGGCTTTATCTGATCGATAAAATCGCTAGTTGATTCCGACTCAGGAGCCAGCTTTATCAATGGTGTGATGGATTCAATGTCGATCTCAGAGAGATTAAGCGCCCAGCCGGAAGGCTGCCAGTCAAACGCAACGTCTAGTTCTGACCATTGCTTTTCATCAGTGCGAATTTGAAGTGAGTGACCATTTACTTTCCAGCCATTTTTATCCGGCAATAACTTAAAAATACCTGATTCAATGAATAGTTCATGGCTGCCATTCTCGTTCCAGACTAATTCAGATGGCTGCAGTTCTACATAAGCATAATTAGGCTGACTGTGTTTCAGGGTCAGCCAGGTATTCAAGCTCACTTTGCCGGACTCTACGCCAGATTCCGCTTGCATGTAAGTGGTTAGCCAAGGTGCTACAGAGACATCTTGAGCGCTGACATAAAACTCACCCGAGACATCACGCAATGAACCATGGTCTTTAAAGTTAGCACTTACCAACAAGGAGTTAATCTTAGCATCGGCGATGCTGACCGTCCCTTCGGCTAAATGGTGCTTACCCTGATTACTCCAACGGAGCCTTTCGATATCCAGCCGTCGCGTTTCACCAGAAACGGACTTATACCAAATTCGTGAGTCAGTGATGGTAAAGTCTTCAAACTGACGCAGCAAAAGTGAGTCTAATTGGTCGATTAGCTTTACTTCACTTTTTTCCGATGTCGCAACCGGCATTTGGCTCTCAGCGCCTGGGAGAATACTGACACTACGAATATCCAACGCCAAGTTGTGGATGGTTAAATCCGCAACAACGGGTTTGAGCTGAAAAAGAGACTGAAACAAATCAAATTCAATTTGCAGTTCGTCAACGGCAAAGCGCGCTTCCTGGTTGTTCGGCAAGTTAGCTTCTAAACCAAGTAGCGTGATTGAAGGGTGGCTGTTTCGCCAGGATCCAGCAACACTGGAAATAGAAAAATCAAAACCTGTGCCTTGTCTGACCCAGGTTTTGATCTCATCTTGGAAGTGGTCGAGCTGTGGTAATGTGACACGCAGTGTTGTCACGACAATCGCGAGTAACACCAATACAGTGGCTAAACTCCACGCACAAAATCGTCCCAAACGGTTAAAACCAAAATTCACAAATGTCCCAATTACATCATCACAACGTCAAACTGTTCCTGAATGTACAGGGGCTCAGCCTGAATTCTAACTTGCTTACCAATAAAGACTTCGAGTTCTGCCAGCGCATGTGATTCATCACCGAGCAGCGCTTCTGCAACGAACGGGGACGCATACACAACAAAGTTGTCGGCATCGTACGCTCGATTCACTCGGGTGATTTCGCGCAGAATCTCGAAACATACCGTCTCGACCGTTTTCACGGTACCGCGACCTTCACAAGTAGGACAACCAGAACAAAGAATATGTTCAATACTTTCGCGCGTGCGTTTACGGGTCATCTCAACCAGACCCAGTTGCGTAAAGCCGTTAATGTTGGTTTTTACTCGATCTTTTGATAGCGCAGCTTCAAGTGAGGTAATAACGCGTTGACGATGCACTTCAGAAGCCATGTCGATAAAGTCGATAATGATGATACCGCCAAGATTACGTAAACGCAGCTGACGAGCAATGGCCTGAGTCGCTTCAATATTGGTGTTGAAGATCGTTTCTTCTAAGTTACGACGACCAACAAATGCGCCAGTATTAATGTCGATAGTGGTCATTGCTTCAGTTTGATCAATGATCAGGTAGCCACCAGACTTTAGCTCAACTTTACGTTCCAACGAGCGTTGAATCTCGTTCTCCGTATCATACATATCGAAGATAGGCTTATCGCCTTCATACAGCTCAAGCTTGTCGGTCAGCTCAGGTACATATTCCGAAGTAAACTCTTGAAGGTTGTCATACTCCAAGCGTGAGTCGACCAGAATCTTGTCCAGCTCGGTGCCAACAAAATCACGCAGAATGCGCTGTGCCAGCCCCAGTTCACCATAAAGTGTCGAGCGCGTTTTATATTTAGAACGGCGCTCCATGACTTTAATCCATAAGCGTTTTAGAAAGGCCGCGTCCTGAGAAAGCTCTTTTTCATCCGCACCTTCAGCTGCAGTTCGGATAATGAATCCACCGTGTTCATCACAGTATTGGTTGACGACTTTCTTTAAACGCTCACGTTCGCGTTCACTTTCGATACGTTGTGACACACCTACGTGGCTCGCACCCGGCATGAAAACCAGATAACGGGAAGGAAGGGTAATGTCGGTAGTTAGACGTGCACCTTTGGTACCCAGCGGATCTTTAACCACTTGCACCACGATATCCTGGCCCTGGCGAACCAGCTCTGAGATATCACGAACCTGAAACTGTTGCTTTTCGTTTTCGGCCACACACTCTGTATGCGGTACGATATCAGACGCATGCAAAAACGCCGCTTTATCCAAGCCAATATCGACGAAAGCCGCCTGCATACCCGGAAGTACGCGACTGACTTTGCCTTTGTAAATGTTACCTACGATACCGCGACGAGATTCGCGCTCGATATGAATTTCTTGTAGCACTCCACCTTCAATCATGGCCACACGAGTTTCACTCGGGGTCACGTTTAGCAGCAATTCTGCACTCATGTGCACACCTCAAAATAATTATAAAAATTCTTGAATTAGCTGATCGGTTTCGAACAAAGGTAAGCCTACTACTGCGTGATAACTGCCTTCGATTCGGGTGACAAAACGCCCTCCGAGTCCCTGAATACCATAACTTCCAGCTTTATCGCATGGTTCTCCTGACTGCCAATATTGTTCGATTTCTTCGTGAGTCAAGGGTTTGAACCAGACATCAGTGATAACCACCACTGAATGTTGTTGTTGCGATGAAACGACACTCACTGCGGTCATCACTTGGTGACGACGTCCAGATAAGCGAGTAAGCATACGCTTCGCATCTTCGAAATTTGTGGGTTTCTCCAACACCTGGTCATCACATACCACCACAGTGTCAGAGCCCAATACAACGGAATCAGGCTTAGCCAATGCTAAGCCTGCCTGAGCTTTTTCCAGAGAAAGGCGCAACACATAATCTTGCGCCTGCTCATGAGCCTGTTTGGCTTCCTCAACATCTGGCAATACGATGTCAAAATCGTACCCCAGTTGAGCAAGCAACTCCTTTCTTCTCGGAGAGCCTGAAGCGAGAACGAGTGATAAGCTTTTTTTCACACTGTTACCTGACGTGCCATGCTCGACGCACTCGCCGCATTAATAAAAACATCCATGGCCAAAGTATACAGTTTATTGCCGCCGTCCACAGAGATAATGGATTAAATACTACGTCCTGGTTCAAATATTCCCCACAGAATATCAAAAGTTCCAGTAACACAGTAAAAAAGGCAATTAAAATCGATTGTTGCCACAATGCCATATTACGGATTAATAAGAAATTCAACGCAACCAGATAGATGATGATCGACATCATCATGCCCCGGATGCCCAGAGTCGAACCGACTAAAATGTCCCATATCAGTCCCAGAATTAAAGCACTACCGACATTAACCCGGTTAGGCAGAGCCAACACCCAGTAACAGGTGACTAAAAACAGCCATGACGGACGGAACAGCTCCAGATCGCCCGGCCACGGGATGGTTTGCAAAACCAGCGCAACAAAGAAGCTAACGCCAATAACCATTCGGCTGCGAAATACATTACTCGCCATCAGTTACCTCTAGTTCCACTTGCTCTACCTCTTCATCGACATTAGATTGCAACACTTTGTGCTGACGATCTTCATTTGGCCAAATGAGCAGCAGATAGCGCAGACGCTCAAACTCAACCACGGGTTCCGCTTTAATGGATGCAAACTCCTGACGAGTATCGTGATCCACGATGGTGACATTCGCTACCGGATAACCTTCTGGGTAAATCCCACCTAACCCTGACGTCACCAACAAATCGCCGACCTGAATATCGGTACTGGTTGGAATATGTTCGAGTTGGATTTCATCCATTTCACCATTTCCGGACGCGATTACTCTGATGTCATTACGGATAACCTGAACAGGAATCGCGTTTTTGGCATCAGTCAGCAGTAAGACCCGGGCGTTGTGCGCTGCTACAAAGGTTACCTGACCGACAATGCCTTTTTCGTTAATGACCGGCTGCCCCACGTATACACCGTCGATCTGGCCTTTATCTATCACCACCTGATGGCGATAAGGTGACGTATCGACTGCCATGACTTCCGTCACGACTTTCTTTTCATCACGGACAAAGGATGATCCCAACAGTTTGCGTAAGCGTTGGTTTTCTTCTCTATATTGATCAAGCAAGATCAGCTCGCTTTTCAGACGTAGCACTTCTCGCTTTAAATTACGATTGCCTTCTACGAGCGTCTGACGCGTATTAAAACGCTCAAAGACACCATCGAACATACTGCGAGGTAAATTAGCGGCATACTGAATGGGTGCCACCGCACTGTTCAGTAAATATCGAACGTTAGAGAACGTATCCAGACGACTATCCGCCAGCATTAAGCTCGCCGACATGATGACAGCAAAAAACAGACGTAATTGCAGAGATGGCCCTCTGCCAAAGATCGGATTCATCTTGTTTTTAACCTGATTGCTTCCATAGCTATTGAGCCTTAACTGGCAACCTGAAATCTTGCATTAAATACATTCAGGTATGGAGCATATTTGAATTACAGAGAGAGCAGAAATGAAGGTGAAGCTCGCTTTAAGCTCCACCTAAACTTTTATTCTTCAGAAAATAGATCGCCGCCGTGCATGTCGATCATTTCTAGTGCTTTACCGCCACCACGAGCCACACAAGTCAGTGGATCTTCAGCGATAACCACTGGAATCCCAGTTTCTTCCATTAGTAGACGGTCGAGATCTTTAAGTAGTGCACCACCACCAGTCAGAACCATGCCGTTTTCAGAGATATCTGACGCAAGCTCTGGTGGACACTGTTCTAGTGCAACCATCACTGCCGATACGATACCAGATAGCGGCTCTTGCAGCGCTTCAAGGATTTCATTTGAGTTGAGGCTGAAACTGCGAGGCACACCTTCTGCAAGGTTACGGCCACGAACTTCAATCTCTAGAACTTCATCGCCAGGGTAAGCTGAGCCGATTTCGTGTTTGATCTTCTCTGCTGTTGCTTCACCAATCAAGCTGCCGTAGTTACGACGAACGTAATTGATAACGGCTTCATCAAAGCGGTCACCACCGATACGAACAGAAGACGAGTAAACCACACCGTTAAGCGAGATAACCGCGACTTCAGTTGTACCACCACCGATATCGACCACCATTGAACCAGTCGGCTCAGATACACGCAGGCCTGCACCGATTGCTGCCGCCATTGGCTCATCGATTAGGTAAACTTCACGCGCGCCAGCACCGAGTGCAGACTCACGAATCGCACGGCGCTCAACTTGAGTAGAACCACAAGGTACACACACCAAAACGCGTGGGCTAGGTTTTAGGATGCTGTTGTCATGCACCTGCTTAATGAAGTGTTGCAGCATTTTTTCTGTCACGTAGAAATCAGCAATCACGCCATCTTTCATCGGACGAATAGCAGAAATGTTACCTGGCGTACGACCAAGCATTTGCTTTGCTGCATGACCGACTGCAGCAACGCTTTTTGCAGAACCTACACGATCTTGACGAATAGCAACTACAGAAGGTTCATCAAGGACAATACCTTGCCCCTTTACGTAAATTAGAGTGTTGGCAGTACCTAAATCGATCGATAAATCGTTAGAAAACATGCCACGAAGTTTCTTAAACATACTCTTCGTTCATCCTGCAAAAATATTAAAGACAAAAATTGTCCTAAATGTACCAATGCCTCGCTGTCACAGCAAGGTATTGGTACACAAACATGGGTGGAAAGCACCAATTTCTTGCAGTTTCCTAACTTAAGCGCAAAAACCGTCGTTTGTTACTGGGCCGTTAATCCCGGCTCACCCCGGTAAATCACGCGGTCATTACCACGGTGGATGCCGAAGGTGACGACAGAGGATGGGTTTTCTTCCGAACCATCATTGTCCCAGTCGTATTTGAGCCAAGGTAAATCATTTGCTTCCAAATCTAACCAAACACGAGTTTGCTGACGATACGATTCTGCTTGCGTTGCAGTTACAGAACGAGAAGAACCAGAAGACACTTCACCACCATCTGCCAAATTAACGTCTTTTGGAGCAGCACCTTCACCTGTTGGCCAGATATGCTCCTGATCCCACTTAATACCGTTTATGTCTGTTTGGCTATCATTTGAGTTAACAACAAATCGGCTGCCATTCCAGTATTCAACACGTAGTGGAACATGTAAGGTGTCCCCTTGACGTCCACCTACATCATCAAGGTCAACACGACCAAAACGGATGTCGGGTTGGACAGCTAGTCGACCATCATTACCATCAATTTCAACAGGATCAGCATTTGCGCTAACGTCATCAATAGAAATATCGGTATTAGAACCACTTTCATTCAGATTAAAAGGTCCATCTGGAGCGTAGGTCGCCGTGGCTTTCGTCATCAAGAGTCCGTCACTCGCCAAGTCAGCAAATAAGCCGATACTTTGGCTATCAACGCCTGTCAGCAGGTTGTTTTGCCATTCACCACCATAAGATTTAAGTGAAGAGAATCGCGTCGCATAGCTGCTGGTATCAATCAAATTGAACTCAGCCTGCAGTGATTCATCAAACAATTTGTAGTTACTGACACTGTCATTTTGGGCATTCAACGCTTCGACATAGAACGCTTCAACACCAAACCCCTGCCCCATATAGGTAAAGCTTTGTCCGTCTGGATAAGCCCAACTATTGGTAATATCAATACTCTCGTCGTCATAGACTTGGAAGTATTTGGGATAAAAACGCCCAATAACCTGGCTACCTTCATCAAGCGACATACCTAAGTACGAAGCATTGGTCGTTAAATTCAACGAACCAACTTCATTCCAAACGTATTCTGCTTTCTTACCAGATATGACGTCATCTTCAGTAAAGGTTGAAGAACCAATAAACCCATTATCTTCTGAAAAGTTGGCAAGCTCCCCCCCAGTTGGGTACGCAACATCAAACTTAATGTCCAATGGTGCATTGGTATTGTCACTTGAGAAGTAATTCTGAGTCAGCGGATAATCACAAATATCCGTATCCGTTGAGTCTCTATAAGCAATAGGCTTATAAGTTATGCTAAAGCTCTGTCCGGCAGGAATAAAGCCATCACCCTCACCTTCAGTGCTAGGATTGCTCACATTGTCTTCTTTCGACTTAACATCACAAATAGCAATTTTCCAAGGGCGAGACTTAACGCTGAATGAACCATTCAAAGTCACTGATTCTTGCTCATCTTTATCTTCATCCGGAGCGATTGGACACTCATCTGAGTACTGAGGATCACAAGTAAAATTCGCGTCTTCGAGTTTGATAGTGTAAAAACCCGAATCCATTAGCTTAAACGTATCTGACGACTTACCTTGGTCTGAGCTATCAAATTTCGGTTCATACGTTAGTATCTTATCACTACGTCCATCAGTTGGTGTTTCAATTTCTAAGTTAACACTTGGTGAGCCAGTGTAACTTTTGACTACCGTTTGCTGACCATCACTACAAGCTAATACTCTCGTTTCAATCTGATATTTTTTACCAGCAACAATGGTTTGATCATCCACATCAAACTTAAATGGCACAAACTTGAAAGTTGATGTCTGCGTTTTTGATGAGTCATTGTCCACCGTAACCTTTAACGTATATTCTTCATCAAGATCGATACTACTTTGATCTTTAACGCTCACTTGCAGTTTCAACTTACCAAGTTTCGAAGACACATTGCTTGTCGTAAAGCTAGGATAAGAGCCAGTACCAGTGCTTTCTACAACATCTATAGAAAAATTATCTGCATCAGGGTAAACCTGAACGGTTACACCTGTGCTCTCTGCATTACTATCATTCGTTGTTTGTATCTCAAAGCTTGGCTGCTCAGTACCACACATCAACGCGTACTGGGTTGCTGGCGAGAGTGTTACTTCATAGTTATCTGAGGGCGTAAAACAGTGGTTATCAGTCGCAATAATCTTAGCGCCATTGCTCATCAAAATTTGTTTCGCAGTGATCGCTCCATTAACTGTGCTTGAGTTACTCAGGTAAACATTGGTTTCACTATATAATAGCCCCGTAAACACCGTATTTTGACTAAGTTGCACAATACTATCTGCTGAGTCATGCACTAAGACTATCAGCTCAGCATCATCGACCTCACCAAAAGAGCTACCACCATTGCTCACGTACACTTTTTTCGCATGAATCGTTACTTTTTCCCCAGCCGGGATAACTATCTTGCCCTGGTTGTTGACGTTAATCGTTCCAATCCAGTAGGTTCCTGATTTGAAAGTTGCGGTTCCATGCCCCACAGAGAGTGTGCCGATAACTTCATTGTTGTAAAACTCGCGATCTTCATGCCATAAATTGACAGTTTTGAGATCATCACGATCCGGTGCCCTAAAGCTCTCTAGCTCTTGTTTCTTTACCCTGAGTCCAGAATCTCCAAGGCAAGCAAGGCCATCACAACTTGCTTTATTGTGCATGGTTATCTCACTTTGTCTAAAGCCAACGTAGCGCTTGCTATTGCTTAACTTTGCACCTGAGATAAGTGCTTTGTTACTCATCTCCAATTTAGCATTGTTATTTGTATCCCACGTTTGAGCTGGGGATGGAAACAAGGTACACACATCATCAACGGGAGGTTTATCAAATAAGAAATAGGAAAATGGCTCAACAACATGTCCACGCTCTGCATCTCTATCCATGTCCTCTTCATTGATCAAAGCAACACTGTTTTTAGTCACAGAACAACGTCTTAACCAACCACCATTGTTACCATTGCGAGTTCGCTTAGATGCGAGTAACACTGGTGCAGACTTGAAACCAGATACTTGAAAATCACTAACCTGCAAACACCCCTCAGTGATCGGTTTAATGACGTTGTCGTCCAATGCTCCTAACGTATTTCGTGTAGAACCATCTCCCAGCCAGAATTTGCGACCATTAACAAAACCTTGCCCAAGACCAGCCACAAAAGCTACATCTTCAGATTCATCTAGCACAGCATTCTGCGTAACCTCTGAACGATCTAAAATCAGAGAGAAGCCTTGTTCTGTTGGGCTGTATGCAATCGTGCTCAGCCATAAAGGTTGCCCATTACTGTAGTTATTCTTAGTTTGTAATTGAACTAAGACACCAGGTGGCTGTGAAAAAGCAGTGCTCAAACCAAAGCTACTAAAATTGACTTGTTTACTGATATTATTTGTTCCACCGGACTTATTAGAAAATGTATGCTTAGAGCTCACTTTGCCCGCAACAATCATGGCATCCCCATCAAACTTGATAACACCAGGTTCGATAACGAGGTAGTCTATGTCTTCCATGGGAGCATCAACGAAAGTCACCCTCTCACCTTGATTATTGTTGTCCGTGCATCGCCACTTCCCGTTATTATTTTGCTTCAATCGCTTACAAGCTGCACTATGAGGTGGAAAAAGCTGCTTTATCGTCGCTTTCGTTTTAGACTTTGACCATACTCGTAAGTTTGAAGGATACTCCGTCTTCTTATTCGCGAAACTAGACATTGACGCATCAATCGTCGACATTACAAAGACAAGCGGCTCTTCATCGTAGGTATTCTGAAACTCGATATCACATGTAACACCACGCTCACTATCCAATACCTGACAATTTTCAGCAGGGATGGTGCCAAATTCAAACTGAGGGTTGTTATTTACTGCAGCAAAACTGATTGACGAAAAAAGGAAAAGAGCTACCGCAAGTAACGATGTTATTATTTTGTTCATTGTAATTTACTCCCTCACCCAAACTTCTTGCTGACGCTGTACTTGAGACAGCCCTGAACCACAAATGGCAACACTTTTAACCACATAGAGTTCAACCTCTTCACCAGGCAACTCCCCTGGTAGCTTGCCTGACTTCTGACATTCAATAGCTTTAATTTTGCATGCTTTATCGACCAAGCCACTTTCAATAGTTAAGGTGCCGGCTTTAAGGGCAGTACAAACACTCGACACTGCCTCTGAACCACCCACTGGATAAAACTCTGTTAATACCCACTCGGTACTAGACTGTGCAGCAAACCAAGCCTTTGTACCCAAAAACTCACGAGTTAAGCCACTTTGATTAGACCAAGTCACTTTCATTAGTGATGCTGCCAAATATCCCATTACGATAATGACAAAGAGCGTCACAATTAACACATTGCCTTTTTCCTGATTATGGAACATTGAGCACCTGCACATCTTGTTGATACACACTACGTTCACCGTCTTGTTGGAACACCAGTCTGAGATGCACCTGCCCACCTCGATGCAGTGATGCATCATCGTATATAAAATAACTTTGAGTTTGATCATCGGAATAAACAACATGATCAGCGATGGGAACGCCATTGCGTTGTACTTCTGAGCCAGTAAAACAGTATTTAACTTTAGAAGATAAATCATAAATAAAATGACGATTGGAAACAGAACTGCTGGCTACCTTAACCCCATCAGGGTTGACCGAGCTCACCGTATAAACGTTGTTGTCGACAGAAAGAGTGTCAAGCCTAAGGCTATGCGAAGAAGAACTTAAGTCGCTAAGCCGTGTTGGGTTGATCACTATTTTCATCCCATTATGAATAACTGGCGGCGTATCCCAAAAGCCAACTACAAACTTAATTTCATCTCCACTAAAGGAATAAAAACCAGAGTAAGCAATAGGAATGAACTCGAGACAGTTTTTCTCATTCTCATCGATAAAAAAACTATTCGGCACGGCATGACGAATCTCTCGGGACATTTTCTCAATAACGAATTGCGCCTGAGTTTGTAGCCTTTGCCGCGCAATACTATCTGAGTACCCTTGGGCACCAAGGCGTAAATAAGCAGCGATACCGAGCATAATAATGCTACCTATGACGATGGTGACGATCATCTCTATCAAGGTAAAACCACGTACTTTCATTAGTAGTTCCCTTTGATAGCAGAAAGTTTAAATGATTGCGCTTGCCCCGCATAAATGACCATAGTGACTCGTTTATAATCGGAAATGTCAGTTGAAGCTGAGCCATTTTCCTCAACATAGTTCACATCGACTTCTACCCGAAAGTTTTTATAATCACTCTGCATAGCGTTACCCAGTACATTTTTTAACTGGTAATGCTTACCTGAATACTTTTCGGCACAACGCGACTCAGTGCCATCGGTATACCAACAGCCCATATAATCATCGACATCATTGAAATCACTAGGATTTGTTTCTAAGGAACCGTCTCGTTTTGTATCAGCACCTAATTTATTTACCTCAGTGCAGCTCACTCCATTCTCCCTACACCGAACGGTGCCACCATCAAAATCACTATGCTCATCAAAACCACGCGCTAGAATTTGCGACATAAAGCTTTGGGCTAAAGCTGAGGCGCGGGTTTGATAATGGGGATTGGCAGAATCTCTAACCTGAGGAATAAGAAAAGAGGTGAATGCCACCATCGCAATGCCCATTAAGACGATGGCGATGATCATTTCAATTAAGGTCATGCCGCGAACTTTTTTCATAAGCAAGCTCCATCAGGCGCGTATACATACCCTTGGATATTGATTGCAACACGACAACGGCTTTGACCATTTTGGTCTTCAATTAAGATGTTTACTGCACCGCTTACAGGGTTACCTAACAGGTTAAACTCGATTGGGCTAGTTGCACCATTGATGATTGAAAACTTAGCCGACTTATCGATAACCACATCACTGCGAGCATCTTGTGCATTACCCGTCAATGAACATGCTGCTGTTGAACCAATACAAGAACTAGTTATTGATAAGCAAAAATTGGTATAGCTTGGATCTTCTTCTGATTTATAGCTACTTGGAAAGCATCGTTCTGGGTAAGGCTTATCAGGTATGTCAATATTCGACTGCATTCGATTAACTTGTACCTGACGAATGACTGAGATGACTTGTTCCTGAAGCGCAAATGCAGAAAAGCTGCTCTTGCCGATAAAACGGCTAGCCGCAAAAAGAGAAAGGATGGAGAGAAGAACGATCACCAGGATCAATTCCGTTAATGTAAACCCTAATGTAGAGCTGCGAATTTTCATAACCCGACCTTAGGCTAAAACTTAGGACAAGCGACTTAAGTATACGATGAATTTATGAGTATTATGATAGGTTTATCAGTTTTCAATTCGAATTGCGATCAAGTGTACAAATAATCAGCACGAGTTAGTTATCTTCTTTTGAACGTCCTAGTTCTTGTTCAATTCGATCGTAGGTTTGTTTATTGCTTAGCGTCTCAGAAACGTGCTCAGCGGTTTGCTTAGTTTGTTCCCATTTTGCTTCGTATGTCTCTGGTTCAAAACTGATAAATCTTGGTAATACCACATAACCGATTACACCTAAGACAATTAACACAACCACAAATTCGATTGCACTAAAACCTGATGATTGACGCATATTAGGTATTCCGAGATTTATCAAAATCAAGAGATAAAGGCCAGACTGGCTGGCCTTTATTTAACTATAAGAGTTTATAGGTTAGCTGACTAGTCTGTCTGCTCTGTATTCGTCTCTGAACCTGACTCTGAACCTGACTCTGAAGCAGTACAGTCTGTAACTACAATAGCAGGAGCCTGATCTTCGCCAGCAGAATTAGTGTATTTAACACATTGTTTAGTATATCCAGGAATACCAATAGTGATCGATGTTGCGTCAGTAGTTGCAACTTCAAAATCTGTGCCCGCATCCGCAGCACCTATTCCGTCAACAATATGCTCAAGTGAAGCGAATTCTGCTTTTGGGTAGCCATAAACGGTGTTAACTGTATCATCGCCAATGGTAATAGACGAATCGTCTAATGCTTCTACACCAGCAATTGCCGCCTTACCATAAACAATACCAGCAGCACCTTGTAGAGAACCTTTAAGTCCTTCTAAAGTTGCATTACGAGCATCATCTTGTAGGTTTAAGAAACGTGGTGCCGCAGTTACCGCTAGAATACCTAGGATTACAATTACCACTACTAGTTCGATAAGGGTGAAACCACCTTGTCTTTTCATTGTTTACTCTCTCTATGTAAGCATGCAGTATGACTGCAACAGATAAATTTGGTCACACCATTTGTCATCGAGACAACATGGCGTTGGGCTTAAGGTTCACTAATTTAGATAGCGAAATGGAAACGGAATTGCTACCAAAAAAGAGTGGCAATTGACCGATATATAGTCACAAAATGCAACCAGTTAAATATGCATTGATTTACTCAATATTACAACTAATTACCTATCTTAATCCGAGTATTATATCTATTTTAAATGTCTATTTATAGTACTAAAGTGTCAAAAAAATCACTCCGACAATATATCGACACCCACAGTTAGATGATCCCTGTAAGTCGTCACTATTACCTGGTAATGATCACTATAAATGTATTTGCACCTGTAAACATTGTTTTCTATCGTTCCCGCTATTTCTGACGGTTCGCTGGTCATGATTTTACGCTGCGGATAATGAACCGCTAACCAGTAAACACAATCTAAGTCGCCCTGCTTGTTAAAGGGAGAGACCAGCCCCCATTGTGTCATTGTTAGCTGAAAGCCGTCCACCTCCATCTGTTTTGGTTCGCCTTGGAGTAGCCAGGATTCTCTGTAGCGCTGAACGCTATCGCGCATCCAAACTTCAGCCATTTTGGCCCCCGTCACTCGCGCCTCTTGTGTCACTGACTGAAATTTAATCACTAATCCAACAAAAATAATAGCGATCAGAGCACAGAGTATCAGCGTAGCTCGGTTATGATTTTCAACCACGCATTAGCCGCCTTTGATGATGTCCAGCATCCCCCACATCGGCAGGAATATACCGAGTGCCAGCACCATAACCATGCCAGCCACGATAACCAAGAGTAACGGTTCAATCCGCGCGGTCAGTGTTTTGAGATCGTAATCCACTTCTCTGTCGTAGTAATCAGACACTTCGAGTAACAGCTCATCAATACGACCCGTTTCTTCCCCCACGGCGATCATCTGGATAACCAACGGGGTAAATATCTGACTGTTGATCGCCGTAGCAGAAATCGTACTGCCCGCTTCAATGGCTGACTTCATCGCTAAAATACGGTTTTCTAAGAAGCGGTTACCTAAAGCTTCAGCAGAAAGTGCCAACGACTGGTTGAGCGGCACACCGGACTTCAACATCAGAGCGAAGGTGCGAGAAAAACGTGACAACTGAGCGCGATTGACAATGTCACCAACGATCGGCAATCGCAGACGGAATCGGTCAAACGCCTCCCGACCATCTGCCGTCGCAACCCAAGACTTAAAGATAATAAATCCCCCGATCATCAGAGCGATAAGCAATACCCAATAATTCACAAAGAAGTTAGAGGTCCCAATCAAGATGCGAGTTGGCAATGGTAGATCGACACCAAAACGTGTGAACATTGAAGCGAACTCCGGGATCACTAAGATATTGAGAACAAACATCGCAATGGTAATAAAGATGATAACGAACGTGGGATAACGCATCGCGGCTTTAATTCGCTTGCGTGTTTCCAGCTCCTGCTCATAATAATTGGCCAGTTGCAACAACGCCTGATCCAGTCGACCCGTGTTCTCACCCACGTTAATCATGGAGACAAACAGAGGGCTAAACACTTTACGGTGTTGCTGCATCGCAGAGGACAAACTGCGGCCATTACTCAGCTCGGAAACCACCTCTTCTAGCGCTTGTTTAAGCTGTTTGTTTTCGCAGTTTTGCAGTAATCCCCGCATTGAACGCAGTAACGGCACACCAGCTTTAATCAAACTGAACAGCTGACGGGAGAATAGAATAATCACTTCTAATGGAATAGCCGGAACCAGTAGCTGAGACAAGCTAAACTGGTTTTTCATTCCTTCTTTCTCTAAACGTAAATTTAAAGGGATCACCCCTTTGTTCATCAACGCTTCGGCAGCGGATTCAGAGTTAACCGCTTCGATTCTGCCACTGGTTGACGAACCGTCTAGAGTACGACCTTGATAACGAAAAGTTGGCATTCACTTACCTATAAGAAAATTGGATCAGTTTTACCAGAAGCATCCCCTTCACCCAGGGCCATGACTTCATCCAAACTTACGGTGCCTTGCAGCGCGAGTTCCATCGCCGATGCCAACAATGGCTTGTATTTATCGGAGCGTCGTGCCGCCTGAGCAAACCCGACCGTATCGTTGGCACGCAGTTTATCCATCATCTCGTTTTCCAACTCAAGCATTTCAAACACACCGATTCGACCACGATAGCCCGTCAGGTTACAGTTTTGGCAACCACTGCCTTTGTAGAAAGTCACGCCAACTTGATTCGGAAAGCGCCCAGCTAACCACTGGCGGTGTGATTCATCCAAACACTCTTCTGTTTTACAGTCGGGGCAGACACGACGAACAAGACGCTGGGCGACCACAGCTCGCACGGCACTCGCCACCAGGTAACCTGGCGCGCCCATATCAATCATTCGTAGCGCGCTGTCGATAGCATCGTTGGTGTGCAGAGTACTGAGTACCAAGTGACCGGTCAGGGCGGCACGTAAACCGATCTCTACCGTTTCCTGATCACGCATCTCACCAACCAAAATAATATCCGGGTCCTGACGCAGGAACGTGCGCAGCACACGAGAGAAAGTCAGATCGATACGGTTGTTGATCTGAACCTGTGTTATACGTGGCAATCGATATTCAACCGGATCTTCTGCGGTGATGATTTTCTTTTCAGGCTCATTGAGTTCGCTCAGAGCGCCATATAAGGTGGTCGTTTTACCTGACCCCGTCGGCCCGGTAACCAGAATCATCCCATGCGGACGAGACAATTGACGTCGCAAACGCGCAAGTAGTTCTGGCGGCAAGCCCGACTCTTCCAACGGACGTAGCCCCACAGACTGGTTAAGCAGACGCATAACCACTGACTCACCATATTGAGTCGGCATGGTCGACATACGAATATCAATCGATTGTCCGCGAACTTTGATATTAAAACGGCCATCCTGCGGCAAACGTTTTTCAGAAATATCCAGCTGAGCCATTAACTTCAAACGCAGAACCAGAGCAGAAGCAATGTTGACTTCGTTTAACAATGTTTCATGTAACACACCATCAATACGCTGACGAAGACGCAGTACTTTATCATCCGGTTCAATATGAATATCTGATGCGCCGACCTGAACCGCATCTTCAAACATGGAGTTAACCAGTTTTACCACCGTCACTTCTTCGCTGTCAGTTTCATCGATACCATAATCAAAGCTTTGCACGTCTTTGTGCTCTTCATGCAACTGCTCGGCAAATGACGCGATCTCTTTAGTACGACGATAGTAGCGATCGAAACTGTCGATCAGTTGGCGTTCCGACGCAATGATAAACTCCAGACTGTATTCGCCCAGCAGGTTCATCAGCGACTCTTGTGTGAACAGATCGGCAGGATCACTCATTGCAACACGCAACGTATGGCCATTACGAGCCACCACCATTGCTCGCAGTCGGCGAGCATGAACTTCAGGTAAGATTTGCACGGCTTCAGGATCAACCGGAGCCCGGCCAAGATCAATCAACGGCAAGCCTAGCTGCTGCGATAGGAAATTGAGCATCTGCTTCTCGGTGATAAAACCAAGGTCGATCAAGGCATCACCTAATTTCTGACCTGTGCTGCGTTGTGCCGTTAGCGCTTGTTGAATTTGCTCTTCCGTTACAATTGCTTCATCAACCAGAAGATCACCCAGGCGTTTTCTTAACTGAATTTTCATTGCGCATTCTCCAACTGCTTAAGAACCGTCAATCGATCACGAATAAAGGCTTGTGATTGGTTCGAAATCCCCACTTTCCCCAGCGCTTTATTGTATGAGCTGATGGCCGAGGTGAACTGCTGTGCTCGCTCCTGCTGAATACCTAACCCCATCCACCAGCGAGCATTTTCTGGATCGCGCTGGGTGAGTAATTGATAACTTTCCAAGGCAATTTCATCTTGCTTCTGCTTTTGTGCCAACACGGCACGCATTGCCAAATACTCTTTAGTTGGCATTGGCGGCATGTGAACCAACGGGCTAAGCGCCGCTTGTGGCTGTTTGGCTTTTACCAATAGCTTGGATAACGCCAGTCGCAGTGTTTGATTATTTATGTCTAGGCTGATGCCTTCCTGGATAATTTCATACGCTTTTCTCGTATCACCTTTGCCAAAATAAAGCGCCGCGAGTTTTTGCCGTGTATCCACATTGGTTGGTTCGTAACGCAGGGCTTCTTGGTACGCAGAAAGCGCGGTCTGCATATCATTGGCATCCAAAGCTTTCTCTGCTCGACCTAACGCTTTGATCGCTAACTGATGGTGCGTCAGCTCAACTTGTTCAATATTCATCGAACTTTCAGCAACAGGAGTAAATTTTTCGCTTGGTGCATATGTAGTTGGGTCACTGGCAACTTGAGCAAGTAGGACTGGTTCTTGTACGACCGATCTCACCTCTTGCCTTGGAATAAACGAGTCCACTTCAGGTGCAGGAGTGTCGGTGACTCGTGCATTTGCGACTGCCGTTTCAATCACTTGCTGCTGTTGAACTGGCTTAGTGTAAACCTGACGACTTATCTCTGGCGTCATTTTACTGGTCGGTGAATAAGCAGGTTCATCAACTGCCTCTTTCACCGCTTTAGCCGCCTCTGTCCGATATTGTGCGATGTCACCCGATGTCTCCGGGCCTCGAGATACGGCCCAGCCGCCCACAGCAAGGCTCAACGAAAACCCCGCCACCATCCATAGCCAGGGTTTGCTACGAGACACATGAGGTATCTCTGCTCTGGTTAATTCAGAAGAGGATGATTTTTCAGTAATTTCTGATAATGCTTTATTGATGGCACTCAATGTTGACTCCATCCCCAGAATACGGGTGTTTTAAATTTGGGTTTACGGGCATCAAATGTGTCGTGCATTGCGACATAAACGTGCTGATTTTTCAGTAAAGTACAACCTTGGTTAAACGCCGCTAACAAGGCTTTGTGACAAATTTGATTGATCAGCCTTGGTATGCCCATTGCTGAACGCCAAATCGCTTTTTTCTGCTCAAGCGAAAAGATGTGCGCGCCATTTCCCGCAATATCCAGACGATTATTGATGTAGGCCACTCCCTCATCGAGCGAGAGTGGACGTAACGCACAGCTGAACGTGATACGCTGACGAAACTGTCTCAGTTCATGAGTCGCTAAGCGTTGATCAAGTTCTGGCTGACCAAACAACACAATCTGAATCAGCTTGTCTCGCTCGGTTTCTAAATTACCGAGTAAGCGTAATGCTTCTAGCGCTTGAGGAGAAAGCGCCTGCGCTTCGTCCACAATCAGTACCGTTTTCTTGGCCGATGAATGAACACGAATCAAATGCTCCTGAATGAGCGACACGATAAGCAAAGGATCATTGTTTTCTATTCCCAACTCTCTGGCGACAGCGAACTGTAACTGCTCACCATTTAAGACTGGGTTTGGCAAATAAACCAATTCTACTTGTGATTCCAACTGCTCGATCAGTTTACGGCACACCATGGTTTTTCCGGTGCCGACTTCTCCGGTCACCTTAATTACCCCTTCCCCCATTTGAACTGCGGCCAGAATGGTCTGAATCGCCTCATAATGAGGGACTAACCCCAAAAACATTTCTGTATTTGGGGTTAGTGAAAACGGCTGAACTCGAAATCCAAAATGCGACAAGTACATAATCAAATCACAAACGCTTTGAACGGCTTAACTTCTCTTTGTCTTTATTCCGCATCAGGGAACCACTCTTGTAGCAGATCTCGCGAGCGTTCTAGCTCTTTTTGCCAAGAGTTCACACCAACCACCGTCGGTTTAAGCAAAATGACCAGCTCGGTTTTTTGAGTCACGTTATTTACGTTACGGAATAAGTGGCCGAGAGCAGGAACATCGCCCAGGAAAGGTACTTTAGAAACTTGTTCTAAGTTCTGCTGCTTCATCAGACCGCCAATGACGACAACGTCACCATCTTTGGCGCGAATCACCGAGTCAGACTCGCGAATCGAACTTTTCGCCAATGGCAACTGCACATCTTCGAAATCACCGCCAAGGTTCAACAGCTTAGTCTCTTCTTCTACCTCAATCACAGCAGGGTGTACATGAAGGAACACATTACCTTTGTTGTCGATCTGTGGAGTGACATCCAGTGAAATACCAGAGAAAAATGGCGTTAGCTCCACTTCTGGTACCGCATTCGAGTTATCGCCGCTACCCACGTTACTTGAAAGCTCGGTAACAAAGTATTGGTCGGTGCCGACTTTGATGACCGACTTTTGGTTGTTCGCTGCGGTAATGCGCGGACTTGATAGCACATTGAGGTCACCCTGAGTCGACATAAAGCTCAAGACGGCATCGAAGTTACCATCAGAAATCGTGACGTTGGTTTGCCCACCTAAAAGCGTGCTAATCGCATCCAGTGTCGGTAGTGTTGCATCACGGTCAACGAGAATACTGCCTGAATTACCGATAGATGCCGATAAGTTAGACCAGTTAATGCCTTGCTGATAACCGTCACTCAACGTCACTTCGAGAATTTTTGCCTCAAGAATGACCTGACGCTGCATGCGTTCCTGAGACACGCCTAAAAACTCACGTACCTGACGAATGTCATCAGGAAACGCTCGAACCGTGATGACGCTCGCCTGAGGCGTAACAACAACACTTTGACCTTTACCTGAGCCAATCAGATTTGCGACAGCTTGTTGCAACATCGGCCAAAAGTCACTTTCGGTTATCGTTTCAATGCGCGTTCCCCCCGTTGGAGACGTCGAACTATCTTCACTGTTTTCAGAATCTGACGAGTCTGAACTGTCTGAGCTTCCCCCTGAGTTAGAGGTTCCCGCTGAAGTAACAGAGCCGGTACTGATACTGGTGAGTGAGCGGCCAGTACGTTTAAACTGCAGATAGTCGACAGGAATCGTGACCGTGCGCATGCCCGCTGGATAAACCTGGATCACTTTGCCTGATTTAATCACATCATAGCCGTACATGTTCTGCACAACATTCAGTACCTCATCTAAGGTTACATCAGACAAGTTAACGGTAATATTACCTGCAACGGCTGGATGAATCGCGGCACTGTATTCAGTCCCTTTGACAAGTGAAGCAAAAAAGCTTCTCGCTTCCACTTGATTCGCCTGAATACGAAAACGCTTGGATGTCGCTTGTTCCGAAGACGAACTGGTATCTAAGTTTGGCATTAAGTCAGCTTCAACCGAAGAAGGCAGTTCCTCTAAAGCACGACTGTTGGCTTGATTAATCGACTCATTGAGAGCTTGTTTCACTTCAACAGGATCTCGATGCCCCATTGAGCATCCCATTAAAGAAGCAGTAATAATTCCTACAACTAATTTGCGCATATCTGATCAGGCTCTGATTTTTATTTTTTTACGTTTAATCCAAAAAGCTCCAGCTTCCACTGACGGCTGCCCTGCTTTAAGGTTACAAATTCACTGGTGATACTCACCACGCGATAACCTTTGAACAGTTCACCCTGCTCGACAATACGGTTATCCATGATGGCGCTACATTGGCTGCCCACTTTACAAACAATGCTGTTCAGTGACGGTAGCCTATAGCGTTTTTTTGTTGGTTTCGTGCTCGATTCGACGACCGGCTTTTGCCAGCCAAGTGGAGCGGTAGGGTCTTGGTTTGCCCATGCTCCTCCCGCGATTACCGCTAAGGCTATTGAGATAATAAAGTTCTTAACCACCGATAAACGCCTCTCTAGAGCCTAATGTGTACACTTCCAACACTAATGTTGCTTTGGGATATTCATCCACTTGGTAATGAAAACTGCGCCAGTAATAACTCTCCGGAATTTTTTCTAACTTACTCAGGTAGTTAGCAATAGAAAAGTAATCTCCTGTCAGTTCCATACGCACAGGATGAACGTAGTAGCCTGAATATTGAGACACTTCTTTATCATCGGAGATCGGCTCTGAAGGCAGAGTTTGCAAAGAAACTAAGTGAATGCCCGTTTGCTGCTCTAACACTTTCTCAAGTAACCCTGCCATTTGCGAGGGAGTGATAAGGTGTTCAATGATTTCTGACAACTGGTGAGAAAGACGCTGACTTTCAGCAAGCAGACGAGAAACCTGCAAATCAATTTCCGCATTTGGATCTTTTTTCAGTTGCGCTTGTATACGCAAAATATCAATCTCAGTTTTTTGATTGGTCTGCTTTAGGCTACTCAGTTGCCTTTCATTATCATTGATTTGATTGAGTTTAGGTTCGAGTATTAGCGTAAACAGCAGCATCACCACGGTGACCAAACCACACAAGGCGATAAGCACTTTTTCTCGCACACTCATTTCACCGAAACGTTCTTCCAAAGAAAGCCAGAACTCATTCATTTGTTTTTATCCTCCCCAGCTTTCAGTTCAAACGTAACAATACCTTTTTCATTACGACCAATACTTACGTCATCGAAAGTTCGACCAACAAGGCTGATTTCATCTTTAAATTGGTTGACCCAGTTAGGAACGGAACTTGGCGCCTTAGCCAACCCTTTCAAATTTAAAGTATTATTATTCATACGAATTTCTGATAAAGAAATTTCTTTATTGCCTAACTTAGCAAGAGACAGCATTACACCGGAATACCCTGACAGTTGTGAATCGTCATATTTCCCGACCGCTTTTAGAGAGTCTCGTTTAGCCTTCACGGTACGCTCAAGACGTTCTTTTGCCGCTAATTTACTGGTGTCAGGCTGATGTTTGCGCAACTGAACCTGAACTCTCTCCAGTTCAGATTTCATGATGCTGCCTTTGCTTTTCACAATGGCAATTTCATCTTCTAAGCCTTCACTTTGCCAGGTGACGTACCCATAAGAGAACAGAATAGCTGCGGCTGCGACGCCCCAAGAAAGCACCACATTTTTTAAGGTCAGAAGCTCCTTCTTCGGCTTTAAGTAATCAGGATATAAGTTAATCTGTAACTCTTTAGATCCTGTCGCAGTGTCAGCAAGCACATGTCCTGAGAACTCATGCCCTTCTGGTAATAAAGGAGAAACTTTGGTACTTAAACGGTAATTAAGAGACTGAACCAGCTCGTGCTCATCTTCTTCATCACAGCACACTTTCAACTGATGCAGCTGGACATGTCGAAGCTGTGAAGACAGATAGTCAATCGAGCGCTGAAGCTCCAATGACAGACTGTCCATTTGCAGCTCAGTGGACGGAACCCCCGTCAACGGCGGCGTCACGCTGCGAATGGAACGATGGAATGCGATTGTTCGTTCGACAAATGCGCTGATGCGGAAGTGGCCGCGAACACTGCGTTGCAGCAAAATGAAATTACCGAGTTCCCCGGCGGTATGCCCCCATACACAGTCTTCAGGAACGATAGCTTCTAGCGATAACTGAGCGTGATTCGCGAGCTGTACAATCTTATCGAGTGTTTTTCTTGATAACACATATGCCTGAACCTTACTCGAGTTCGGCAATTCTACCGCGTCCGCAACGATATCTATTGCGCGTTCGGAGATCAGCTCTTTCAGCAAAAACGGTAATGCAGCAGACCACTCATGACGAGGCATGACTGGTTTATCGATCTGGTACATCTGATAGTAGTTGTGAGACAGCACAACCTTTAACGAGTCATAAGAACTGGCTGCAACACTGAGTGCTTGTTCCACCGCTCTTTCCCAGTTTGATTCTGAGATTTCAAACCGGGTCGGTCGAGCACTTTTCAGTGACGATGATAAATAGATTGCGTCTGGCTGAATAACTAAAAAACAAGCGCGACCACTGCCTGACGATCGCACAAACTTGTCGATTACTGCTTTAAGATCCATCAATATTATCTTTATTTTTTACGCCAGCGATTTCGTCTCCCTGGCTTAACTTGGGATTCTGACCGAGTAGGCTGCACCTTTTGCGGACGAGGAAGAAATTGTCGCTCTGTAGAGAAATAGCGACCTTGACCACCGTATACACCTAACTCAAGTAAAGTATTTAATTCATTCCGGTTCTCAATACCCACTGCCACAATTTTGGTTTTACTGTTTGCGGCAGCACCTAACATACTGCGAATAAACAGCTGGTTTTCATGCCGCTGATCAATCTTTGTGACTAAGCTGCGATGGAGCTTAAGGTAACGAATGTCGACCTCTTTCAAATAGTGGCTACTGACTATCGTTCGCCCTGCTTGCCCTATCATCAGTTGGCAACCTAAACCAGCCAGCATTTTAGCCACTGGTCGCATAAAGTCTAAGTGTCTTACAAATTGTGCTTCCACAAACTCAAAATTGAGACACTTTCTTTGTTCACGTGACAGCTGTAGCAATTCATAACGAAACCATTTGAAATATTCTCGGCTAGCAAATGGGGTAACAGTCAGACTCAATGTATAGGAATTGGGATGATTAAAGTTATCCTTAAAACTACTTAAGAATTTATTAACCACCGCCTTATCCATTTGTGCTTCATAACCGACCTGTCTGACTGCTGCAATAAACCTGGACGCTTTTACAATGCCGTTTTCGGGGTCTTGAATCCGACAGGTCACCGCTTCATACAGTGGTTTTTTATGAGGCGCATCATTCATCACATAAACAGGTTGTGCATACAGTATCACATTTTCGGGAGTCAGCGCTTTATCAAACAATGTGCGCCATCTAACGCTTCCCCGAACCTCCTCTTCATGATTCCACTTTTTAAAACGACTCCAGTTATTGTTGTTTTGTAGCTGAGCACTGCGCAATGCAGTTTCTGCTTCATCAATAATCTGGCTATGACGCTCACCTTCTTTAAACATGGTGATGCCGATATGACACCAATTGTCTGCTTCCAAAGGTTCTGGCGGCGTCAATTTTTCAAGCTGACGAATGCATTGTGTGGCGAGGTTCGCAACCCCTTTTGCATCTTGGTGAGGCAAAAACAACGCAAAATCAGAGTCGTAGTAACGCGAAAATACCACGTCTGGGTAACGCTGAACCAAGTTTGATAGCAGGCTGCCGACTTCAACAATAAAATCATCAGTAACTTGCTTATCTTGCTCCTCTTCAGCTAACTTCCAGTCATGAAGACGTACAAGCATCACCGCACCACGTGCGCCGCTTTCCAGTAAAGACGATTCCAATTTACTGTCGAACAATACTCGGTTCGCCGTTCCCGTTAGCTTGTCTAAAAATGTTTGTGTTCGTATGAAAGTATCGAACCTGCTGCGCTCCTGACGCGCATCTTGCAACTCTTCAATCAACACATCGAGCGCTTCACTAGCGGTATAAGGCCACTCCGATTTATCACCTTTTGCATATTGCTCAACACGGCCAGCCAAAATCATTCGGCCACGCTCTTCCAGCATTTCTGATCCTGCTAACTGCTCTTTCAACCAAGCAACGCCACGCATCAAACAAAAAATGATCAAAACCACTGCCAACGTGATCGACCATAATGCTTGCATCGAGTAACCGTAACCTAAGTAAGGAGGTATCGCCTTAAAATAGATCATATAATCTTGGTTGTGAGCCAGAGGGTACTCTTTTTCAAATAAGACAGACGCTTCTATCTTATGAGATGTATCTTTAAACCGATATACAACCGCATTATTGGTCGTCAGCGTCATTTCTACAATGTTGCTGGCCTGCAGCATTTTGGGCATCCAGCGCTGCATGGAGTATGCCGCATCCGGATCTTCCATCTCCTTATCGACCACCTCAACGATCCCTTCTAAATAATGGGTAAGATATTCTTGCCCAAGCCGTTTAAAAGAGAGGGTGCCGCCGACAAACAAAATAAACATTGCGCAGATCACGATCATGGTGACAAAAGCCACCAGCCGCGTGCTTAGTTTAAGCGTTGGGGTATACCTCATGAACACCGAATTCCTTTTCTATTCACTATATACCTTATTGAAATACTTATACTTGATTGATATTTAATAAACAATCGTATTAGTTTGATTGTGAGAGGCATAATGTTTTTACCACTACAGTCTAGTTAGCGGCAAACATTTCGATCACTTGAGAGCAGCTAATACTGTTCAGTATGGGACACCGATAATAAAAAAGCCGCGATATTCGCGGCCTTTGAGATTCTATTCAACAAGGATCAGAACGGAATATCGTCGTCAAAATCCATTGGTGGCTCATTGTACTGCTGCTGAGGCTGCTGTGGAGCCGATTGCTTTGGAGCCTGTTGTTGAGGCGCATTGTATTGCGGTTGCGCTGGTTGCTGAGGTTGACCCCAACCACCTTGCTGTGACGGCTGGCCGCCCATAGCTGGTGCGCCACCTTGAGCTCGGCCACCAAGCATTTGCATTACGCCATTGAAGCCCTGAACAACAACTTCAGTTGAGTAACGGTCTTGACCGTTTTGGTCTTGCCATTTACGAGTTTGAAGTTGGCCTTCAACGTAAACTTGTGAACCTTTGCGTAGGTATTCGCCAGCAACTTCCGCAAGTTTGCCAAACAGCACTACTCGGTGCCACTCAGTTTTTTCGCGCTGTTCGCCAGTCGCTTTATCACGCCATGAATCAGAGGTCGCAATAGTAATGTTTGCTACTGCACCACCATTCGGCATGTAGCGAATTTCAGGGTCATTGCCTAGATTCCCCACCAAAATAACTTTGTTAATTCCACGGCTGGCCATGATGTGCTCCGTTTCAATCTGGATATTTAAAATTTTAGCGCATTAGAATAACACGCTTTAATGACTAGGTTAAAGTCTAATACTATTGTGTTCTATCTGGCGCTTATCTAGAACCAAAAACTCTATTCAATGATCACAGGTAACATTTTTAATTTACGTTGCAGACATCGCGACGTGAACCTTTGAATCTGAACGCATTTATTCACCAAGCATATGGCTCTGATGCTTCTTTGATGCCAACGTACTACCTCCTCTGAATATTGGGAGATTTGACCTTATGAAAAAGTCAGCTTATGCCAGAAAGCTATTTCTGATCAGTATGGAAGAGAATGCCCACCTGAAGGTATCAGCACTGGAAAATTACATCGAGCTAGATATCCCAGTTATCTCGACGGATGCTTTAATGGAAGCGAAACCGAAACATCGTAATAAAATCTTGCTCATCGATTTCAGTGAGCATAAGTCACTTGTTCAGTCGATTAAGAATTTACCACTGATGTGGAAAAACTTTGAAACGGTTGTTTTTAATGTCCCTAAGCGTTTGACGACAGATGAACTGCTCTCTTTCGGTCAGCTAAAAGGCGTATTCTATGCTGAGGAATCGCTTGAGCGAGTCGGTGAAGGGTTAAAAGGTATCATTAATGGCCAAAATTGGCTGCCACGAAATGTGTCCAGTCAACTTCTTCACTATTATCGTAATGTCATCAATACTCATACTGCACCCGCGACCGTAGACCTTACCATTCGAGAACTACAAGTGTTGCGCTGTCTTCAGAATGGGGCATCGAATAGCCGAATGGCAGAAGAGTTATTTGTGAGTGAGTTTACGATTAAATCTCACCTGTACCAAATATTCAAAAAACTCTCTGTGAAGAACCGCGTACAAGCCATTGCTTGGGCAGATCAGAACCTGATGTCTTAATTAACATAACTTACCGTGACCTAAGTTAATGCGGCTCTAACACTTAGTTCGATCCGCTCATGCTTTTTCCGGTCTCTGCCTCACATTTTTTCCTACTTTATTCATGATTAAGACATAACTCTCGTGTTAAAGTTATGCGCAAATTCTTGAAGATAATGACGAGAAAGGAAATCCCCCCAATGATTAAAAAATGTCTGTTCCCTGCTGCAGGCTACGGTACGCGCTTCCTGCCTGCGACCAAGTCAATGCCAAAAGAGATGATGCCAGTAGTGAACAAGCCATTGATTGAATATGGCGTCGAAGAAGCAATCCAAGCTGGTATGAATGGCATGTGCATTGTGACCGGTCGCGGTAAACACTCAATCATGGATCACTTTGATAAAAACTACGAGCTAGAGCATCAAATCAGCGGCACTAACAAAGAAGAGCTGTTGGTAGACATTCGCGAAATCATTGAGTCAGCGAACTTTACCTATATTCGTCAAAGAGAGATGAAAGGTCTTGGGCACGCTATCCTTACTGGCCGTGAGTTGGTTGGCGATGAACCCTTTGCAGTCGTTTTGGCAGATGACCTTTGTGTCAATGAAGACGAAGGCGTTCTGGCTCAAATGGTCGCTCTGTTCAAACAGTTCCGCTGCTCTATTGTCGCGGTACAAGAAGTCCCAGTTGAAGAAACCCATAAATACGGCGTTATCGCTGGAGAGATGATTAAAGACGATATCTTCCGTGTTGACGACATGGTAGAAAAACCTGAACAGGGCACCGCACCAAGTAATCTAGCCATCATCGGCCGTTACATCCTGACTCCTGACATTTTCGAGTTAATTGAAAACACCGAGCCTGGCAAAGGTGGTGAAATCCAGATTACGGATGCGCTGCTAAAACAAGCCAAAGCAGGTTGCGTTCTTGCGTACAAATTTAAAGGTAAGCGCTTTGACTGCGGTAGCGTAGAAGGTTACATCGAAGCAACGAATTACTGTTTCGAAAACCTATACCTAAAAGATGAGAAAAAGTCTGAGCTAGGTAGACACGCGACTCAACGAGAAGCATAAGCTTTTCAAACTTATCACTTATTCCCACATGATTAAGCCCAGCTCAAATGCTGGGCTTTTATTTACTGTTTTTTTGTCCAGTATTCCTTTGCACATTTATCACACTATGTAATACTTGCCCAACTTGGTTATACATAGAGCAAAAACGATGGATAAAATAGAAGTTCGCGGTGCCCGAACCCATAACCTTAAAAACATCAACCTGACTATTCCTCGCGATAAACTGACGGTTATTACTGGATTAAGTGGTTCCGGTAAATCTTCCCTCGCTTTCGACACCTTATATGCGGAAGGTCAACGACGCTATGTTGAGTCTCTCTCAGCTTATGCGCGTCAGTTTTTGTCTCTTATGGAAAAGCCCGATGTCGATCATATCGAGGGCTTATCACCAGCTATTTCAATCGAACAGAAGTCGACGTCTCATAACCCACGCTCAACCGTAGGTACAATTACCGAAGTCTATGACTACTTACGTCTGCTTTATGCCCGTGTCGGTGAACCTCGCTGTCCGACCCACCACACACCTCTTGCTGCCCAAACCATCAGCCAAATGGTGGATAAAGTATTGGAATTGCCTGAAGGCAGTAAAATGATGCTACTGGCACCCATCGTTAAAGAGCGTAAGGGTGAGCACGTAAAGACGTTAGAAAACCTCGCCGCACAGGGGTTTATCCGCGCCCGAATTGACGGTGAAACTTGCGATCTTTCCGATCCACCGACACTCGAATTACACAAAAAGCACACTATTGAAGTTGTCGTCGATCGTTTTAAAGTTCGTGCGGATCTACAACAACGTTTAGCGGAATCGTTCGAGACCACACTGGAGTTGTCTGGCGGAATTGCTGTCGTCGCGCCAATGGATGGTGACGGTGAAGAGATTATCTTCTCAGCAAACTTTGCTTGTCCGAAATGTGGCTACAGCATGCAGGAATTAGAGCCTAGACTATTCTCATTCAACAACCCTGCGGGAGCTTGTGGGACTTGTGATGGTTTGGGTGTGCAGCAGTATTTTGATCCAAGCAGAGTCATTCAGGATGATTCATTGAGTCTGGCACAAGGTGCAATCCGCGGCTGGGATCAAAAAAATTATTACTACTTCCAGATGCTCACATCGATTGCGGATCACTATGGTTTTGATCTTCATGCGCCGTTTAATTCTCTGCCAAAGAAGACGCAAGAGATCATATTAAAAGGTTCTGGCCGTACGGAAATTGAGTTTAAGTACATTAATGATCGTGGTGACATTCGAGTTAAACGTCATCCATTTGAAGGCATTCTGAACACGCTCGAGCGTCGTTATCGAGACACGGAATCCAACTCTGTTCGTGAAGAATTAGCCAAATATATCTCGACGAAGTCTTGTTCAAGTTGTGGCGGTACACGTCTGCGTCTTGAAGCGCGTAATGTATTTATTGCCGACACGACACTGCCAGAGATCGTAGAACTGAGCATTGCCGATGCCCTGGCCTTCTTCCAGGAACTCAAGCTGGAAGGACAGCGTGCACAGATAGCTGAAAAGGTCATGAAAGAGATCAATGACCGCCTGCAGTTTTTAGTCAATGTGGGGCTAAATTACCTCAACTTATCCCGCAGCGCTGAAACCTTGTCAGGTGGTGAAGCGCAGCGTATTCGCTTGGCAAGCCAAATTGGTGCTGGCCTCGTTGGGGTAATGTATGTACTTGATGAGCCATCGATTGGCCTCCACCAGCGGGATAATGAACGTCTGCTAAAAACACTAACTCACCTGCGCGATCTGGGTAATACTGTTTTAGTTGTGGAACACGATGAAGATGCGATTCGCTGTGCCGACCATGTAATCGACATTGGTCCCGGTGCTGGCGTTCATGGTGGTAATGTCGTAGCAGAAGGCACAATGGCGGAGATCATCGCTAATCCTAATTCACTAACAGGCCAGTATCTTAGTGGTGTAAAAGAGATTGCCGTACCAAAAGAGCGCACTCCTCGCGATCCTAAGAAAACCGTCGAGCTTATTGGTGCAACGGGTAACAACCTGAAAAATGTTAACTTGTCAGTGCCAGTTGGTCTGTTTAGTTGTATTACCGGCGTGTCAGGTTCAGGCAAGTCAACGCTGATTAATGATACTTTCTTCAAGATTGCTCATACCCAATTAAATGGTGCCACAACTGCACATCCATCACCTTTCAAATCGATAAAAGGTCTGGAGCACTTTGATAAAGTCATCGACATCGATCAAAGTCCAATCGGTCGCACACCTCGTTCTAACCCTGCTACGTACACTGGCATTTTTACTCCGATTCGCGAATTGTTTGCTGGGACGCAAGAATCACGTTCACGCGGATACAAGCCAGGACGCTTCAGTTTTAATGTTCGAGGCGGTCGTTGTGAGGCGTGTCAGGGCGATGGCGTAATCAAAGTAGAAATGCACTTTCTGCCGGATGTCTATGTTCCTTGTGATGTATGTAAGGGCAAGCGATACAACCGTGAAACGTTGGAAGTTCGCTACAAAGGCAAAACGATTGATGAAGTTTTGGAGATGACGGTAGAAGACGCTCGCGAGTTTTTTGAACCCGTACCGGTCATTGCACGTAAACTGCAAACTTTAATGGATGTAGGCCTGTCTTATATACGCCTTGGTCAAGCGGCAACAACACTGTCCGGCGGCGAAGCACAACGGGTGAAACTGGCCAGAGAATTATCCAAACGTGATACTGGCAAAACGCTCTACATTCTGGATGAGCCAACCACAGGCCTGCACTTTCATGACATCCAGCAATTATTATCGGTACTGCACCGTCTGCGTGATCACGGCAACACTGTCGTGGTCATCGAACATAATCTGGACGTAATAAAAACAGCCGACTGGGTTATCGATCTCGGCCCTGAAGGTGGCCAAGGCGGTGGAGAGATCATTGCTCAAGGCACACCTGAAGATGTGTCTTTGGTCGAAGGATCACACACAGCGCGCTTCCTTAGTCCTATGTTGAAATAGAAAAAACAGGTAAAGTACCAAGACCAGCCATTGCTGGTCTTTTTTCATTCAAAACAACGCAATGTCTATGGCAACTATACATGTAAGTGGAACAAGGCTTTCACCACAAAAAGTTCAGGCTCCTCTCAATCGCAAGTTTCTCCTCTCTTTGGCAGTACTGTTTGTACTGGCAATGCACTTTTTTATGCCAAATCCAGGTGGTTCAGGATTGGCGTTATCCTTCAATGTGACTTCCTGGATAGCGTTTAGCTTTGTGTTAGGGATTGGCTGTTATCAACTCGCCCGCAATCAAGCGTTAAGATATTCAAAACTGACTATCGGCTTGTTTATCAGCGTCATCATTATGACCGTTCCGATTTTTTATCCAAATGCGAATAGTCACTTAGCCGCCAACAAACTTATTGGCCTGTGGAGTGGCTTACTATTTTTCGTTGTATTGCAGCAATTCCATTTCAGCAATAAGCATCGTCAACGAATCTTGTGGTTTATCGTGTTGGCTGTTGTGATCGAAGCCATTTTCGGTCTGACACAATATCTCTACTTACAACCCGGTAACCCTTTCGGCTACAACACCATCGCCAACCGTCCATATGGCATATTTCAGCAACCCAATGTCATGGCCAGCTTTCTCGCAACAGGTTTAGTCATTGCCAGTTACTTACTGGCACGTCAGCCATACAAGTACGATCGCAAGCTCAGTGATGTCTATTTACTCTATGCCGTACCCGTTTTAACCATCCCTTTGATCGTTGCTCTTGCCTCACGAACTGGTTGGCTGGCTTCTCTGTTCGCGGTCCTGCTGATTCTCCCGTACATGTACCGCTACAATACCAAACGACGCTTCACTCATTGGGTGATTTCTCTTGTGACAGGTCTGCTGTTATCCGTTGTGGTCATGCACATCGCTTTTCCTCAAGGCAACGGTTTAGCGGCAGAGAAAGTTAACATGGAGTCAGCTCGTACTTACACTTTCCCGCAAACCTTAGATATGGTGATTGAAAAGCCGTTCACCGGATATGGCTACGGAAAGTTTGAGTCAGAGTACATGCTTTACACCGCTCGCCAACATGCGTTAAACGAGAAATACCCTGCTGGGTTACCCGCAATGGATCACCCGCACAATGAATTATTGTATTGGGCCGTAGAAGGTGGGTTACTGCCTGTTTTAGGTATCTTCTTGGTTATGACATTAGTGCTGCACAGAATCTATCAGGCCAAACGGGGGACACGTTTAGCGTTAGTGGCATTGTTTATTCCAATTGTGCTGCACTCTCAGCTTGAATACCCGTTTTATCACTCGTTAGTGCATTGGGTGATCTTTATCATCCTGCTTTATTGGGTGGATCAGCGAGTTGCGCGTTATCGCCAGGTCGGTTTCACTAAAATCACCAAAAGTTTGCTACGCATAGTAAGCTTATCTCTGCCTGCCGTGTTTACGTTCTACATGGTGAGTGCCTTACACACCAATTACATATTGACGAAATTTGAAACAACACGCCCGACGAACCCAGATATTCTGAATCAGGTCAGCAATCCAGTGGTCTGGAAAGATAGATTCGACTGGGATGTGTACAGCACTTTCCTCAATATCGGTTTACATAAACAGGATCCAAGCTTGATTCAGCCATATATTGACTGGTCATTGAGCATCATTAAAGATAAGCCACGCCCAGCTTTCTATAACAATTTGATCTTGGCTTATCAGGGGCTAAACGACAGCAGTAAAGCGGAACAAATTCGTGCTGAGGCGCAGTTCTTATTCCCTCAGGTAGATTTCAGTAAAGTAAATTACCAGCCACTATCACAAGCTCAATCTGCTTCACCTGAGCAGTCAGACGAGCAGTAAAGAAACGAAAAAAGCGAAGGATAACCTTCGCTTTTTTACTTCAGATGTCGCTACTCTGTTAGCGACTCTTCCAGCGCTTTCAAACATAGAGCAACGTTTTCTGGACGAGCTGCATAGCCCATCAAGCCAATACGCCACGCTTTACCTGCCAACGCACCAAGACCAGCGCCAATTTCCAGGTTGTAGGTTTCTAGTAAGTGAGCTCGAACCTTCGCTTCATCAATGCCTTCCGGTACGTAAACGGCATTTAATTGAGGTAAGCGATATGCTTCTTCTACAACGAATTCAAAACCGAGTTTTTGTAGGCCGTCTTTCAGTTTCTCATGCATCAATTGGTGACGAGCCCAGGCATTTTCCAAGCCTTCATTTTGCAGAATCAATAACGATTCATGCAAAGCATACAGGCTATTCACTGGTGCGGTATGATGGTAGCTACGTTTACCTTCTCCGCTCCAGTAACCAAGCACTAAGCTTTGGTCAAGGAACCAGCTCTGAACAGGTGTTGTTCTCGATTGAATTTTATCAATTGCCGCCTGAGAAAATGTCACCGGAGACAAGCCAGGAACGCATGACAAACATTTTTGGCTGCCTGAGTACACCGCATCCAATTGCCATTCATCGACTTTTAACGGTACCCCACCTAATGACGTAACCGCATCAACAATAGATAGCGCATTGTGCTGTTTGGCTAATTGGCCCAAAGCTTGAGCATCGCTGACCGCACCTGTCGAGGTTTCTGCATGAACAAACGCCAAAATTTTTGTATCAGGGTGCTGTTGCAGTGCTTGTTCTACTTTATCGACAGAGACTGGCGCGCCCCACTCGTCATCAACCAAAACAACTTCACCACCAGCACGAACGACGTTTTCACGCATGCGCTCACCAAAAACACCATTTCGGCATACGATAACTTTGTCACCTTTCTCGATAAGGTTAACAAAGCACGCTTCCATGCCTGCACTACCTGGTGCAGAGACGGCAATCGTGAATTCGTTTTCTGTCTGGAAAGCATATTTAAGCAGTTGTTTTAACTCATCCATCATGGCAATAAATAGAGGGTCCAGGTGACCAACCGTTGGGCGACTTAGCGCTTGTAGTACTTGCGGGTAAATATCCGAAGGGCCAGGTCCCATTAAGATACGATGAGGGGGGATAAAGCTTTGGATCGGCATGTGAGCTCCTTTGTTTGACGTTACTTAACCCGAGTGAGGACAATAGTTTTTAGTATTTTGAGTAAGTCTCGGGGATCAAAGAACTCACACTAATGGATTTTGTAGGGCTCGGCAATTAGCCTTATGTATTGAGTTCACACCACTGTCACAAATTCGCTAATAAAAAATTGCAGGATCATTGAAATATTCATTGACATTATGACGCCAAAACCGTTCAATGTTTGAGCTTTATGTAGAAGAGGAGCACTACCCAGGTAGATGATTTGTGGAGCCTCAATTCCAATACCAATCATTCAGGGGGAGTAGTGCCGAGGTAAGTCAAATTTGCAGGGTTTGACTTGTCGGTTGACGTGGGTTGAATCCCATCAACTGTCATCAGCATTGTCTGATGAAGAGCTTCTGAGGGTAAAATATTTCAAATATCATTCTAAGTACCTCTCTTTTTGCTCTGTTCCTTTCCTCACTAATATATCGGATATATCTTACTTTTAGGAAGTCGTGGGAGAACGCAGTGAGCGCATTTAACGTAGCAAAATTCGGTGGAACCAGTGTTGCCAATTTCGAGGCAATGAGCCGTTGTGCCGCCATTATTGAAAACAATCCAAATACTCGCCTTGTCGTTAGCAGCGCTTGCTCTGGTGTCACCAACCTACTGGTAGAACTTGCCAATGGTGTTCAGGATCAGGAGCAGCGTGCCGAGTTGCTGCGTAAGCTAGCAGAAATTCATGATGACATCCTTAGTCAGCTAAGAGATGCAGCAGAAGCAAGCGCAGAGGTGTACGCTATCCTTGATACGGTAACCAGCCTTGCAGAAGCGGCGTCTATCCAAGCTAGCGCTAAACTGACGGACCATTTAGTGGCGTGTGGTGAGCTAATGTCGACGCACATTCTGGCTCAACTGATGAGAGAGCGTGGTATCAATGCGGTACGTTTCGATATTCGTGATGTATTGAGAACTGACGCGAACTTCGGACGTGCTGAGCCAAATGTCGAAGCGATTTCTCAACTGGCACAAGAAAAGTTAGTACCAGTCTGTCAGGAGTCAGTCGTCATCACCCAGGGCTTCATCGGCTCAGACAAAGAAGGTAATACAACCACATTAGGTCGTGGTGGCAGTGATTACAGTGCCGCACTCATTGCTGAAGGCGTAAAAGCTTCTGGCTTAGAAATCTGGACCGACGTTCCGGGCATCTACACAACAGACCCACGTATTGCGCCAAAAGCGTCACCAATCCCAGAGATCAGCTTTAGTGAAGCGTCAGAAATGGCAAACTTCGGTGCCAAGATCCTCCACCCTTCTACACTGGTTCCAGCACTACGCCACGACATTCCGGTGTTTGTTGGCTCTTCTAAAGATCCAGAGGCAGGTGGCACATGGATTCGTCACCAAGTAGAAAGCTCGCCGCTATACCGAGCTCTTGCATTGCGTTGCAACCAGACTATGGTCACTCTACGTAGTGCAAGCATGTTCCATGCATACGGCTTCCTGGCTAAAGTGTTCGAGATTCTGGCTAAACACAAAATTTCAGTGGACCTGATTACCACTTCAGAAATCAGTGTTTCGTTAACCCTAGACCAAACAGATACCTCTGGTGGTGCACCACAGCTACCTCAAGCCGTAAGAGAAGAACTAGAAGAGTTGTGTAAAGTAGAAGTAGAGCACGACCTATGCTTGGTAGCTCTTATCGGAAACAACATGAGCGGCAGCAAGGGATACGCCAAACAAGTATTCGGTACATTAGAAGACTTTAACCTGCGTATGATTTGCTACGGTGCGAGCCCGCATAACTTGTGCTTCCTACTGCACAAGTCAGAGTCGCAACAGGCGATTCAAAAACTGCATGCTGAGCTTTTTGAAAAATAAACACAGTTCATCTCACAATATAAAAAGGGCTGCCGAATGGCAGCCCTTTCTCTTTCCGTTGGATTAACCGTTAATATTCGGACCTAACCATTTTTCTGCTTCAAGCCTGTCCCAACCTTTACGTTCAGCGTAGCTTTCTAACTGATCTTCCTGGATCTGCGCGATCGCAAAGTAGCGAGAATCCGGATGAGAGAAGTACCAACCAGACACCGAGGCTCCTGGGTACATGGCATAGCTGGATGTCAAAGACATACCGATATTCTCTTCTACGTTCAGAAGATCCCATAACGGTCCTTTTTCCGTATGCTCTGGGCATGCTGGGTAGCCAGGCGCAGGTCGAATACCTTGGTATTTTTCACGGATTAGCTCATCGTTAGATAAATTCTCATCTTCAGCATAACCCCAGATTTCTTTACGCACATGCTCATGCAGATATTCAGCAAAAGCTTCTGCCAGACGATCGGCCACCGCTTGGATCATAATGGCATTATAATCATCACCCTTAGCCTTATACTCATCCGCAAGTTCACGCTCGCCAATTCCACCAGTGACCGCAAACGCGCCAATCCAGTCGTGCTTACCCGAGTCTTTTGGTGCGACATAATCAGACAAGCAGTAGTTAAAGCCTTTTGGTTTCTCAGTTTGCTGGCGAAGGTTACACAGGACTTTCGCGACTTCTGAACGCGATTCATCCGTGTACACTTCAATGTCATCTCCCACACTTGCCGCAGGGAACAGACCACACATGCCTCGTGCTTTCATCAGACCTTCGTTTTCAACACGATCAAGGAGTTCATTAGCATCATGGAACAAACGCTTTGCTTCTTCACCCACTTCTTCGTGATCGAAAATCGATGGGTATTTACCAACAAGTGACCAGGTCATAAAGAACGGGGTCCAGTCGATGTACTTACGCAAGGTTGCGACATCAAAATCGTCGAAAATATGAATCCCTGATTGTTTTGGTGCTGGAGGTGTATACGCCTTCCAGTCAATTGCCACTTTGTTTGCGCGAGCTTCTTCCAGAGTGACTGGCTTGGTTCGTGGCTTTTTACGATTGTGTTGATCACGCACACGCTCGTAGTCGGCATTTAATTTTTCGACGAAATCAGGTCGACGTTCATCAGACAATAGTGACGTACAAACACCTACGGCACGTGAAGCATTGTTGACGTAAACGACCGGATGTTTGTAGTTCTGTTCAATTTTAACCGCAGTATGCGCTTTCGACGTTGTCGCGCCGCCAATCAGCAATGGCAGATCAAAGTCAAGACGCTCCATCTCTTTAGCTACATGAACCATCTCATCTAATGACGGAGTAATCAGACCCGACAGACCGATAATATCGACGTTCTCTTCTTTAGCGACTTTAAGGATCTTTTCACACGGCACCATAACGCCAAGATCGATGATCTCGTAGTTGTTACATTGCAATACAACGCCGACGATATTTTTACCGATATCGTGTACATCGCCTTTTACCGTCGCGAGTAAGATCTTACCGTTGGTCTGACCGACCTGCTTCTCTGCGTCGATAAATGGTTCTAAATGAGCAACCGCCTGTTTCATTACACGCGCCGACTTCACGACCTGAGGAAGGAACATCTTACCTTCACCAAACAAGTCGCCGACCACGTTCATACCATCCATCAATGGGCCTTCGATGACCTCTAATGGTTTAGACGCATTAACACGAGCTTCTTCAGTGTCTTCAACGATAAACTCGGTAATGCCCTTAACTAGAGCATGTTCTAAACGTTTTTCGACTGGCCAAGTTCTCCACTCCAGTGCAGAGGCATCTTCCTCTTTACCCACACCTTTATCAGCGTATTCTGAAGCGATATCCAAAAGCCTTTCAGTAGCATCATCACGACGGTTAAGAACGACATCTTCTACCGCTTCGCGCAGCTTTTCAGGTACGTTATCGTAAATCTCCAGCTGACCAGCGTTAACGATGCCCATATCCATACCGTTTTTGAAACAGTGGTAAAGGAATACGGCATGAATCGCTTCACGAACGTAGTTATTGCCACGGAAAGAGAACGAAACGTTAGACACACCACCAGATATCATCGCATGCGGCAGGTCACGTTTGATGTCGCCAACCGCTTCGATAAAATCGACAGCGTAGTTGTTGTGCTCATCGATACCTGTTGCAACCGCAAAAATATTTGGGTCAAAGATAATATCTTCTGGTGGGAAGCCAACTTCATCAACCAAGATACGGTAAGCATTGGTACAAATTTCAATTTTGCGTTCACGTGTATCTGCTTGTCCGACTTCATCGAATGCCATCACGATAACAGCGGCACCATAGCGGCGAATCAGTTTGGCCTGCTCGACAAACTTCTCTTTACCTTCTTTTAGAGAAATCGAGTTCACGATGCCTTTACCCTGAATACATTTCAGGCCGGCTTCGATGACTTCCCACTTAGAAGAGTCAACCATGATAGGCACTTTGGATATTTCAGGCTCAGAAGCACACAGGTTCAGGAAGCGAACCATACATGCCTCTGCATCCAGCATGCCTTCATCCATGTTGATATCGATGATTTGCGCGCCGTTTTCCACTTGCTGACGAGCAACATCGAGTGCTTCATCATATAACTCTTCTTTGATTAAGCGCTTAAAGCGAGCTGAACCCGTTACGTTAGTACGTTCACCAACGTTAATAAACAAGGATTCTTTCTCGATGGTCAGTGGCTCTAGGCCAGATAAACGGCATGCAACCTGAAGCTCTGGTAACTGACGAGGAGTAACCTGATTAACAGCTTCTGCCATTTGGCGGATATGTTCAGGCGTTGTACCACAACAGCCGCCAATTAAGTTCAAGAATCCACTTTCAGCCCACTCTTTAACATGCTTCGCCATATCTTCAGGAGACAAGTCATATTCACCGAATGCATTTGGCAACCCGGCATTAGGGTGAGCAGACACGAAAGATTCAGATATGCGTGAAAGTTCTTCGACATATGGGCGCAGTTCATCAGGGCCAAGCGCACAGTTTAAGCCAAATGAGATAGGCCTCACGTGGCGTAATGAATTGTAAAAGGCTTCCGTCGTTTGACCAGATAGTGTTCGGCCAGATGCATCGGTAATGGTGCCAGAGATCATCACTGGAAGCTCGATACCAAGCTCTTCAAATACTGAATCCACAGCGAATGCACACGCTTTCGCATTCAAGGTATCAAAGATTGTTTCGATAAGAATTAAGTCTGAACCACCTTTGATTAAGGCTCGAGTAGATTCAGAGTAAGCTTCGACCAATTCATCAAAACTCACATTGCGGTAACCAGGATCGTTTACATCCGGAGAGATAGAACACGTACGGTTGGTTGGGCCCAGAACACCTGCAACATAGCGCGGCTTTTCCGGCGTTTTAGCCGTCCATTCATCCGCCACCTCACGAGCTAACTTTGCAGCTGCAAAGTTTATCTCCTCACTTAGGCTTTCCATATCGTAGTCAGCCATCGCGATAGTGGTCGCATTAAAGGTGTTGGTTTCTAAGATATCAGCACCAGCTTCGAGGTAAGCGCTGTGTATTTCTTTGATCAATTGAGGCTGACTCAGTACCAACAAGTCGTTGTTACCCTTTAGATCACTGTGCCAGTCCGTAAAGCGCTCTCCTCGATAATCGTGCTCTTCAAGTTTGTATCCCTGAATCATAGTGCCCATACCACCATCAATCAGAAGAATACGTTGCTTCAATTGAGCTTCAATCTGTTGTCTTACATTAGTTCCCACAGTACAGCCTCATTCCTTTCGTTATGCTGTCATCCTATCACACAAACTTCAGGAGTCTAGACGTCTAAATACAGATTTCATGATTATTTTATCGACCTCTTCTCTTATCAAATAATCACGAAAAAATGTTTGCTATTTAAGCAGCATCAGCCGAGAATTCCATTCATAAAATGTTACAAACAGAGTGTTCTAATGTCGGTCTATCATACTTTATGTTTTCTCTCCGCTGCTGCGATGCTAATAGCCTTTGTAAACAGCAAAATAGGAAAGATGCAAACCACCATCGCCATTACCGCAGGTTCAATGGTACTTTCTCTCCTCATCCTAATTGCTGGTCAAAATAACTGGTTCCATCTCACAGAGATAGCGACAGAAACAGTAACCAGAATCAACTTCGAAGACTTCTTGCTCAAAGGTATCCTTGGATTTTTGCTATTTGCAGGCGGCTTAGGAATTAAACTACCAAACCTGAAAGATCAGAAGTGGGAAATCACAGTATTAGCACTCGCAGCCACTCTGTTTTCAACATTCTTCATCGGTTTTGCTCTATATGGAATCTGCTTACTGATCGGAATTAAGTTTGACTTAATTTACTGCCTACTATTCGGTTCATTGATCTCCCCAACTGACCCGATAGCCGTTCTCGCCATTGTGAAAAAATTAGATGCTCCAAAACGTATCTCGACACAAATTGAAGGTGAGTCATTGTTCAATGACGGCTTCGGTCTGGTTATTTTTGTCACCTTATTTACTATCGCATTTGGCACTGAAGCACCTACCGTAGGCAGCGTCACAATGCTCTTTATCCAGGAAGCGATTGGGGGGATCTTTTATGGTTTCCTACTTGGCTTGCTGTTCCACTACTTAATTAGTGCGACCAATGACCACTCAATGGAGCTGCTACTTACTATTGGTGTGCCAACTGCAGGTTATGCTTTCGCAGAATACCTTCACGTTTCAGGCCCATTAGCAATGGTTGTATCTGGGATTATGATTGGCAACTGGACACGCTTTATTGGCTTCTCTAAAGAGAGTGAAGACCACCTCGACCACTTCTGGGAATTGGTCGATGAGTTTCTAAATGGCGTTCTGTTCCTTTTAATCGGTATGTCGATGCTGCTGTTCAAATTCCACCAAGAAGACTGGATCATGATGGCCATCGCCGTACCTCTAGTACTAGCATCACGTTACCTTAGTGTCTTTCTCTCATACATTGGCTTTAAGCGATACAGAAAATATAACCGTTGGTCAGTCAAGATCCTGACCTGGGGTGGCCTGCGTGGTGGTCTAGCGCTTGCAATGGCACTTTCTATCCCGTCAGGAATATGGGTCGTACAAGACAAGTTGATCGACGTAAAAGAGATCATCCTGGTAATGACTTACGCCGTGGTTGTGTTCTCTATTTTGATTCAAGGCTCAACCATTACACCAATGATTGAAAAAGCCAAAGAAGAAGAAAAGAAGATGGAGGAAGAGCGTAACGCTTTAGCCGCCTCCGAAACCAAAGAGCATAGCGTAGTGCAAGAGCCGAAAGAACAGCTTGAATCTTAACTGTCACTCATTACTCAAAAAGCAGCCATCGGCTTAATGCCGATCAGTTAAGCAATAAATGATCGGTTGAACGATCCTCCAACTCGTTTATAAAGGCTCTAAGAATTCAATCTTAGAGCTTTTTCTTTTGCAATTAACTACAGCCTTATCACTTGCTAATCGCTATGCACCAAACACTGAACAGCTGGGAAAGCTAAGTGATATTCTCTCCCCCGATTTTATTAACCAATGCCTTGAAACTACTGGTGTAGCAACTATTCGTAAGCGTCGAATCCCCCTTGATATGGCTGTCTGGTCTGTGATTGCCATGTCTTTGTATCGACAAGAGCCTTTATGGAGCATTGTGTCAAAAGCCCAACTGATGCTACCAGGTAAGAAATCGTTGGTAGCCCCAAGCGCTATTGTTCAAGCTAGACAACGACTAGGAGATGAAGCGGTAAAGCAAGTTTTTCATCAGAGTCAAAGGCTTTGGAATCAAGAGGCACAACACCCCACATGGTCAGGGTTGAAGTTGCTTGCCGTCGATGGTGTGCTTTGGAGAACGCCGGATAGTGATGAAAATCGACAGGCCTTCAAAGCCCCTTCAAATCAGAATGGCGACGCGAGCTTTCCTCAAGTTCGCATGGTATGTCAGATGGAAGTGACCAGTCATATGCTTATTGCTAGTGCTTTCGATAGCTATAAAACGAATGAAATGAAGCTGGCAGAAAACCTAATCGAAACCACTCCAGACAATAGTTTAACGATGTTCGATAGAGGCTTTTTCTCGCTTGGTCTGTTGAATCGCTGGGCTTGCACTGGTCGCGAGCGTCACTGGATGATCCCCATGAGAAAAGGGACTCAATACACGGTAATAAGTAAACTTGGAAGAAACGACAAGCTTGTTGAGTTGAAATCTAACCCTCAAGCCAGGAAAAAGTTCCCAGACCTACCAGAAGCCATACAAGTACGACTGATAACTCGAACAATCAAAGGGAAAGAGGTCAATATCTTCACATCCATGACAGACGCAATGCGTTACCCAAGTTCAGAAATAACGGACTTGTATAGCCATCGTTGGGAGATAGAGGTAGGTTACAGAGAAATGAAATCAGCGCTTCTTAAAAATGAATTTACACTAAGAAGTAAAAAGCCAGAGATGGTTCGCCAAGAGTTATGGGGACTGCTTTTAGCCTACAATATACTGAGGTATCAGATGGTTAACATGGCCTCCAGCATACCTGGTTTATATCCAAACCAACTGAGTTTCACGACTTGTGCTCACGCCATTATTCATCTAATCCATGGCTTCTGGCTAGAATCAGCAGGAACGATACCAAAGAGGATCACTCACTTGATAGAAGAGACCTCTCACCATGTATTGCCTATCAAACGAGAAGATCGGATATACCCGAGGGCCGTCAAAGCAAAAGTCAGAAAATACCCTAATAAAAAGAATGCCAGTCAGCTTAACTGACTGGCATTAGCCATCGGCTGCTTTTTTTAATATGTGCGCACCTTTACCAGCCTAAGCAAGAAAGTGGTCATACTTAATGATAGAGAACCAGAAAACAGGCATCAAACACAAACGCAAACACGCACCGTATGTTTATAAGAACGCATCCAAGGGGCTTCTATTTGCCATCCATGACAAATAGAGTTTGTTTATCGAACCCTGTTCCCTGAATAGTTAATTTTCCAAATTGGTATTATCTCTGATGCTACACCCATGGGAAAACATTCTGTCATCATCATGGATCAAGCGAGCTGGCACCAAAGCTATCTAGGAAAAGAGTACTCAAACGTAACCATTCTCCATATCCCACCGTATTCACAGAGCTCAATCCAATAGAGCAAGTCTGGAGTTGGTTGCGACAGAATGAACTAGCCAACCGATGCTTTGATAGCTATGAAGACATTGTTGATAGTATTTGTACTGCTTGGAATCGATTTGTGGAGAATAAAAGCAGAGTCATCTCATACCAACCTAAGTAAGAAAATGGTCATACTTAATTATAGAGAACCAGAAAACAGGCATCGAACACAAACACGCATGAACCCATCCATGGGGCTTCGATTTGCCATCCATGGCAAATAGAGTTTGTTTATCGAACCCTGTTCCCTGACCTGTTAATTTTCCGGATTGGTATAAGTGGCGGAGTGGACGGGACTCGAACCCGCGCCCCCCGGCGTGACAGGCCGCTTTTTTAAAACAAACAGCTAACCAACTGAACTGCCGCTTCGTAGTAGTATTTTCCCCAAACGTAAAAAAGCCCCAGTCTTTCGACTGAGGCTTCAATAAGTGGCGGAGTGGACGGGACTCGAACCCGCGACCCCCGGCGTGACAGGCCGGTATTCTAACCAACTGAACTACCACTCCGCAGTGGTATCTTTTACTAAATAAAGTCTTAATCTCTAGATGCTTTATTTAGTTTTGCCTTCAGATTTTTAAAAACCTGAAAACAAGGAAGCGAGCCTGGCGATGTCCTACTCTCACATGGGGAAACCCCACACTACCATCGGCGCTATTTCGTTTCACTTCTGAGTTCGGAATGGAAGTCAGGTGGGTCCAAAACGCTATGGTCGCCAAGCAAATTCTTACTCTCTATTTCTAGAGAAAACTTGGAAAGCTGTTGTTAATTCTCGTTTTTACACATTCAATGTTCTTTCATTGAGTCCATCAAAACCCCTTGGGTGTTGTATGGTTAAGCCTCACGGGCAATTAGTACAGGTTAGCTCAACGCCTCACAACGCTTACACACCCTGCCTATCAACGTCGTAGTCTACGACAACCCTTTAGGATACTTAAAGTATCAGGGAGAACTCATCTCAAGGCTCGCTTCCCGCTTAGATGCTTTCAGCGGTTATCGATCCCGAACTTAGCTACCGGGCAATGCGTCTGGCGACACAACCCGAACACCAGAGGTTCGTCCACTCCGGTCCTCTCGTACTAGGAGCAGCCCCTTTCAATTCTCCAACGCCCACGGCAGATAGGGACCGAACTGTCTCACGACGTTCTAAACCCAGCTCGCGTACCACTTTAAATGGCGAACAGCCATACCCTTGGGACCGACTTCAGCCCCAGGATGTGATGAGCCGACATCGAGGTGCCAAACACCGCCGTCGATATGAACTCTTGGGCGGTATCAGCCTGTTATCCCCGGAGTACCTTTTATCCGTTGAGCGATGGCCCTTCCATTCAGAACCACCGGATCACTATGACCTGCTTTCGCACCTGCTCGAATTGTCATTCTCGCAGTCAAGCGGGCTTATGCCATTGCACTAACCTCACGATGTCCAACCGTGATTAGCCCACCTTCGTGCTCCTCCGTTACGCTTTGGGAGGAGACCGCCCCAGTCAAACTACCCACCAGGCACTGTCCTCATCCCCGATGAGGGGACCAAGTTAGAACATCAACACTACAAGGGTGGTATTTCAAGGTCGGCTCCACCAACACTGGCGTGCTGGTTTCAAAGCCTCCCACCTATCCTACACATGTAGGGTCAATGTTCAGTGCCAAGCTGTAGTAAAGGTTCACGGGGTCTTTCCGTCTAGCCGCGGGTACACTGCATCTTCACAGCGATTTCAATTTCACTGAGTCTCGGGTGGAGACAGCGTGGCCATCATTACGCCATTCGTGCAGGTCGGAACTTACCCGACAAGGAATTTCGCTACCTTAGGACCGTTATAGTTACGGCCGCCGTTTACCGGGGCTTCGATCAAGAGCTTCGACCGAAGTCTAACCCCATCAATTAACCTTCCGGCACCGGGCAGGCGTCACACCGTATACGTCATCTTACGATTTTGCACAGTGCTGTGTTTTTAATAAACAGTTGCAGCCACCTGGTATCTGCGACTCTCAATAGCTCCATCCGCAAGGGACTTCACCGTCGAGAGCGTACCTTCTCCCGAAGTTACGGTACCATTTTGCCTAGTTCCTTCACCCGAGTTCTCTCAAGCGCCTTGGTATTCTCTACCCGACCACCTGTGTCGGTTTGGGGTACGATTCCTTACAATCTGAAGCTTAGAGGCTTTTCCTGGAAGCATGGCATCAATGACTTCACATCCGTAGATGCTCGACGTCGTGTCTCAGCCTTAAAGAGAGCCGGATTTACCTAACTCTCAAGCCTACGCACTTGAACCTGGACAACCGTCGCCAGGCCCACCTAGCCTTCTCCGTCCCCCCATCGCAATTGTAAGAAGTACGGGAATATTAACCCGTTTCCCATCGACTACGCCTTTCGGCCTCGCCTTAGGGGTCGACTTACCCTGCCCCGATTAACGTTGGACAGGAACCCTTGGTCTTCCGGCGAGGAGGTTTTTCACCCCCTTTATCGTTACTCATGTCAGCATTCGCACTTCTGATACGTCCAGCATGCGTTACCACACACCTTCAACCGCTTACAGAACGCTCCCCTACCCAATATACAAAAGTATATTGCCGCAGCTTCGGTTTACTACTTAGCCCCGTTACATCTTCCGCGCAGGCCGACTCGACCAGTGAGCTATTACGCTTTCTTTAAATGATGGCTGCTTCTAAGCCAACATCCTGGCTGTCTGAGCCTTCCCACATCGTTTCCCACTTAGTAGTAATTTGGGACCTTAGCTGGCGGTCTGGGTTGTTTCCCTCTCCACGACGGACGTTAGCACCCGCCGTGTGTCTCCCGGATAGTACTTACTGGTATTCGGAGTTTGCAAAGGGTTGGTAAGTCGGGATGACCCCCTAGCCTTAACAGTGCTCTACCCCCAGTAGTATTCGTCCGAGGCGCTACCTAAATAGCTTTCGGGGAGAACCAGCTATCTCCAGGTTTGATTGGCCTTTCACCCCTAGCCACAAGTCATCCGCTAATTTTTCAACATTAGTCGGTTCGGTCCTCCAATTGATGTTACTCAATCTTCAACCTGCCCATGGCTAGATCACCTGGTTTCGGGTCTATATCCAGAGACTGAACGCCCAGTTAAGACTCGGTTTCCCTACGGCTCCCCTAGATGGTTAACCTTGCCACTGAATATAAGTCGCTGACCCATTATACAAAAGGTACGCAGTCACACCACGAAGGTGCTCCTACTGCTTGTACGTACACGGTTTCAGGTTCTATTTCACTCCCCTCACAGGGGTTCTTTTCGCCTTTCCCTCACGGTACTGGTTCACTATCGGTCAGTCAGTAGTATTTAGCCTTGGAGGATGGTCCCCCCATATTCAGACAGGATATCACGTGTCCCGCCCTACTCGATTTCACTGAACACACATCGTCAACTACGGGACTATCACCCTGTATCGTCGGCCTTTCCAGACCGTTCGTCTAACGTGTGTAAAGCTTAAGGGCTAGTCCAATTTCGCTCGCCGCTACTTTCGGAATCTCGGTTGATTTCTTTTCCTCGGGGTACTTAGATGTTTCAGTTCCCCCGGTTCGCCTCGTTATGCTATGTATTCACATAACGATACTTACTTATGTAAGTGGGTTTCCCCATTCGGAAATCCCAGACTCAAGTGGCTTTTACTGCCTAATCTGGGCTTATCGCAAGTTAATACGTCCTTCATCGCCTCTGACTGCCAAGGCATCCACCGTGTACGCTTAGTCACTTAACCATACAACCCGAAGGAGTTTCGAATTGCATTTTGTCTTCACTTTAAAAAGTGAAATCAAACGGTCAAACAACCAAAGTTGCTATCTCATTATTTGAATGAGCGAGATAGCTTTCGATTTTGCCGGACTCAAATATGTTTTGCTTTCGCAAAACCCAAGAACACTTGAATGTGTTTTTAGTTGTATTCAAATACATGAATACTTTGAGAACTTTACAAGTAATCTCCTATCTATTTAAAGACAAGGATTACTTTGTCAGCTTTCCAAATTGTTAAAGAGCTATGTTAGCTACAAGCTTGCGCTTGTGAACTATCAATCTGTGTGGACACTCATCACGATAATCATCGTATAAGGAGGTGATCCAGCGCCAGGTTCCCCTAGCGCTACCTTGTTACGACTTCACCCCAGTCATGAACCACAAAGTGGTAAGCGTCCCCCCGAAGGTTAAACTACCTACTTCTTTTGCAGCCCACTCCCATGGTGTGACGGGCGGTGTGTACAAGGCCCGGGAACGTATTCACCGTGGCATTCTGATCCACGATTACTAGCGATTCCGACTTCATGGAGTCGAGTTGCAGACTCCAATCCGGACTACGACGCACTTTTTGGGATTCGCTCACTTTCGCAAGTTGGCCGCCCTCTGTATGCGCCATTGTAGCACGTGTGTAGCCCTACTCGTAAGGGCCATGATGACTTGACGTCGTCCCCACCTTCCTCCGGTTTATCACCGGCAGTCTCCCTGGAGTTCCCGACATTACTCGCTGGCAAACAAGGATAAGGGTTGCGCTCGTTGCGGGACTTAACCCAACATTTCACAACACGAGCTGACGACAGCCATGCAGCACCTGTCTCAGAGTTCCCGAAGGCACCAATCCATCTCTGGAAAGTTCTCTGGATGTCAAGAGTAGGTAAGGTTCTTCGCGTTGCATCGAATTAAACCACATGCTCCACCGCTTGTGCGGGCCCCCGTCAATTCATTTGAGTTTTAATCTTGCGACCGTACTCCCCAGGCGGTCTACTTAACGCGTTAGCTCCGAAAGCCACGGCTCAAGGCCACAACCTCCAAGTAGACATCGTTTACGGCGTGGACTACCAGGGTATCTAATCCTGTTTGCTCCCCACGCTTTCGCATCTGAGTGTCAGTATCTGTCCAGGGGGCCGCCTTCGCCACCGGTATTCCTTCAGATCTCTACGCATTTCACCGCTACACCTGAAATTCTACCCCCCTCTACAGTACTCTAGTCTGCCAGTTTCAAATGCTATTCCGAGGTTGAGCCCCGGGCTTTCACATCTGACTTAACAAACCACCTGCATGCGCTTTACGCCCAGTAATTCCGATTAACGCTCGCACCCTCCGTATTACCGCGGCTGCTGGCACGGAGTTAGCCGGTGCTTCTTCTGTCGCTAACGTCAAATAATGCATCTATTAAACACACTACCTTCCTCACGACTGAAAGTGCTTTACAACCCGAAGGCCTTCTTCACACACGCGGCATGGCTGCATCAGGCTTGCGCCCATTGTGCAATATTCCCCACTGCTGCCTCCCGTAGGAGTCTGGACCGTGTCTCAGTTCCAGTGTGGCTGATCATCCTCTCAGACCAGCTAGGGATCGTCGCCTTGGTGAGCCCTTACCTCACCAACTAGCTAATCCCACCTAGGCATATCCTGACGCGAGAGGCCCGAAGGTCCCCCTCTTTGGCCCGTAGGCATCATGCGGTATTAGCCATCGTTTCCAATGGTTATCCCCCACATCAGGGCAATTTCCTAGGCATTACTCACCCGTCCGCCGCTCGACGCCGTTATCGTTCCCCGAAGGTTCAGATAACTCGTTTCCGCTCGACTTGCATGTGTTAGGCCTGCCGCCAGCGTTCAATCTGAGCCATGATCAAACTCTTCAATTTAAAGTTTTGTTTGGCTCAATGAATACTGAACATTACATAAAGTAATGTTTGAATTGACTGTGCTGAATCTTTCGATTCAATGGTCACTTCGTTTCATTGAAACCTAATTTGAAGCCTAAGCTTCTAATTGGATTATCATCAACGAGTGCCCACACAGATTGATAGGTTCTTATTTTTAAAGAGCAACTCTTCTTTGCGACTTGCATCACTTCGGAAGAGGCGGCCATTTTAGCGAGATAATTTTCTGTGTCAAACACTTTTTTGCTTTTTATTTTACTTTTTAAAAGTAAAGGCAATTAACTATTTCGCTTTTCTTTTTGACCTTGCCGACTTTGCTTGAACCCTTATGAGCGCTTGCCCTGTCGACGAGGTGGCATTATAGAGATCGCGTTCACGTTGGCAAGCGTTATTTTACAAAAAATGCAAAAACAATAGCTAAATGATGACTTTTCATTCAAAGCTTCATTTATCCAACTTTACCCCTAGAAACCGAACAGGTTATCCACAGAGTTATCCTAAAATGCCTGTTTTGACTGCAGCTTTTTAGTTATAGAAATAAAAAGAGAGCGGCTAAACGGCCGCTCTCGCTCTCTTTATATAAGAATGTAAGGAAACCAATTCCTAACTCTTGTTATATACCTGAACCATCTTGTTCAGAACCATCATCTTCATGAAGGCCACATTCACGCTTCAAACCAAAGAATCGAGTTTCTTCCTCTGACATTCCCGGCTCCCACTTCTGAGTCGTATGCGTGTCACCTACAGAAAGGTATCCTTCATCCCAAAGTGGATGGTATTTCAGTCCGTGTTGCTCTAAGTAATAGTGGACATCTTTATTCGTCCAATCGATTACCGGCAAAAACTTAAATACGCCATTTTGAATTGATAGTATCGGTAACCCCGCTCGAGAATTACTTTGCTCTCTACGCAGGCCCGAAAACCAAGTGCCAACATTCAGCTCTTTCAATGCACGACGCATTGGTTCAACTTTATTTAATTTGTTGTACTTCTCGATCCCCTCAACGCCTTGTTCCCATAATTTACCGTAACGGGCTTCTTGCCAATGAGCACTTTCTGCTGCTCGGTAAACTTTTAGATTGAGGTTCAGTTGCTCTGTTAACTCATCAATAAAGCGATAGGTTTCAGCAAACAAATACCCGGTATCCGTCAGGATAATTGGGATGCCTGGTTTTTCTTGAGTCACAAGATGAAGCATTACTGCGGCTTGGATGCCAAAACTAGACGAAACGGCAAACTCTCCATCTAGGTTTTCCAAAGCCCATTTAACTCGCTCTTGTGCCGAAAGCTGTTCAAGTTCGACATTGATTTGAGCAAGACGGAGGATTTGCTCCGTCTTCGTTAATGTCAGCAACTCTGCCAGCTCCGGTTTGGAAGCTACAGAATCAAGCATGCAAGTCCCTCTTAGATACTTTGACTTCTTGAATGATGCCAGCGCGGATTGCAAAATCACCAAATCCTTCGCCAGTTTCACGCTCTGTGGCCCAACGACCTACAAGCTGATCAATCTCTTCTAGTATCTGTTTGTCAGTGATGTTCTCTTTATACATCTTCGGAATACGTGTACCCGCTCGGTTACCACCCAAGTGAAGGTTGTAACGACCCGGCGCTTTACCTACTAAACCAATTTCAGCCAGCATTGCACGGCCACAACCGTTAGGGCAACCAGTGACACGCAGGATGATGTTGTCTTCTTCAGGTAAACCGTGTTTTTCCAGAATACCTTCTACATCAGTAACAAACTGAGGTAGGAAACGTTCAGCTTCAGCCATGGCAAGCGGACAAGTCGGGAATGCCACACATGCCATTGAGTTTTTACGCTGTTCACTGACGCTATCATCAACCAGGCCATGCTCACGAGCGATCTTCTCAATTAGCTCTTTTTGGTCAGCAGGTACGCCCGCAACAATCAGGTTTTGGTTCGCTGTCATGCGGAAATCACCTTTGTGAATTTTCGCGATTTCAGCTACGCCTGTTTTTAGTGGCTTACCTGGGTAATCAAGCAGTCGGCCATTCTCGATGAACAGCGCCAAGTGGTGCTTACCATCAATGCCTTCTACCCAACCAATTCGGTCACCACGTTCGGTAAACTCGTATGGGCGGCTTTCTTCAAACTGAATGCCCGCACGTTTTTCTACTTCCGCTTTAAAGACGTCAATACCAACACGATCTAGTGTGTACTTAGTTTTCGCGTTCTTACGGTTTGAACGGTTACCCCAGTCACGCTGAGTCGTTACAACTGCAGCGGCAACATCGAGTGTCTTTTCTAGAGGGACAAAACCAAAGTCGTCGGCACGGCGAGCGTAAGTTGACGTATCGCCATGCGTCATTGCCAGACCACCACCAACAAGTACGTTGAAACCAACCAGCTTGCCGTTATCTGCAATCGCAACGAAGTTCAGGTCGTTTGCGTGTACATCCACATCATTTTGCGGTGGGATCACAACGGTCGTTTTGAACTTACGTGGTAAGTAATTTTTACCCAGAATCGGCTCGTCTTCTTCTGTTGATTCGACTTTCTCACCATCCAACCAAATTTCAGCATACGCACGCGTTTTTGGTAGAAGATGCTCACTGATCTTCTTCGCCCACTCGTATGCTTCCTGGTGTAGTTCAGACTCTACCGGGTTCGTGGTACACAGTACGTTACGGTTAACATCACCTGCCGTTGCGATTGAATCGATACCAATGCTGTTCAACGTTTGGTGCATTAACTTGATGTTTGGCTTAAGTACACCATGGAACTGGAACGTTTGACGCGTCGTCAGACGAATACTTCCATATAAAGAATGCTCGGTTGCAAACTTATCAATCGCTAACCACTGCGTTGGGTTAATAATACCACCAGGCATACGAGCACGAAGCATCACGTTATGCAGAGGCTCAAGCTTTTGCTTAGTACGCTCGTTACGGATATCGCGATCATCTTGCTGATACATGCCGTGGAAACGAATTAACTGGAAGTTGTCTGCGGTAAAGCCGCCAGTAATACGATCCTGTAGGTCTTGCTCAATGGTGCCACGTAATAAGTTGCTTTCTCTTTTCAGGCGCTCGTTATCAGATAGTGGCCCTAGCTCTTCGCCTAATACAACCTGCTTATTATTCTCAGTCGAAAAAGTCATTAGTACACATCCCTCTGATAACGTTTCGCTTTACGTAAGTCATTAATAAATTGTTCTGCTTCATCGCGAGCCAGTTTACCTTCTTGCTCAGCGACAATGACAAGTGCGTCATGAACATCTTTTGCCATGCGAGTGGCGTCACCACAGACATAGATGTAAGCGCCTTCTTGAATCCACTGCCAAACTTGCTCAGCGTTTTCTAGAATACGGTGTTGTACATAAACCTTTTCTACCTGGTCACGGCTAAATGCTACATCCAGACGGCTTAGTGCACCTGACTTAAGGTATTTTTGCCATTCAACTTGGTACAAGAAATCTTGAGTGAATGTGCGGTCGCCAAAGAACAACCAGTTTTTACCTTCTGCATCACGGTTTTCACGCTCTTGAATAAAGCTACGGAATGGAGCAATACCCGTGCCCGGACCTACCATGATGATTGGTGTATTGTCGTCTTCAGGCAGTTTGAAGTTGTTGTTGTGTTCGATAAACACTTTAACTTCACCACCTTCTTCTAAGCGTTGTGCCAAGAAGCCAGAAGCGCCACCATAACGTTTCTCTTCGTTGTGATCGTACTCGACCAAACCAACCGTCAAGTGTACTTCTTCATCCACTTCAGCCTGGCTTGAAGCAATCGAGTAAAGACGAGGAGTCAGACGACGTAGTAAACCAACCAGTTCATCAGCCGTTAGCTTAGTTTTCTTCTCTGCCAGCACATCAACGATTTGCGTGCTTGCAGAGTACTCGCGTAGCTTGTCTTTATCTTCAACCAGCTTTTGTAGCTTCTTGCTACCAGACAGCTCAGCAAACTTGGTGACCAGTTGAGGGTTAGACGTCGTGATTTCGAATTTGCTCACCAAAGCGCTATGAATCGACAGACTCTCGCCATCGACTTCTACGGTTTCAACGCCTGACAGGCCAACTTTGCCAAGAACTGCATTGGCAAGTTCTGAACTGTTTTCATACCACACACCTAACGCATCACCAGGTTGGTAAGTAAGACCAGAATCTTCCAGATCGATTTCGATATGGCGAACGTCTTTACCTGAGTCACGGCCAGTGATCTTTTGGCTAGTCAACAGTGTCGCGGTGTAAGGGTTCTGCTTGTTGTATTGCGAATGCGTTGCCGCTGCTTGTCCAACAGGAAGTTGCACAACTTCAGCTTCGTTACCCGATGAAAGTGTTTCTTTCACTTTCTCCAGTGCATTCTTACGCCACTCGGCAGCAGGTGCTTCGTAGTCAACATCACAGTCGATACGATCGATAAAAGGCTTGGCACCCAATTTTGATAGGTACGTATCGAAGTCTTTACCTGTTTGACAGAAGAATTCATAGCTAGAATCGCCAAGTGCAATAACACCATACTGAAGGTTAGGCAGTTTTGGCGCTTTCTTAGATTGCAAGAACTCATGCAGCTCAATGGCATTATCTGGCGCTTCGCCTTCACCATTAGTAGACGCAACGAAAATGACATGCGTTTCTTTAGCGAGGTTTTTGCCTTTGTAATCGCTGGCATCAAATAGCTCAACGGCAATTCCTTCTGCTTTTGCTTCTTGCTCTAAAGCTTCAGCAACACCTTTGGCGTTACCGGTTTGAGAAGCAAAAATAATACTCAGTTTACCTGCTGGTTTTGCTGATACCGCGGCTGCAGCTTGCGTAATTGGTGTCGCAGCTGCACTTGGTTGATTTTGAGCCAAACCCCAGAAGTAACCACTGACCCACGCAAGTTGCTGTGTAGACAACCCGGAGACAGTGTTTTGGAGTGAGCTAAATTGTTGGTCATTCAGCGGGCTAGCGATTGGAGGAACTCCCCCTTGCCCGTTATTATCATCAGACACATTATTATTGTGTGAATACTCATTCTTTTGAAAAGACATTATCACGACATCCCTATTCATTGCGTGACGATAGAGTACCCACTCTCCTTAATAACAAGAAAGAATAGAAGTGAATGTTTTATAACTTTTTGGAAGTAAGAACGGCTTAGTTTTTGCTCAGCGGTCTTCAATACGGACTTGTTGAAAGCCTACCGCCATCGCCGATTTTGATGCAGCATCCAAATCTTCATAAAGACATTCTTCACCATGATTGTCTGTCAGAAACACGAATCCACCTCGTGTGTGCCTGAACTCGACGACCCAACCACCCTCTTGGATCGACGGTTCAATAATGGCTTCCACAAGCTGGTTTTCACGAAATAGATGTCTTAATTCATTAATTGTCATCGCTATCCCTGCTCCAACTTTTCACATTGTTCCTAGGTAAGCATGGTCTAACTGAAGAAAATAGGCAGAAAAATTCGATTACATATAACGAAGAGGTATAAAAAAACGCCGCTTATAAGGCGGCGCTTTAAAGCAAGTACGGTTAATCAGCTTAGTAGGTGTATTCTGCGCTCAAGTAAAAACCATCAGCGAAAATAAACTCTTTACCTAAGCTGGAAAGAAACTGTTCCGATTCTAAGTCTATTACTCGATAGCCACCGCGAAATGCCCATTGGTTTTCTTGTGAAGGCAGCTTGTATTGAATTCCCGCCATTAGATCTGTGCTTTTAATGCCTTTGCTGTCACCAAAGTTCATTTCACCAATCACATCAAAGTTGGTATTTGGAACGGTTATTTCCGCGTAGCCATACCATGCCCAAATGAGATCATCAAAATCTTCAGTACGAGGAGAAGTGCCAGCATCAATGTACTTCGTATCAGTTAAATTACTGAAAGTAACCCCGGCATCAAAGTGCAATAGATCATGCTCTAACACTTGGTAGTAAAGTGTCAGATCTAATTTATCAAAGCCCATGTAATCAGCATCAATACTGGTATATCGCAAGCGTGCGTATGGAACGTATTTCACGTCATGTTCAATGGCGACATAGAGCACGCCCGTTGTACTGTTATCTCTTCTGACTTCGTTAACTTTTGTATCTGCCGCCCAAAGGTCTACGCCAACTTTGGTGTAGACGGAAGACTCAGCGAAAACAGGAAAAGTGGCTGCCAATGATAGTGCTGTTAAAGCGATGATCGCTTTATTTGTCATGTGGTGTGTACTCCGAGATAGCTGATATTCAACAGTTGGGGTATGAGTAGAAATATACCACACTCTCATACCCCTCCATCAACTAAATCAATGAGTTCAACGAGTCACTTACTTGTAGCGGGGCTGCGCAACCACGTTTTTGAAAAACCAAATACCGAGCGCGATGACAATTAACCAGGGTAATAGCTTCAATACAGCACCAATCATCCCCAGTAAAAACATCACAACCAGAGCAATACCTGTTGCCGCGAATACCGTCACCATTGTGATGCCCGTTACTAATAGGGTCGCCGCAAAGACTAAAAGAAAGATCAGTTCCAACATAATTACTTCTCCATACATTTTTCAAATAACAGAGCAGTTAACATGCCAACTTGGATGAATTTACATAATCCATTGATATATAAAAATAAAAAAGCCAGAGGTATTTCTACACTCTGGCTTACTCATTCTCTGATTGGTAATTTTAACCAACCACTGGTGAATTTTACACATTCAGCTCTTTTGGAATCTTCGCTAACGCATCTTGCAGCACTTCTAGGCCAGATCCTGGCTTGTGTGCATTTTCACTGATGTGACGACGCCACTGACGCGCGCCTGGCATACTTTGAAATAAACCCAGCATATGACGAGTGATATGGCCAAGGTAAGCGCCTTTTGCAAGTTGCGCCTCAATGTATGGGTACATCTCTTCCACAATTTCGCTGCGCTTTTTCACTGGTGCACTCGAACCAAATAGCTCTTGATCGACCGATGCCAATATGTATGGGCTTTGGTAAGCCTCGCGGCCAATCATCACACCATCAAGATGTTGTAGATGCTCTTTCGATTCTTCTAACGATTTTACCCCGCCATTTATAGCGATAGTTAAATGAGAAAAGTCTTTCTTCAACTGGTATGCACGTGGGTAATCCAGTGGTGGGATCTCGCGGTTTTCTTTCGGGCTAAGTCCACTTAACCAAGCTTTGCGCGCGTGAATAGTGAACTGTTCACATCCCCCCTTCTCAGCGACAAGAGAAACAAAATCGGTCAGAAATTCGTAAGAGTCTTGATCATCAATACCGATTCGTGTTTTTACTGTAACAGGTACATCAACAACGTCTTTCATTGCTGCTACACAGTCTGCGACCAACTGAGGTTCTGCCATTAGACACGCACCAAAACGACCATTTTGCACACGATCAGATGGGCAACCCACGTTGAGGTTGATCTCGTCATAACCACGCTCCTGAGCAAGCTTGGCGCACTTAGCCAACTCTTCCGGGTTTGAGCCACCCAATTGGAGTGCTAACGGATGCTCCTCTTCGTTATAAGCCAGGAAATCTCCTTTTCCATGAATGATCGCGCCTGTGGTCACCATTTCAGTGTACAGCAGGGTTTCTTTGGTCATTAAGCGATGGAAGTAGCGACAATGACGATCGGTCCAATCCAACATTGGCGCTACAGAGAGCCTGCAAGAATGAGTCATGATTTCAACACCCGTTTTTAAATTACCAAGGTCGAGCGCAGCAGTACGCTCAAAAAATAAGTCGGGTATTGTATACTCACTCACCTCAAGGCGCCAGTTTCAACGAGAAGATCTTGGGAGCGAAACCGACTTCACATCTGATGAGAGCATTGTCCAACGAGCAAAGAAAAAGTGGCCAATAAAAACAATTTCGGTATGGTCACTCTATTCTGTGATGAGGTACCCTACTATGCGATGAGCGATTTGCTTTAATTCATGATTTTCGCAGTGATAGTAGGTAAAATGACACATCTCTGTACGAACTTTGTATGGAAACCATTTATAATAGAGCACTTCCAATAGTTATGGTGAAAGGTTTGAGCCCAACAATCATTGAACAAGTTGAAAATATCTGCGCCGAGCGCGGAGTAAGATTGACTCCCCAGCGACGACGTGTGTTTGAACTGATCTGTTCTAATCGCAGTGCATCAAGTGCGTATGAGCTATTGGAGCAACTAAAAGAAAGTGAACCACAAGCTAAACCCCCTACGGTTTATCGAGCTCTGGACTTTCTTCTCGAACAAGGCTTTATACATCGGGTGGAGTCGACCAACAGTTTTATAACTTGTTGTTCTTTCAATACCCAACAGCACTTTTTTCAATTACTAATATGTGATAAATGTGGTGCTGTTGTTGAACTCGAAGACGAGAGCTTGATCGCCTTGCTAGCCGAGAATGCTAAAAAGCATGGATTCAAACTAACCAACCAAGTTATTGAAACACATGGTGAATGCCAGACCTGTGCTTCCGAAATGAAAGAATAAGTATAGAAGACCAATATGCGCGCTGAATTTGTAAACCCGTTTTTAGCTTCCTTAATGAATGTGCTAAAAACTATGGCTTCTCTGGATCTGAAGCCTCAAAAGCCTCGAATCAAAAAAGATGAAATTGCACGAGGAGATGTTTCAGGTTTGATCGGCATGGTTGGTCCTCAAACTCGTGGCTCAATGTCAATTACTTTTGATGAAGCGTTAGCACTGGAAATTATGCAAAACATGCTTGGTGAGCGCCCTAACGGACTCAATGAAGAAGTGACCGATATGGTGGGTGAGATCACCAACATGGTGACTGGCGGAGCAAAACGAATTCTGGCTGAGAGTGGATTTGATTTTGATATGGCAACGCCAGTTGTGGTCTCTGGTCGAGGTCACACTATTCGTCACAAGTGTGAAGGTTCAATTATCATCATGCCTTTCGCCTCGCAATGGGGAAATGCTTTCATCGAAATTTGTTTCGAATAGAACCTCAATGGGTTGCTAGTCAACCGATATAAGATTTACAAAAAAGGTCAGCAATTCAATTGCTGACCTTTTTTATTCTAATCATGCATTACGCTTTGAAAGCTTTGAATGCGTTGATTAGACCATTTGTAGAGCTATCGTGTGAGCTGATTTGAGACTCATCAGCCAGCTCTGGCAGGATTTGGTTCGCTAGCTGTTTACCTAGCTCCACACCCCACTGGTCAAAGCTGAAGATATTCCAAATAACGCCTTGAACGAAGATCTTGTGCTCGTACATTGCGATCAAGTTACCCAGCGTTCGAGGCGTGATCTGCTTAACCAGAATTGAGTTTGTTGGTCGGTTACCTTCAAACACTTTGAAAGGTGCGATTGCCGCTACTTCTTCTGCATTTTTACCAGAAAGTACCAACTCTTCTTTCACTGTCTCTACACACTTACCAAACGCAAGCGCTTCTGTTTGAGCAAAGAAGTTCGACATCAGCTTCTGATGATGGTCGCTTGCAGGGTTGTGGCTGATTGATGGTGCAATGAAGTCACATGGGATCAGCTTAGTGCCTTGGTGGATTAGCTGGTAGAACGCGTGCTGACCATTTGTACCTGGTTCACCCCAGATGATTGGGCCAGTTTGGTAAGTCACTGCATTACCGTCACGATCAACGTATTTACCGTTTGATTCCATGTTACCTTGCTGGAAGTACGCTGCGAAACGGTGCATGTACTGATCGTAAGGTAGGATAGCTTCAGACTCTGCGCCGTGGAAGTTGTTGTACCAAATGCCGATAAGCGCAAGGATCACTGGTATGTTGCTTTCCAGTTCTGTTGAGACAAAGTGCTTATCCATCTCGTGTGCGCCATCAAGTAGCTCAACGAAGTTGTCGAAGCCAACCGCTAGCGCAATTGAAAGACCGATTGCAGACCATAGTGAGTAACGACCGCCAACCCAGTCCCAGAACTCAAACATGTTGTCTGTATCGATGCCGAATTCAGAAACCGCTGTCGCGTTAGTAGAAAGTGCAGCAAAGTGTTTAGCAACGTGTGCTTGGTCGCCAGCCGTTTCCAGGAACCAATCACGAGCAGAATGCGCGTTCGTCATGGTTTCTTGAGTCGTAAATGTTTTAGAAGCGATCAGGAATAGTGTTGTTTCAGGATCAACTTTCTTCAGTGTTTCTACGATGTGCGTACCATCAACGTTAGACACGAAATGCAGGTTTAGATGGTTTTTGTATGGTGCCAGTGCTTCCGTCACCATGTAAGGACCAAGGTCAGAACCACCGATACCGATGTTTACGATATCTGTAATCGCTTTACCAGTGTAACCTTTCCATTCACCGCCAATCACACGTTCGGTGAATGACTTAATTTTTTCCAGAACGGCGTTCACAGCTGGCATTACGTCTTCACCATCAACCATTACTGGTGTGTTAGTGCGGTTACGTAGTGCAGTGTGAAGAACAGCACGACCTTCTGTTTGGTTGATCGCTTCACCACTGAACATCGCTTCGATTGCAGATTTCAGCTCAGTCTCTTTAGCAAGAGTGAACAGGTGCTTTAGAGTTTCCTCGTTGATGAGGTTCTTTGAGTAGTCGACAAGGATGTCTGAGCCGAAACGTGCAGAGTATTTGTCAAAACGATCCGCGTCTTGAGCAAACAGCTCTTTTAGATCCATATCTTGTGCAGATTCGAAGTGCGCTGTTAACGCTTTCCAAGCTTGTGTTTGCGTTGGATTGATATTTTTCAACATGGTCTTTATCCCGATGTTACAGTAGGTTCCATTCCTTACAGTCTAGCGAAAACTGCGGAATCCCCGATTTAGCAAAAAGAATTTAAATGTAGATGTTTGGGCGTTTTGCCACAAAACAAGTCTTTGTAATTTTTTTTCAGGCAACAATTATGACCGAGAGCATTTACCCTCACATTGAGTTAGGTCACGTTAGCTGCCCTGAATTTGAACAATTCATTCATAGGTATAGAATAATATCATCAAGTAATGACAGGCTCTAATTGGATTAGAATAGACGCCAAATTAGAAATGTCCAAAGGAACGCGTATGTGGACGCAAAAAACACTCAATTTAAAAGCAAGAAGTCGCGGTTTTCACCTGATTACTGATGAAATTGAACAACAATTACCGCAAATAAGTACTCTTTCAGTAGGTTTGTTACACCTTTTTATTCAGCATACCTCTGCGAGTCTGACCTTGAATGAGAACGCTGACCCCACCGTTCGTATGGATATGGAAGCGCATTTCAATAAGTATGTTCCTGAGCGCGCCTCTTATTACCAGCATACTTATGAGGGAGATGACGACATGCCTGCCCATATTAAAGCATCACTACTTGGCAGCAGTGTGACGATTCCAATTCAGGATGGTCGCCTGGCATTAGGAACATGGCAGGGCATTTACTTAGGTGAACACCGAGATTTTGCTGGTAGCCGTCGCATCATCGCTACGATAAATGGTGAATAAAAAAATAGGGGCTAACGCATTGGTTAGCCCCTATTCTTGAATTGGTATTATCCGGAAGTTACTTTGAATATTCCATTTCGACACGTGGCGTTAGCTTGGTCACTAACTCATACGCTATGGTGCCAATGTGGTTCGCCACCTCCTCGACGGGTAGCTCTTTACCCCAAAGAATCGCTTCATCACTGACTTTGTCTTTCGCACCCGGCCCAAGATCGACGGTCAGCATATCCATCGAGACCCGACCGGCGATAGGCACTTTACGCCCATTGACCCACACAGGTGTACCATTTGGCGCGCCTCTTGGGTAGCCATCGCCATAACCAACCGCAATCACACCTACTTTGGTATCTCGCTCGCTCGTCCAGGCACTGCCGTAACCAACACTCTCACCTTTTTTCACTTCACGCACTGCGATCAGATGAGACTTAAGGGTCATTGCGGGTTGGTAACCTAAATCTTGTGCCGTTTTATCCCCAAACGGAGATACGCCGTACATGATGATTCCCGGACGAACCCAATCGAGGTGACTTTGTGGCCACGCCAATAGCCCCGCCGAGGCCGCAAGTGAACGCTCGCCATGGCAGCCCTGCGTCAATGAGTTAAACAGTTCGATCTGTTGTGATGTAATTTCACTATCTAGCTCGTCAGCACAGCCAAAGTGGCTCATGTAACGCAGCGGTTTCGCCACGTTAGGACACGCTTTGAGTCGTGAAGCTAATTCATCAAACTGCTCCGGGCGTACACCCAGTCGATGCATACCGCTGTCAATTTTGAGCCATACCACCACTGGTGTTTCTAGCTCGGTTTGTTCAAGAGCAATCAGCTGCTCTTCACAATGCACGACAGTTTGGATGTTATTGGTCACCAATACAGGTAAATCACCCGAAGAATAAAAACCTTCTAACAACAAAATCGGCTTCACGACGCCGCAAGCTCTCAGTTGTAGCGCTTCTTCAATACGCGCGACACCAAAAGCGTCGGCTTCACCAGTATGCTTTGCTACGTGACGCAAACCATGACCATAACCGTTGGCTTTCACCACCGCCATCACTTTGCTGTCTGGTGCTTGAGCTTTAACTCGGCGTAAATTGTGTTGCAACGCAGAAAGATCAATACACGCCTTTGCGGCTTTCATGTAGCTCATGGCATTACTCATCATCAATGTCGAATGCTGGACCCGCATAATTGTCAAAGCGTGAGTGTTGGCCTTGGAAAGTAAGACGTACAGAACCGATTGGACCGTTACGCTGCTTACCAATAATAATTTCAGCGGTACCTTTGTATGCGCTATCTGGGTGGTAAACCTCATCACGGTAAATAAACATGATCAAGTCGGCATCCTGCTCGATAGAGCCCGATTCACGCAAGTCCGAGTTTACCGGACGTTTATCGGCACGTTGCTCCAAAGAACGGTTTAGCTGCGAAAGTGCCACAACAGGTACATTCAGCTCTTTAGCCAATGCTTTAAGAGAGCGAGAGATCTCGGCGATTTCCAGCGTACGGTTATCCGTTAACGAAGGAACTCGCATTAGCTGCAGGTAGTCGACCATGATCATCGACAACCCACCGTGTTCACGCGCAACACGACGAGCGCGAGATCGCACTTCAGTTGGTGTCAGACCGGAACTGTCGTCGATATACATATTTTTCTTCTGCATCAGGATCCCCATGGTAGAAGAAATACGTGCCCAGTCTTCGTCGTCCAGCTGACCAGTACGAATTTTGGTTTGATCAACCCGCGATAGGGAGGCCAGCATACGCATCATCAACTGTTCGGCAGGCATCTCTAACGAGAAAATCAACACGGGTTTATCTTGCTGCATCGCAGCGTTTTCACACAAGTTCATCGCAAAGGTGGTTTTACCCATCGATGGACGCGCCGCGACAATCACCAAGTCAGAGCCTTGCAGGCCTGCTGTTTTCTTGTTGAGATCGTTAAAGCCAGTGTCGACGCCTGTCACACCATCCTGTGGCGTTTTATATAACAGCTCAATACGCTCGAGGGTTTTTTCCAGGATGTTGTCGACGTTTTGCGGGCCTTCGTTTTCACTGGTACGAGACTCTGCAATCGCGAAGACTTTACTTTCTGCTAAGTCGATCAGATCTTCCGAACTACGGCCTTGCGGATCATAACCTGCGTCAGCGATATCGTTAGCGACACCAATCAAGCCGCGAACGATCGCGCGTTCTGCAACGATATCAGCATACGCATTGATGTTAGCTGCGCTCGGTGTGTTTTTCGCTAAGTCGGCTAAATAAGCAAAACCACCTACATCATCTAATTGCTCGTGACGTTCTAGATACTCGGACAAGGTGATAAGATCGAGTGGTTTGCCGCCTTCAAGAATGGTTTTCACGCCTTCAAAAATAAGGCGATGTGGACGGCTATAGAAATCACTGCTGACAACGCGCTCGGCAACGGTATCCCAACGTTCATTGTCCAGTAAGAGACCACCAATCACTGATTGCTCTGCTTCTAGTGAGTGAGGTGGCACTTTGATTGCGTCAACCTGACTGTCTGAAGGTTTGCGATTTCTGTTTTCCGCCATGATTTTGCTCGATAACTACTAATGACCCAAGATTATAACCTTAACCCAACAGAGATGCTCCCTTGAAGCGAAAATTACTTGTTAAGAATCAGAGCGCATACGACCAATCGGCGTTTTTATAATCAGACCTGTTAGGGTGTTAGTATTGTACGATAACCTCCTACTTTCTCAGATATTTTAGCGGCATAAACACTGTAATAACGACCTTTACCAGCATTTGTTATCCCAATCAGGTCTAATAAAATTTAACCTACCATTGACCGAAGCGAGCATCTGTATCAGTATCATGCCCCTCCTTTTTATTACGTTCGAGGTTTATGTGTCCCGATACTGGTTACTAAGCGTTAGCCTACTGTGCATGGGAGCATCGTACGCTGATGAATCAGTACAACCAGAGCAAAATATTGATCTGCCCGATCCACTGCAAACAGAAGTGGAATTTGGGTATCAAGCTCACACAGGTAACACGGACTCTCGTTCCCTGAATGCTCGTTTGAGTGCTGAATACATATCTGGTCGACATCGTTCGTACGGGGAGTGGAAATACTACAACCTGTATAAAGATGGTGAAGAAGATAAACGCTCTTCCACTTATTCAGTGCAGAGCGACTATAAATTAGGCCCGAAAACCTATTTGTACGGCAGTTTTAAAGGCGTGGATTCACGCTATAGCGCGTACTTTAAAGATTATACCCTTTCAGGTGGTCTGGGTTACCAGTTCGCTTATACGGACGATCTCGTATTAGAAGTCGAGGTGGGTCCTGGTTATCGCTACCAAGAGCCTAATCTGGATGAAATAGATGACGATGATATTGTCTTTCCGGATATCGTCCGTGAAGGGATCTTTCGTGGCAACCTGAACACAACTTGGCATGCGTTGGACAACCTTAGTTTCGCAGCGGACCTGACATTAGTAACAGGTAGCAGCAATACCAGCTTGGATAGCGAGCTCAGTGCCACCAATGCGATCACTGAAGACATTGCGTTAAAACTGACTCACTCGCGTCAATACCACGACAGAGTGCCAGAGGGGTTAAGTAAAGCGGATAGTATTTTCTCGGTAAATTTGCTGTTCGTATTTTAAATACTAATTTACCGTTCATGCCCAGTCATCAGACATAAAAAAGCACCTCCGAAGAGGTGCTTTTTATTATTTAGTCTTGATACTGAATTAGTCAGCAGCAACAACTTGTAGGTTCACAGTTGCGAAAACTTCAGAGTGAAGTTGAACGCTGATCTCGAACTCACCAGTTGTACGTAGAGCACCTTCAGGAAGGCGAACTTCGCTCTTAACAACTTCAACGCCAGCCGCTGTGATAGCGTCAGCGATGTCACGAGTACCGATAGAACCGAATAGTTTGCCTTCGTCACCAGCTTTAGAAGCGATAACAACTGCTTCTAGAGCGTTAATTTTCTCAGCGCGAGCTTCAGCAGCAGTTAGTTGCTCAGCAACTTTAGCTTCTAGTTCAGCACGACGTGCTTCGAACATTTCAACGTTGCCTTTAGTAGCCATAACTGCTTTACCCTGAGGGATAAGGAAGTTACGAGCGTAACCAGATTTAACGTTAACTGTATCGCCAAGACCACCTAGGTTACCGATTTTATCAAGTAGAATAACTTGCATTGCTTAATCCTCTTTCTTAATAAACGGAACCGATTACTGATGCTTGTCAGTGTACGGTAGTAGAGCTAGGTAGCGTGAACGCTTGATAGCACGAGCTAGTTGACGCTGGTACTTAGCGCTTGTACCAGTGATACGGCTAGGTACGATTTTACCAGCTTCAGTGATGTAGTTTTTAAGAGTTGCTACGTCTTTGTAATCAATCTCTTGTACGCCTTCTGCAGTGAAACGGCAGAATTTACGACGACGGAAGAAACGAGCCATGGGCTATCTCCTGATCTTAAATTTGAGTAATATTGTCGGCATGTAACACTAATTTTCCTACGCCATTTCGGCCGGTTTGATAAGTAACGAAGCCACTTACCTTAATGTTACTACCTTGTACTAAATTCTGAGTTATTGTTTGTGACCCAAGCCCGCTGACCACAACCGGCATACGACAATAAACTTGTCTCGGCAAATCAGCTTCGATAACAGTAGAGCGATGCTCTAGCCAAAACCGACAGTGTTCAATCCCACCAGGGCTTTTACTACGAATGGGCGGTTTGGCAATAGTGCCGCTCAGCTCCATTCGATTGGTCATAACAAATCTTACTCAGCAGCTTCTGACTTAGCTTCAGGCTTAGCTTCAGAACGCTCTTCACGACGTGGAGCACGCTCTTCTTTTTGCTTAAGCATGATAGATTGCTCAGTGATCGCTGCTTTAGTACGCATGATCATGTTACGTAGAACTGCATCGTTGAAACGGAAAGCAGTTTCTAGCTCATCAATTACAGCTTGGTCAGCTTCAACGTTCATTAGAACGTAGTGAGCTTTGTGAAGCTTGTTGATTGGGTAAGCCAGTTGACGACGACCCCAGTCTTCTAGACGGTGGATAGTACCGCCAGCTTCAGTGATAGAACCAGTGTAACGCTCGATCATGCCAGCAACTTGCTCGCTTTGATCTGGGTGCACCATGAATACGATTTCGTAATGACGCATGGGTTGCTCCTTACGGATTATTCAGCTTCCACAATTGGCTCAGTCGTCCAGAGGAAGCAAGGAACTAAAGATAATTGACTGAGTTTAAGGAGCACGAATAGTACAGAAAGGGCGCAAATTAGGCAAGTGATTATTTGCTCAGCGCGGTGGATATTTTCTTTTCGCTAAAACCAGAAACAACAAAGGCTGTCACTCACTGGACAGCCTTGCAAATCAGCAGGTTAAAACGCTTATCTTACCTGAGATAGCTCTTCACGCATTTGGTCGATCACTGCTTTGTAATCTGGCTGACCAAAAATCGCTGACCCAGCAACAAACATATCTGCGCCCGCTTCAGCAATTTCACGGATGTTGTCCACTTTAACGCCACCGTCGATTTCCAGGCGAATGTCACGGCCTGACTCGTCGATCATCTTACGTACCGCGCGTAGCTTATCCATAGTATGAGGAATGAAAGACTGTCCACCAAAACCTGGGTTTACCGACATCAGCAGAATCATATCTACTTTATCCATAATGAACTCAAGGCTCGCTAACGGCGTTGCCGGGTTTAGTACTACACCCGCTTTGCAACCGTGCTCTTTGATCAGCTGCAGAGTACGGTCCACGTGCTCAGACGCTTCAACGTGGAAGGTGATCATCGATGCACCAGCTTTTGCGAAGTCAGGAATAATGCGGTCAACAGGCTTAACCATTAGGTGGACATCGATTGGTGCAGTGATGCCGTAATCACGTAGCGCTTTACACACAGGTGCGCCAAAAGTCAGGTTTGGCACATAGTGGTTATCCATAACATCGAAATGCACCACATCTGCACCCGCTGCGAGAACTTTTTCTACATCTTCACCTAGACGAGCGAAATCTGCGGATAAAATGGATGGAGCAATAAGAAAATCTTTCATACCTGACCTCAGTAATGACGAGCAAACCAATTTGCGCGCAATTCTACCGAAGCCAGTGGGGAGATCCACTATTTAGAACAAATAGTGTGAGAACTATGAAGCAGAGCTGTCTGAATCAGGGGTATTAAAAAGTGCCAGCAGTTCATCGACTTTATTTCGACCACTGCCATTACGGCTGATGGTGCGCTTCACTTTTACCACACTCAAATCCGCTCCGTGGTATAAACGACGCGTTAATGTTGTATCGTGGTTTGAAATCAGTACCGGAATACCGCGTTCCGTGGCGGTTCTTTCCGCGATATCGGCCAGTGCAGCCTGATCATCGAGCGTAAAACCATTTCCTGCATAAGAGGTGAAGTTTGCGGTATTTGAAAGCGGCGCATACGGTGGATCGCAGTAAACCACGCTGCCTTTGCGCGCACGACGAAACGTCTCGGGATAGCCTTCACAAACAAACGTGGCTTTCTTGGCTTTTTCTGCAAAGAATTCCAGTTCAGCTTCAGGGAAATACGGCTTCTTGTATGACCCAAACGGGACATTGAAACCGCCTTTTTTGTTGTAACGGCACAAGCCATTAAAACCAAAACGGTTCATGTAAAGAAAAGCAAGTGAGCGATACATCACGTCATCAGTCTTATTGAACTCAGCGCGAATACTCAAGTAGGCTTCTTTGCGGTTGTTTTCTGCCACAAACCAACGCTTCGCTTCAGAAATATACTCCTCAGGACGCGCTTTAATCAGGTTATAAAGGTTAATCAAATCCGGGTTGATATCAGCCAGTAAATACTGATCGTAATCTGTATTCAAAAAAACAGAACCAGCGCCAACAAAAGGTTCAACTAGCTTTCGAGCCGGTGGTAAATGACGTTGGATGTCTTCAACCAGTCCGTACTTTCCTCCAGCCCACTTTAGAAAGGCTCGTTGCTTTTTCATCTACTGCTCTATCTATCGACCCAAAATTAAGGTTGCGGAATGTAACATATTTTTCAGCGAAGCTCAGGTTTATTTCACACGTTCGATTTCGCGCTGTACCTGGCCTAACGATTTTGCCCATGGGTTGAGTGACTTAAGTGAGTTTGGCAGTGCTTCAACGGCATCTCGAGCCTGTTGAATCGTCTGATAATCCCGATAAGTGATGATAAACCATTCCGTTTCATTACGAACCGTTGGATAAATGCGCACTTTGTTATTCAGCTGATACTCATCAAGGAATGCCTGTACATCTTCCATCGAGGTCATCGCAGCAAGTTGCAAGGTATAGGCGCGAGGAGACAGTGCTTTTAGCTCTTCATAAGCAAATGAAAACTTAACAGCGGGCTTAGTCACTGTGGCTTGTGATTCCGAGCTGGCAGCTTGGGAGGAGTCCTCCGGTTTTACAACTTTAATTAAGGAGCTGCTCGTTTCACCTTGAGTCGAAGTTGAAGGCTCTTCATCCTTGACCTCACTGTTATCGCTAATCGCTTGTTTTGTATTTTTACCTTCGAGCAAAGCATCGACAACATCGGATTCAATCACGACTCGTTGCTGCTTGTCATCGATACCAACACTGGCCACCTCTTCGGTTACCTTTGGTGGTAGCGAATCCGAGTCATCGCTGGCAATATAAGAATCTGAACTGGCAGAGTCACCCGTCACGGTAATCAATCTGCCACTTTCCGTCTCTGATAGGGTCGGAATCGCCGTTTGTTCAATGTTTCCGGTCAATTGTTGCGCTCTATCATCTGGACTCGGCTGGCTGAACATCCACCAATAACCACCAGCGACGAGTAATAGCAACAACAAGATTACCAAGGTAATTTTGAATGGGCTTGCGACAATTGAGCGGATAATTATCCTTTTTTCCACTTTCATCTCTCCTAATGCCATGATGTCACCCGGGATCGGAGCCACTCTCTTAAATGCATCCCGAACACGTTTTTCTGCTTGTTCATCAACATATCGTGCAACTAAAAACTCGAAAAATCGACGAGCTTCTACTTCCGACAGCATATCGATATCTAACTCAACAGGTTTTATCTCCAGCCCGTAACTAATACGCGACAATACACCCTCTAACTGACCTGGTAACGTGAACAGTAAGACATTGATTACCCAATTCGGCTTTTCCTGTGCTTGCAACACAAGTGTCCATAACTCTGAAATCAGGGTAGCGCTCATCAACTGTGCATCATCAACCACAATGACGACATCACAACGCTCATCACCCAATACCCGTTCCAGAGTATCAACCAAAGGCTCCTTTTGGTTGAATACCGACTCTGATAGTAGTTGACTCAATATGAGAATGCGATGCTGGAGATCATCTTGATTTCTATGACAAAGTAACAAACATTGGTTTTTGTTACTGGCACCCACTTCAAGATATCGCTGTGCCAACCAGGATTTGCCAAAGCCAATATCGCCATTTATCACAATTAGATTGGAACCAAAGTGGGTTAACAACCTCAATCGCTCTAAAAGCTCAGTTTGAGAGTCTAATTCCAGACCGTGAGCAGCACTCATTTAATAACCTGACATCCATAAAAGAATGACGCCCAAAGGCGCCATTACAAGGTTAAATATTCCGACCAAACTCGATTGCTTGCTCCAGCACTTCTTGAGTCGTGTCAGCGATGACGTCCGCAGTTCCAATGCCCGTTGGTAAAACTAACCTTAGTTGACCAGAAAGGACTTTCTTGTCGCGCATCATATGTTTGATGAAGTCATCAAAGCTCATGCTCTCTGGGGTGTGCACGGGCAGCTTAGCGCGGCGTAGAATCGCAACAATACGTTCAAACTGCTCCTCAGAAATGAGGCCACGCAATAGGGAAGTTTTGGCGGCCATTACTGTACCGGATGACACAGCCTCACCATGCAACCAATTGCCATATCCAAGCTCAGCTTCAATCGCATGACCGAAGGTGTGGCCTAAGTTTAGTAACGCGCGAATGCCAGACTCTTTTTCATCCTGAGCCACCACTTCCGCTTTAATTTGGCAACAACGAGCAATAGCGTAAGTTAGTGCTTCTTCATCCAACGCGTACAGACGTTCTAGGTTTTCTTCCAGCCAAGCAAAGAATTCAGCGTCATAAATGATGCCGTATTTAATGACTTCAGCCATACCCGCCGCGAATTCACGCTCAGGCAACGTGGACAAGCAATTGGTGTCAATGATGACCGCTTTTGGTTGGTAAAACGCACCAATCATGTTTTTCCCCAGAGGGTGATTGACTGCGGTTTTGCCACCGACCGAGGAATCCACTTGAGACAACAAAGTAGTTGGAATCTGAATAAAATCCACGCCACGCTGGTAACACGCAGAAGCAAAACCAACCAAATCACCGATAACACCGCCACCGAGTGCGATAATAACCACATCACGCGCATAGCTTCCTTCTAACAGAAAGTTCATTACCTGATTAAACACATCCAGGTTTTTGTACTTCTCGCCGTCAGGCAGTTCTAGCAACGATGCGCTGCATCCAAGCTGTTCTAGTTGATTAAGAATTTTATCTGCATACAAAGGGGCTACCGTGACATTACTGATCACGACCACTTTTTGCTTTGCATTTTTGTTTGAGAGAACTTGAGAAAGGTACGCCGGGTCCTCAAACAACCCGGCGCCTATAGAGATTGGGTAGCTACGCTCAGCTAGATTGACCGTAATCCGTTCCATCGGTGTGCTCCAATATTAAAAAAGATAAATACTTATCTCTCTTCTAGCATTTTTACGATCTGGTTGGCTACCACTTTTGCACTCTGATCGTCAGTGCGAACAGTGTAATCCGCTACTTCTTCGTATAGAGGATTACGTTCTTTAGCTAATTGCTCCAATACTTCACGGGGACTATCCGTTTGAAGTAGTGGACGCTTCTTGTCACGATTAGTACGCGCAAGTTGCTTTTCAATCGTCGTTTCTAGGTAAACAACAACACCACGTGCAGAAAGGCGATTGCGGTTTTCTTTGCTCTTTACAGAGCCACCACCAGTTGCCAGCACGATGCCTTGCTCTTGCGTCAGGTCTTCAAGCACCGATTCTTCACGCTTACGGAAGCCTTCTTCACCTTCTACATCAAAAACCCAAGAGATGTCTGCACCAGTGCGTTCTTCGATCACTGTATCGGAGTCTACAAACTCCATATGCAGTTGCTGTGCTAGGTGTCTACCAATTGTACTTTTGCCGGCACCCATAGGACCAACAAGGAAAATATTACGTTTCTCAGCCATGTTTAGCAGTAATTTACAACATTGATTCAATAAGATCGCCACAAGAAAACACAGCTAAGCCGCTGTTCTACAAGGCTCGTGGCACCAATTCCTCACAGATAATTCGTGATAAGACCCGAAATTATCCAAGCATGGTGCCACTAATGCAACTTTATTTTTGATCTAATCTTCTTTTTGCTCACTTATGGCTATTGAATAACAACCTTTGGTGTAACAAAAATCAACAGTTCACTTTTGCCAACTTTTTCGTAACTTCTGCGGAAAAGTGCACCTAATAGCGGCAGATCGCCGAGTAATGGCACTTTATCCACTGAGTTGGTAATACTGTGTTGGAAAATGCCGCCAAGTACCACCGTCTCTCCATTGTTGACTAAGACTTGAGTACCTATTCTCTGAGTGTCTATTGTAACCGCTTCGCCCGTACCCGTTTTAACCACTTGCCCAGGCCGGTCCTGAGTGACACTTAAATCCAGCACTAAACGGTTGTCCGGTGTTATTTGTGGTGTCACTTTTAAACTTAACACCGCTTTTTTGAACGTGATGGTTGTGGCACCACTCGAGGATGATTCTAAGTACGGTATTTCTGTGCCTTGTTCTATATAGGCAGGTTTTTTATTAGTCGTGATTAAACGAGGGCTTGAGATGATCTCTGCTTTCGATTCCTGCTGTAGAGCTGACAGCTCCAGGTCGAGTAAAGTGTCAGAACCCAGCTTAGCGACCTGAAACGCAAGACTGGTTGCGCTTGGGTTAGTAGCGGCGAGATTAACGTTAAGAAAATCATCAATTCCCACGCTACCGCCTTCTCCATCACCTTCATAAAGACCAATGGTTGCCAGATTATTTTCAATCGAGCCACCAACCGTATTATTGCCGTTGATAGAAGAGAACCCCCAACGAACACCTAGCTCATCCATATTACCTTCGCTGACGGTGACAATCCTCGCTTCGATCTGAACCTGCTTAACCGGAATATCAAGTGATTCGACGATGTCTCGTATGACCGAGATATTCTCCGGTAGCTCTCTGATCAACAGTGAGTTAGTGCGCTCATCAATGGTCATGCTACCCCGCTCAGAGAGCATACTGATATTGCCTTCACCATTAATCATCTCAGCAATATCGGACGCTTTAGCAAAGTTCACTTTAATGATTTCAGACGACAGCTCACCCATTTCTTCTTCAAGTTGCTGCTTTTCTAATTGCTGTTTCTCTCGAAGGTCAAGTTCATCCGTCGGCGCAACAAGAATGACATTACCATCGACACGCTTATCTAACCCTTTTACCTGCAGAATAATGTCCAAAACCTGCTGCCATGGCACACCATCAAGGCGCAGTGTCAAATTGCCTTCAACGGAGTCTGATACCACCAGGTTGAACTTGTTATAGTCAGCAATGAGCTGTAAGACGTTTCGTACCGGAATATCCTGGAAATTAATCGATATCCGTTTACCTTCTTTCTCTAAAATGCTCTTATCCAGTACTTTTTCATCAGGTTTGAGTTTACTGACCGTGATTTCCAGATAGCGTCCAGCCAAACGGTAATCGTGAGTGTAGTCATCACTGATATGCGCGACTAAACGGGTCGTCGAAATGTCCCGAAAGACTTCCACACTGTCCACCACGGTTGAAAAGTCTTTTACGTCAATGAGGTATAGCTGATCATCTTTCACTGACGTATTAAGCAAGTCGATGCTGAGCCCTTCCTGAACACGCTTAATATCGACAATCGCCGACGGTGAAGACAACTCCACCGCAATCACCGCGTCTTTGTCCTTATTGGTTCGAAAGTCGATGCTCTTTAACGTATTAGAGCTTCCACCTTCAGCTAAAGCAAAAGGGGCGAAAAGTATAACTAACCAAAAGGATAAGAGCCCTGTGAGTACCCTTGGTGTACGTGTAAGTCCTTGTCTCATCATCATCACTCAATATCAAAATAGTTGCAGTTATCTACCTCAAAGCCAGCTTCACTTTACGTTTCTGCCAGCACCCCAAACCATCAGGCAGTGTTTCGTCGATCAACAAATAGGAATGGGTAATTTGGTTAACCTTACCGTTGTTACGTCCGAGGTAGTGGCCGGGAGCGACTTTATAAACCGTTCCGTTTGGTCCCTGTACAAGCCCGGTGACGCTGCTACCGATCCCTATTACACCCTTCAGACGTAGCTGGCTTAATGGGAATTTTTCTAACTTGCCTGAACGTGCTCTGGAGCGCGGCTGCCAACAATCCTTTCTCGCGATAGGTTGAGTCGCTATCGTTGCTTCTTGGGGTAATACAAAAGGCGCTCTCATGATTTGCGGCTCGTAGACAACTGCGACGTACTTGTCCGCTGGTTTGAGCTTCTCAACATCCCGTCTTGCCTGGTTTTCCACATCACGAATAAAGTCCGTTAACGACTCATCATTTGCCTGACATCCCACCAGCAACGCGCCCATCAGAACCATCAACAAGGGGTTATTTCTCATCTACCTTGTCCTCTGGTTTGAACTGATAGGTGTTCGCTCTTACGCGGAAATGCAGCGTTTCACTTTCCTGGCTAACGCGCTGCCAAGCCACATCTTGAAAAGTAATGATGCGCGGCAAGGTCGCAATAGCTTGTGAGAAGCGACCGATGTCATGAAAATCACCGGTTAACTCGATATTTAGTGGCAGTCGATATAAGAAGTGATCTGACTGCTTTTCTCCCCAGTCAATGCGGGTGAAAGTCAGTTTGTTGTCTATCCCGAGCTCATTGACGGACGCCAGCATAGTGGCTAACTCTTTCTGAGCAGGCAATTGGCGCAACAGCAATTCGTAACGCGTGCTTAGCTCATCCAACTGAGATTGCAGCTGAGGTAATGCGGCAACTTTGTTGGCTTTAATTCGTAACGCAACTTTGAGTGTTTCTTCCTGCTGAATGAGGTCGTTTAATCGTTCTTGCTTGGGCATCAGGTAAAACCAATAACCAGCGCCTTGGAGTAGAAGAATGAACAGAATAATGGCTATCAACTGAGGAATTAGCGGCCACTCAGCAATCTCATCCATTTCCAGATCTTGCCAATTAACCATGCTGACCGCCCTCTTCCTGCTCTACCGCTTTAAACATGAAAGACACTTTGAAGGTCTGAAATTCTTTACCGAAACGCTCTTTGCCATGAACAATGGAGTGCATTTCAACGTCCAATAGTTTTGCAGAACGCTCCATGTTATCGAGCATGGTTGCCAAGCGAGGCGTGCTGTCAGAAATGCCCGCTATTTCTATTTCCAGATCATTCATTTTGATCTTATCGACGTACACGCCTTCGGGCATAACAGCAGACATCAGGTTCATGAATTCGGTGGTTTTATTGCGACCATTTTGCAAGCCTTCAACCACCTTCAAACGCGCTAATATTTTGCTGTGCTCTTGCTCTGCAATTTTCATTGCTTCAATACGTTGCTCAAGCTCTGCAATATACTGAGTGAGGTAATCGAGTCGGCCTTGCTGCTGGTCTTGCTGGAACGCATAAAACTTGCCGATCCCCCATTGAATACCAACAGCAAAAAACACCCCTAAAATGATCAGTCCAACAAAACGACGACGATGTTCTTCCCTTTGGTTTTCCCGCCAGGGCAATAGGTTAATTCGATATAGCACAATCACCTCCTAACCATTGAATACCTCGTACTGCCAAACCCGCGGCGGTTGAAAAATGCGGCCAGTCCGCCGCTCGGCGCTTGCGTATGGCAACGTTCATTTCAAATAAGCCCAACGGGTTCAGTAGCTCGCATTCAAGCGCTAATTGATGTGAAAGCTCTTCAGCCAACATTGGCGTTGTTGACCCTTCGCCGGATAACCAAAGACCTTTAATGTTTTGTGAGCCGTTAATGGATGTATAAAGCTGTATCTGGCGTTTTACGCGATCGACCACCTGACGGTTGAACTGATTCGTTTTTGCTTGTTCTTCGGCAAGAGGGTTTTCCGTAGTCGAAGCCTGAATAGAACCCGTTCCACCGGCAAACTCTTTATGGAACAGCTCACCTTGCTCGGTGAACATGGTGAATGAACTCGACTGACAACCTACATCGAGTAAACCGTACTTGCTTTTGTCCGGGAAGCGCTCTGCCGCCAGTTTCCATATCTGTCCGAGGCTTTGTGAATGAACATCAATCAGGACAGGTTTAAGGCCAGACTTGTGTATTGCCTCAACCCGGCTTTCTACGACATCTTTACGCGTTGCAAATACTTGGTAGTGATGAGGCCCTCGTAAACTTTCTTCGGTACCAAGGCGGACAAAATCTAGGCTCAGCTCGTCCACTGGGAAAGGAGATTGATGAGAAAAAGCCTGCACTACCGCAAACTCTATTTCGCTCTCTTCGGTATTTTGTTCAATGTGTAGTTTTTTGCTGATAACCGCATTATCAGGGACTGAAATTGCTACTTTTTTCGCGCCAAATGGCAGCTGTTTTTTTAACTGTTTAAGGGTATTTACAATTTCTTGATGATTTATGGTGTTATTTTCAGCGACAATACCTTCCTTAAGTAATATTTCTTTGTAACCCAGTAAGGCGAATTGATCGCCATTGGGTTTAAGTACGACGGCTTTGAGGCTGTTATGGCCTATATCGATGCCTGTAACGATTCGCTTATCCATCTTCTACTCTCGCTCCGAAATTTCTTCGCGCAAAGGTTGTTATTAACACCCAAATAAGAGTTAATATCTCTATGTGCTAAATTTTTGACCTAAGAGTACAAGGGTTTGCCGTTACACAGCCTCAACCAATCAGGGATTCTCCGGTGAAGTTCATAAAGCGTTTATTTTTATTAACATTGATTTGCATAATTCTTGGAGTCACTACTATTTTTGGCTTCTATCAATACGTAAAGCCTGAATTACCAGAGGTTGCAACTCTAAAAGACGTTGAATTACAAACACCTATGAAGGTGTTCAGTCAAGACGGAAAGCTGATCGCACAGTTCGGTGAAAAGCGTCGCATTCCTGTCACTTATGATGAAATTCCTCAAGACTTGATTCATGCATTAATCGCAACAGAAGACAGCCGTTTCTACGAGCATCCAGGTATCGATCCAATCGGTATCACGCGTGCAGCTTTAGTGGTTGCGCTTTCTGGTTCGGCAAAACAAGGGGCGAGTACCATTACGCAGCAGCTGGCACGTAATTTCTTCTTATCAAACGAGAAGAAGCTGATGCGTAAAATTAAAGAGATTTTCATCGCTATCCACATTGAGCAACTGCTGAGTAAGCAAGAGATCATGGAACTTTACGTCAACAAGATCTTCCTTGGTTACCGCTCGTATGGTTTTGGTGCCGCTGCGCAGGTTTACTTTGGTAAAAGCCTCAACGAACTGACTCTCAGTGAAATCGCAACGTTAGCTGGTATGCCAAAAGCACCATCAACCATGAACCCAATTTACTCACTGGAGCGAGCAACCAATCGCCGTAATGTCGTGTTAATGCGTATGCTCGATGAGAATTACATTACTCAAGAGCAGTACGATGAGGCACGTAATGAGCTTATAGTCGCGCGCTACCACAGCGCAGAGATCGAACTATCAGCCCCTTATGTTGCCGAGTTAGCACGTGCTTGGGCAGTGAAAGAGTTCGGTGAAGAAAAAGCCTACACGTCTGGTATGAATATCTACATGACGGTGGACTCAAAACTTCAGGATGCCGCGAATACCGCTGCTGTAAACAACTTGCTCGCCTACGACGAACGCCATGGTTATCGTGGTGCTGAAAAAACGCTTTGGCAAAGCGGCGAAAGTGCTTGGGATACCGAGCAAATTGAACAACACCTTAAGAAACAGCCAACCTATGGTGACCTTTCCCCAGCAGTTGTAACCAAAGTAGCAGGGAAAACGGCTCAGGTATGGGTGAAAAACCACCAGGAACAAACCATCCCTTGGTCAGGAATGAACTGGGCACGTAAATACCTGACTGACAAGCGTCAAGGTTCAGCACCCAAATCGGCGCAGGATATCCTCGCTGAAGGTCAACAAGTTTGGGTGCGTGAGGTTAGCCCTGACGATGGCGAAGGTAGTAAAGTAAACAACTGGAAACTGAGTCAGGTTCCAAATGCCAATACCGCGTTTGTCGCAATGAACCCTGAAAATGGTGCAATCCTGTCAATGGTAGGCGGCTTTAACTTTATTCACAGTAAGTTTAACCGTGCGACCATGTCAGTGCGTCAGGTTGGTTCAAGTATCAAGCCTTTCATTTATTCTGCTGCTATCGATAAAGGGCTGACGCTAGCGACTCTCGTCAACGATGCACCAATCAACAAATGGGACGCTGGCTCAGGCTCAGCATGGCGACCAAAGAACTCACCTCCAACTTACGGCGGTCCAACTCGCCTTCGTATCGGTTTGGCTCAATCAAAGAACGTAATGGCAGTTCGTACTTTACGTGAAGTGGGGCTGGATGAGACTCGTCAATACCTAACGCGTTTTGGCTTCGATATTAACGATGTCCCTCGCTCAGAAACCATCGCCCTTGGTGCGGGCAGTTTGACGCCAATGAAAGTCGCGCAAGGCTATTCAGTGTTTGCCAATGGCGGTTACTATGTCGAACCTTTCTATGTCGATCGGATTGAAGATGCGTTTGGCGAAGTACTGTTTAAAGCGAACCCTAAGAGCGTTTGTAAACAAAACTGCCCACAAGTCGTCGAACAATACGCCGAGAATCGCTTTGCGAGTGAATTTGGTGAGCAAGATGTCGAGATTGAAGGTTTCGTAACAGACAACTCGCTAGAAAGTGATGAACCACAATATGCTCCACAAGTTATTTCACAAGAAAATGCGTTCTTGATGCGTGAAATGATGTACAGCAATATTTGGGGGGGTGGTGACTGGCGTGAAGGCACTGGCTGGAATGGTACAGGTTGGCGAGCTCAATCGTTGAAACGTCGCGACATTGGCGGTAAAACGGGGACAACAAATGACTCCAAAGACGCCTGGTATAATGGTTACGGACCAGGGGTCGTGGCTGTCGCCTGGGTTGGCTTTGACGACCACTCAAGAGCGCTTGGCCGTGCTACGGTAAACAGTAACCTCGGTCAAGGCCAAGTATCGGGTGCAGAGGCTGGCGGTAAAACAGCCGAGCCAGCTTGGATCGACTTTATGCGAGTGGCGCTTGAAAACACGCCAGAGCAGAGTAAACAGGTTCCCGATAACATTGTACAAGTGCGTATTGATCGTAGCAGCGGCATGCTGACCGACAACGTAGACGGTAGTTCCATGATGGAATTCTTTGAGAAAGGCACAGAGCCAACGGAGTATTCAGGTAGCTTGCTCGAAGACAGTATTTATTCCAGCGGTGGTGGGACAACTGAAGAGCTGTTCTAAGTGTACACTGCAAAATAAAGCAGGGGAGCCATTGGCTCCCCTGCTTTATTTCTAAAATCCACTCGCGCAATTACGCCGCAATAGAGGATGGGTAACTCGCCAGAATATCTTTGATCTTCGCCGCGAGTGCTTCAAAACGCGCACGAAGTGGTGAGCCTGGACGATATACCAACACAATCTTACGTGTTGGAGTTGGATTTATCGCAGGAATGTAACTAACACCATCTTTCTGCTTCTCATGCGGCAGTGATAGCTGAGGTAGTAATGTGATTCCCCCACCTGCGGCGACCATATTGCGTAAAGTCTCTAAGCTGGTAGCTTTGAATCGTTCATCATCTTTTGCTCCTGCAGCAAAACAGAAGCCTAAAGCCTGATCTCTTAAACAGTGGCCATCACCGAGGGACAATACCGTCTTCCCTTTAAGTGACATCATATCTATCTGATCCAGCGATGCCCACTCATGATCGCAAGGCACTGCAACACTTAACGGCTCGTTATACACTTCAATCTCTTTGAAAGGTTCGGTTTCTGCTACTGACGCTAACACCAGACAGTCCAATTTACCTTCTTCCAGTTGATGCACCAGCTGTTGAGTTTGCGCTTCATGCAGGAACAACTCCAGCTCTGGAAATTCTACTTTTAGCTCGGGAAGAATTTTAGGTAACAAGTAAGGACCGACAGTAGGTATAAAACCAATATGCAACGGCCCGGTCATTGCGCCATTTTGACCGCTCGCCATGTCCTTAAACGTTTTCACTTCACTTAAAATCCGTTTAGCTTGATCCACCAGTTGCAAGCCAGAGTCGGTAAACAGCACACGGCGGCTACTGCGCTCCAAAAGCGTTGTTCCGAGTTCGTCTTCTAACTTACGAATTTGTCCACTAAGGGTCGGCTGGCTGACAAAACATGCTTCTGCCGCTTTACGGAAGTGCTTATGTTCTGCAAGCGCGACGAGGTACTCAAAGTCCCTAATATTCATAACACACGATTCGCTTCTATTTAGTGATAGTTAACACCTATCGAAACCATAACACTAAACGATTACAGCTATCAAAAGATTTTTATCATAATAAGCTTAATCAAGCAGAACAGACACGAACTAAACGCTCACAACTAAAAAGAATTATAAGGAATACAATGTTTATCTCTAAAGAAGGTCAAAACATCCCACAAGTTACTTTCCCAACTCGTCAAAACGGCAATTGGGTGAATCTCACCACGGATGAGCTTTTCAAAAATAAAACCGTCATCGTCTTCAGTTTACCAGGCGCATTTACTCCGACTTGTTCTTCAAGCCATTTGCCTCGCTACAACGAACTGCTTCCAGTATTTAAAGAGCACGGCGTGGATGAAATTTTATGTGTATCGGTCAATGACACGTTTGTGATGAACGCCTGGAAGCAAGAACAAGAAGCGGAAAACATTACCTTCATTCCAGACGGCAATGGTGAGTTTACCGAGGGTATGGGAATGCTGGTTGATAAAAGTGAACTTGGCTTTGGTCAGCGATCTTGGCGTTACAGCATGTTAGTGAAAAATGGTGTGATTGAAAAAATGTTTATTGAACCTAATGAGCCTGGCGACCCGTTTAAAGTGTCAGATGCAGATACGATGCTCAACTACATTGCTCCTGACTACAAGACGCAGGAATCCATCACAGTATTCACCAAGCCAGGTTGCCCATTCTGCGTGAAAGCGAAGCAGAACCTGATTGATAAAGGGCTTAACTATGAAGAAGTGATCCTGGGTAAAGATGCAACGACAGTAAGCCTACGCGCGATTTCTGGCCGTACTACTGTACCTCAGGTATTCATTGGTGGCCGACTCATAGGCGGCAGCGAAGAGCTAGAAACCTACTTGGGCTAAACAGACGTAAGATCAAAAACAAAGCCTCGTCATCGACGAGGCTTTTCTCTATTTAAGCGGCCATCATGGCATAGCGACTAACAAGAACAATAGCAGTAAGCCCGATAGTGAAAAAACCACCAGCAACAGTGAGTGCCATTTTAAATTCTGTCGACATTATAAATTTCCTATTTTGAAGTGACTAAAAATAGTACGACAATAACGTGCTTCAAGGTTTAATCAAACATAATTTTGCAGGTGTATTTAAGTCGCTAACGTAAACGCCGTAAACAGCAATAGTGCGCTTTGTCATTTTGCCGCGGCAACGTCGACGTGACAAACAGAATAAAGTCCGGCGCCACTCAAATTACAGATAGAAAAAAGCCCCAAAATCAATATCGATTCTGGGGCTCTCTTAGATTCTTCTAAGAAAAAGCAGTGGTACTTTAATAGACCCGGCTTCCTCTTAAAGGTTCCATCTTTTTACGATTTTTTTAGCAAATACTTATGTAACGATATCGCCACTCAGTTATGTTATTGAATGCTAAAACGATCGACCACTTATGCTACATAACTTTTCTGGATCAACTGCTCGACCAAATTGATCTCCAGCGCGACTTCATCACACGCATGTTGACGAGGGCACTGGTCACAGTCTTTCAGTACTTTCTCCGGTAATAGAGATTTCGAAGTCGGTACAAAGTTCTGTTTCATAAAGAACTCAGGTGTTCTGGTTAACACAAAGACTTTTTTGATCGCCATTTGACGGGCTTTTTCCACCAGGTAGTTCACAATCGCACTGCCCTGCCCTTGGCCCTGCCAACCTGCTTCAATTCCTAGCGAGCGAACCTCGGCTAACCCAGAGTCATAGACGTACAATGAAGCGCAACCAGTGACTTCACCATGATGCTCTGCGACCGCAAATGAGCCAATATCGCGCACCAATTCATTACGAGAGCGTGGCAGGTTTTCACCCAGGTTAGCCCAGTAAGCGACCATACCTTCTAGCGTCTCGATGTCAGTCAGACGCGCAGGACGTACTTTAACTGCCGCATTATCACGCTGAATTAAACGTTTGTCTGCCTGATCAACCGCATAAGCCACTTGCTGTGGTGACACACCGCCAAGCGCACAACGTTTTTCAAGACAAGACTCGATAGTAAGAATCTCATACACATCGTCTTCAATAACGTCAGAGAATACTTTCAGCTCTTCTAAAGACAGCTCTTCAAGCGCGCAGCCTTTCTCAATCGCGCCGACTACGGCTACACCAACAATATGGTGAGCTTCACGGAATGGAATGCCTTTCGCAACAAGGTAATCAGCCAGCTCAGTCGCATTCGCATAACCCTGCTTTGCCGCTTCCAGCGTTCTTTCACCATTGACTTTGATACCATCGAAACACAACGCTGCCATTTCCATGCAATCGTTCCAGGTATCTAATGCGTCGAACAAACCTTCTTTGTCTTCCTGCATGTCTTTGTTGTAAGCCAGAGGCAGCGCTTTAACGGTCATCATCATCGCAGAAAGTGCGCCGTAAACACGGCCAGTTTTGCCACGGATTAACTCAAGTGCATCTGGGTTTTTCTTCTGTGGCATCAATGATGAGCCAGAAGTCACCGTATCAGCCAACTCGATGAAGTTAGACTCACCTGAGTTGTAGAAAATCATATCTTCAGCCAGACGAGAAAGGTGCAGCATCGAGATAGAAGCTACTGACATCAGTTCCATCACATGGTCGCGGTCCGATACCGAATCCAGCGAGTTACGCGTCGCACGGTGGAAACCAAGATTGTGCGCCAGCTGCTCACGATTAATTGGGTAAGCTGTACCCGCTAGTGCACCAGAACCCAGTGGACAGGTGTCTAAACGCTGCAGGGCGTCACTCAAACGAGAGTGGTCACGTTCGAACATTTCAACGTAAGCCAGGCACCAGTGCGCGAAGGTCACAGGCTGTGCACGCTGAAGGTGAGTATAACCTGGCAGTACCGTGCCTTGGTGTTGCTTAGCCACGTGAACCATTTGCGACTGCAGACGATCTAAAGCAATCAATAATTGCTGACCTTGCTGACGACACCACAGCTTAAGGTCGGTAGCGACCTGATCGTTACGTGAACGGCCAGTATGAAGTTTTTTACCTAAGTCACCCACTTTACCGATAAGTTGCTGCTCAACCCAAGAGTGGATGTCTTCTGCATCAGAGCCGAGGATCTGATGCGGGTCTTCCATGACTTCAAGCTTCAGTTCGTTTAAAGCGAGTTCAAGCTTCTGCTGTTCTTCTGCCGATAGCACATCGACAGACAGCAGTGCCTTAGACCATGCAATTGAGCCTACGATATCTTGCTCAGCCAATCGGTAGTCGAAACGCAACGAATCGTTGAAATCTTTGAATCTGGTATCTGCTGCTTGGGTAAATCTTCCGCCCCATAATGCCATTGCGTATCTCCTGATGACTATTGCTTACTCTAATATGCTCAAATTAGTGATGACTAAATTGATCGTCATTCGCTCACTTTTTGTTATAGGCCAACGTTACGGCAATTTAGAGAAAAAATAAAGTATAAATTCAATATTTTTACATATCTATTCACGATAATTTAGTTTCATACACATAAAAACTCGTTAGAAACAAAAAGACCTGCCAATCAATGGCAGGTCTTTTTAATCTGAGATGAAAAATTGTTATTTCTTCTGGCTGTTCAGAGCGCGGATACGGCTTGATAGTGAGTAAAGACGGATGAAACCACCAGCATGGCTTTGGTCGTAAACCTCGTCTTCGCCGAAGGTTGCGAACTCTTCTGAGTACAGGCTGTTGTCAGAACGTTTTTGAGTCACCGTTGCCTGACCTTTGTATAGCTTAACAACTACTTCGCCATTCACATCTTGAGCAAGCTCTTCTGAAGCCGCTAGGATTGATTTACATAGCGGCGTGAACCAACGACCATCGTACACAAGGTGAGAAGCTTTAAGACCTAGCTCTTCACGGAATTCGAATGATGATTTGTCTAGCACTAGTTGCTCAACGGCACGCAGTGCTTCCATCATGATGGTGCCTCCCGGAGTTTCGTAACAACCACGAGACTTCATACCCACCAAACGGTTCTCTACGATATCGATACGACCAACACCGTGCTTCGCACCTTTCTCGTTTAGGTAAACTAGCGCATTGTATGGCGTCATTGCTTCGCCATCTACCGCTACGACTGCACCTTTCTCAACTTTTAGCGTCACGTATTCAGCTTCGTTTGGCGCTTGCTCTGGATCAACGGTCCATACCCAGCAATCTTCGTTTGGCGCATTCCAAGTGTCTTCCAGTACGCCACCTTCGGTTGAGATGTGCCATGCGTTTGCGTCACGAGAGTAAATCTTAGTCAGAGATGCTGAACAAGGAATGTTACGCTCAGCCAGGTAATCCAGACATTGCTCACGGCTTACTAGATCCCATTCACGCCAAGGCGCGATAACATGCAGATCCGGTGCTAGCGCTGCAAACGCACCTTCAAAACGAACCTGGTCGTTACCTTTACCAGTACAACCGTGACACAGTGCGTCAGCGCCAACTTTACGCGCGACTTCAACCTGCGCTTTCGCGATGATTGGACGCGCCATTGAAGTACCTAGCAGGTATTTACCTTCGTAGTAAGCGCCTGTTTTTAGCGTTGGGTAGACATACTCTGCTACCATTTCTTCTTTCAGGTCAGCGATGTAACACTCAGATGCACCTGATGCTTTCGCTTTCTCTTCAATGCCTTCTAGTTCTTCTGCGCCTTGGCCAACATCAGCGACAAACGCCACAACTTCACAGTTGTAGTTCTCTTTTAGCCACGGGATGATTACTGAAGTATCTAGACCGCCTGAGTATGCGACTACTACTTTATTTACGTTCACTTTGCTCATTTTTTTCTCCAAATTTAACTGGCTCTGCTCTCGGCGGTCAGTGCCAACTACTTCCTAATGTTTCATTCTTTAAATTCTTTACTGCAACGTTATTGAGGCAGAAATTGCGTACCAATGCTCTGACCAGCAAATAGCTGCTCCAGCTTCTCTGGGTAGCGCCAGGTTGCGACTTCGATAGGACGACCAAGATCATTGGCAGCCTCCAAAGCGGCTTTAACTTTAACGATCATGCCGTCAGTGATCACATGACCATCGATCAATGCATCGGCTTCTTTTTCAGACAAGCTTTTGATCAAGTGACCTTTGCCATCCAAAACACCACTTACATCAGAAAGAAGAACCAACTCCGCATCCAGTGCACCAGCAACCGCGACTGCCGCTTGATCTGCATTGACGTTCATCAGTTGACCTTCTTTTGTCAGGCCAATTGAACTGATGATTGGCAGTGCGCCGGTGTTTAAGATCGCTTGGACAAGTGTTGAATCACCCGGAGAGGCTTTACCTACCGCGCCCAATTCTGGATCGAGTTCTTCAACCTGACATAAACCGCCATCCGCTAAGCTCAGACCCACAGCATTCAGACCATCGGCAATAGCCTGCCCTTGTAGCAGCTTGTTTGCTGTACCCGCTAGTGCTCCGGCAATAACTGGAATTTGATCGTATGGCGTCACGCGTAATCCGTGCTTCTTTACGGTTTCGAGCTGCAACTTGCTCATTAACTCATCGACCAAGTAGCCACCGCCATGAACGATGGCGATTTGTCGTTGTGCCGAACTCTGGTAGGCCGCGATGGCACCAAAAAGTTGGCTCAAGGTCTTCTTGCAAGATAAAGCTGCACCGCCTAGCTTAATGACTAATGGCGCTTGATTGGTTTGCGTCATTGCTTTTCCCTCTATCAACGACTACAGCAACGCTGTCAGTTCTGGGTAACCGTAATGAATATTTAAACATTGCATCGCTTGACTTGATGCACCTTTGAGTAGGTTGTCGATGGCAGACATCACGATGACGTGTTCGCCCTGCACCTTCCAGCCGATATCGCAGAAAGGCGTATTTTCAACATCCTGAATACGTGGAATACCATCGCCTTTAAGACGAACAGCAGGCTTGCCTTGATAAGCTTGTTCGAACGCCTGGGTCACTTGTTCGGCAGTCACACCTGCAGACAACTTCATTGTGATCGTGGCAAGAATACCGCGCTTAAAGTTGCCAAGGTGAGGAGTGAAAATCACATCGCAGCCCAAGTGTTGCGCGATTTCTGGTTGGTGACGATGGCTAAATACTCCATAGGGTTGCAAGCTCACTTCGCAGAAGCTGTTGGTCATTGAGGCTTTTCTGCCCGCACCAGATACACCGCTCGTCGCGTTAATCACTGGCCACTGTTGAGTATCTACTAAACCGCCTTCAAGAAGGGGCTTAATTGCCAATTGCGATGCTGTTGGGTAGCAGCCAGCTACCGCAACCAAAGGAGTGTTTTTAATTGCTTCGAAGTTCCACTCCGCTAAGCCGTACACCGCTTGTTCTAGCCAGTTGTTAAATTGATGCTTGAAACCATAGAAAGTGTCGTAAAAGCCTTCACTCTGAACACGGAAGGCACCCGATAAATCGAATACCTGACATCCGGCTTCAAGGAAAATTGGGGCGAGATCATGGCTGACTTCATGTGCTGTTGCTAAAAACACCACATCAGATTCTTCAGCCACTTGTTTTGGATCGGTTAACGGATTCACTGGCATATCGATAACGCCAGCTAACTTGCCGTGAAGCTGGGCAATACTTTTTCCTGCGTCTACACTGTTGGCGGAAACGTATAAACCTGATAGCGTGAGTTCTGGGTGTTTGTTAACCATTAAAGCTAACTCTGCGCCGGTGTAACCGCTGGCTCCGATAATCGTCGTTTTTAGCATTCTATAACATCCGTAAACTTAAAGGCTCAAGTGACTATTCATATTTAATTTTTGCTATATTTTGATTTTTTATTCATTAAATATGATTTAATATGTGTTTTACAGTTTTGTGCTCTGTCTGTCAATAGGAGATTTGAAGAATCCATGCAATTACCAACGTTTCTAGAGGTCTATGAAGGACTCATCAGTACCTCTTCAATCAGCTCCACCGACCCAAAATGGGACCAAGGCAATGCGAAAGTTATTGAGAAACTCGCATCCTGGTTCAAAGATCTTGGGTTCAGTGTTGAGGTGGTCGAAGTCGAACCAGGCAAACACAATATGATCGCACGTATGGGCGAAGGCGAAGGTGGTCTTCTCTTAGCCGGTCACAGCGACACAGTGCCATTTGATGAAGGGCGCTGGAACTTTGACCCACATAAACTGACTGAAAAAGACAATCGCTTTTACGGTCTCGGTACAGCAGATATGAAGGGCTTCTTTGCTTTCATTTATGAGGCCGTTAAGAAAGTCGACTGGAGTAAACAGAAGAAGCCGCTTTATGTACTCGCGACCTGTGATGAAGAAACCACAATGTTGGGCGCCAGACACTTTACCGCTAATGCGCCTTTCAAACCGGACTACTGCATTATTGGCGAACCAACCAGCCTGGTTCCAATTCGCGGCCACAAAGGCCACGTTGCTAACGCCATTCGAGTCACGGGTAAATCTGGTCACTCATCAGATCCGGCACTTGGTGTCAACGCGATTGAGATCATGCATGAAGTGATGTTTGCCATGATGCAGTTGCGTGATAAGTTAATTAAAGAGTACCACCATCCTGGATTTGCCATCCCTAGCCCAACATTGAACCTCGGCCATATTCACGGTGGAGACAGCGCAAACCGCATTTGTGGCTGCTGTGAATTGCATTACGACGTTCGCCCATTACCTGGCATTAGCTTAGATGGGCTAGAGAACATGTTGCGTGGTGCATTAAAAGAAGTGGAAGCCAAATGGCCAGGACGTATTGAGATAATCCCTCTGCACGAATCCATTCCAGGTTACGAATGCCCGCATGATCACCCATTCATTGGTGGTGTAGAAGAGTTGTGTGAAACCAGTGCTCAAACGGTAAACTACTGTACAGAAGCGCCATTTCTACAAGAGTTGTGTCCAACCTTGGTGCTTGGTCCAGGGTCTATCGATCAAGCCCATCAACCGGACGAGTTTCTGGCTTTTGATTTTATTGACCCGACCATTGATGTACTGTCTAAAGCCATGGTCAGATACTGTTGTTAGAAAAGTAAAAAGACATTTGACCTGTACAGCTCCGATGAGCAGTACAGGTTGTTCTTTTTTCTTAACACTTAACTCACGATCAACACTTACTTAACTTGTTATTTTGTAATTAATTTTCATTTATTGTGCCGTGGGCACTGCAACTTTGCTCTAAATCAGGAGAGAAGCGGAATAATTACAAACATAGTCGGCTTTATTTGACTATAACTGGTCCTTTTCGCTAGATTGGTGTCTTAATAAGAACAATGGATGTAGTTTTTTTACGAGGCAGGACGACAATGAACGAGAAATACGCCGCACTCAAAAGCAATGTGCGCATGTTAGGCCACTTACTGGGTAATACCATTCACGATGCCCATGGCGAAGAGATCTTCGAGAAAGTGGAAACCATTCGTAAATTATCCAAATCAGCCCAAGCAGGAAATCAAGCAGACAAAGAAAGCTTGATCGAAGAAATTAAACACCTTCCTGATGAGCAACTGACCCCAGTAACCCGTGCGTTTAACCAATTTCTAAACCTCACGAATATTGCTGAGCAATACCATACGATTTCACGTCACTGTGACGAGCATATCTGTGAACCAGACGCGATCAATTCGCTATTTTCTAAGCTGGTACAAAACGATGTTAGCAAGCTTGATACCGCTCAGGCTGTACGTGATCTGAATATTGAACTGGTACTGACAGCTCACCCAACTGAAATCACTCGCCGCACCATGATTAATAAGCTGGTGAAAATCAACGAGTGTTTATCAAAGCTAGAGTTAAGCGACCTTTCATCGAAAGAGCGCAAGAAAACTGAACGTCGCCTGGAGCAGCTGATTGCACAAAGCTGGCACTCAGACGTAATCCGCCAACAACGCCCAACGCCGCTTGATGAAGCGAAATGGGGCTTTGCGGTAGTAGAAAACTCACTGTGGGAAGCGGTCCCTGAGTTTTTACGCGAGATGAACGATCGTCTGGAATCTTATCTTGGCGAAGGTTTACCAATCGACGCACGTCCGGTGCATTTCTCCTCTTGGATGGGCGGTGACCGTGACGGTAACCCATTTGTTACTCATAGCATCACGCGTGAGGTTCTGCTTCTGTCTCGCTGGAAAGCGGCGGATCTTTACCTGAATGACATCAATGAATTGATCAGCGAACTGTCGATGACAGTAAGTAATGATCAAGTTCGTGAAATGGCTGGAGATGATCAACACGAACCATACCGTGCTCTCCTCAAACAGCTTCGCTCTCTGCTTAGTGAAACCAAAGATATTCTTGATGCGAAGATCAATGGTCAGAAGCTGGCCATCAAAGCACCACTACAAAAAGTAGAACAGCTTTGGGATCCACTGTACGCGTGTTACCAGTCGCTACACGAGTGTGGCATGGGCGTTATCGCAGATGGTTCTTTGCTGGATACCCTACGTCGAGTAAAAGCGTTTGGTGTTCACCTAGTTCGTCTGGATATCCGTCAGGAAAGTACTCGTCACGCCGATGCACTTTCTGAGTTGACCCGCCACCTTGGCATTGGCGACTACCAGCAATGGAGCGAGCAAGACAAAATTGCTTTCCTGACCAATGAACTGGCTTCTAAACGTCCGCTTCTACCTCGTGACTGGGAACCATCTGAACCGGTTCAAGAGGTTTTGGACACCTGTAAAATCATTGCTGCACAATCTCGTGAAGCGTTCGGTGCTTACGTGATCTCTATGGCACGTACCGCATCAGACGTTCTTGCTGTTCACTTACTGCTGCAAGAATCTGGCTGCCCATACCGCATGGATGTTTGTCCTCTGTTCGAAACTCTGGAAGACTTGAACAACGCAGAATCGGTCATCAAACAGTTGATGGACATCGATCTGTACCGTGGCTTTATCCAAAACCACCAAATGGTCATGATCGGCTACTCTGACTCAGCAAAAGATGCCGGTGTTATGTCTGCAGGCTGGGCTCAATACCATGCGATGGAATCTTTAGTTAAAGTAACTGAAGAGGAAGGCGTTGAACTGACATTGTTCCACGGTCGCGGTGGTACCGTTGGTCGTGGTGGTGCACCTGCACATGCAGCTCTATTGTCTCAGCCACCAAAGAGCCTTAAAGGTGGTCTACGTGTGACCGAGCAGGGTGAGATGATTCGCTTTAAGCTAGGTCTTCCTGACGTTGCTGTAAACAGCTTCAACCTATACGCCAGTGCCATTCTGGAAGCGAACCTGCTACCGCCACCAGAGCCAAAACAAGAGTGGCGCGATCTCATGGAAGTACTGTCTCAGGTAAGCTGTGAGGCGTACCGTAGCGTTGTTCGCGGCGAACCAGATTTTGTACCTTACTTCCGCCAGGCAACACCTGAACTCGAGCTAGGCAAACTACCTCTGGGCTCGCGCCCTGCTAAGCGTAACCCGAAAGGTGGCGTTGAGAGTCTACGTGCCATTCCATGGATCTTCTCATGGAGCCAAAACCGCTTGGTACTACCAGCATGGTTGGGGGCAGGTGAAGCGATTCAGTACTCGGTAGACAAAGGTCACCAAGCGCTACTGGAAGAAATGTGTCGTGAGTGGCCATTCTTCTCAACACGCCTTGGCATGTTAGAAATGGTCTACTCAAAATGTAACATCGATATCTCTCGCTACTACGACCTGCGCTTGGTTGATGAATCACTTCGTCCATTAGGCGAAAGATTACGTGAGCAACTGCAGAAAGACATCAAAGCGGTGCTGAATGTAGAAAACAACGAAAACTTGATGCAACATGACCCATGGGGTCTAGAGTCCATCCGCCTACGTAACATCTACGTCGAGCCATTGAACATGCTTCAAGCAGAGTTACTGTATCGTACGCGTCAAAATGAGGAAGCTTCAGCAGAACTTGAAGAAGCACTGATGGTGACTATTGCGGGTATCGCGGCAGGCATGCGTAACACAGGCTAAATTAACCTGTTGAAAGTAACAAAATATGATATAAAAGGCTGAGCAATCGCTCGGCCTTTCTTATATCAATCCATTTGAACAGCAATTAACCAGATAAATACCCCAAATAAAAGCCAAAAACAACCAAGTAATCAGAATAAATAACTACATAAATACATTACTGAGTATTATATTAGTTTTTTGGTGTTATTCTTTCCTAGTATTCCACTTCATGCTTATTATTTATATACTACTCGCCTACTGAGAGCGCATAAATCCAATCATATTAGCTCCAGTCTCGATGGGTTCTCCCCATCTTTCTAGGTGATAAACGGCTTTAAGGTGACAGGACCAACATTTGTTGGTGCTACTTATACATAAAAAACTCAAGTGCCATTAAGAGCGCAGCTGAAAGTATAAGTAGCTTGTTTACAAGTTTATTGACCATTTGGATTGAAGACATGTCATTACCACACGTAATCTTAACTGTGCTTAGCACCCGCGATGCAACCGGTTACGATATCACAAAAGAATTCTCAGCGAGCATTGGTTACTTCTGGAAAGCAAGCCACCAGCAAGTTTACCGAGAGCTTAATAAAATGGCTGAGAAAGAGCTGGTTACTTGCGTATTAGAGCCTCAAGAAGGAAAACCAGACCGTAAAGTTTACTCCATTACAGACGCGGGCCGTAGTGCACTAGGTGAATGGTTTGATCAGCCAACGGCACACCCAACCGTACGTGACGAGTTCTCAGCGAAGCTGATGGCTTGTGCAGTGCAACCTGCAGCACCTTTCCGTGAGCAACTGTCTGAACTGGTTGAAGAGTCACGTAAACTGGTTTCTCACTACAAAGAAATTGAAGCTGCTTACTACGCGACGCCGTCTACTCTGGATAAACAAGCACGTCTGGAGCGCCTGACACTACGCCGTAATCTACTGCTGCGCGAAACATGGATTACGTGGGCAGAAGAAGTGCTAACTGAGCTTGAAGTTATCGGCTAGTCCATAACAAACAGCCCATGACTTAAAATAAAAAGGCTTGCCGATGGCAAGCCTTTCTTATATCTATCAACAATTAGACTGCAACCTGAGGGCGCACACCTAATGTGTGGCACAGCGCGTAAGTCATCTCAGCTCGGTTGAGTGTGTAGAAGTGGAAATCTTTCACACCTTCGCGGCTCAGTACCCGCACCATATCAATTGCCTGACTAGCACCCACTAATTGACGAGTAACTGGATCATCATCCAAACCTTCAAATTGTTTTCTCATCCAGCCTGGCACTTTTACGTTATTCTGCGCAGCAAAACGAGACGCCTGTTTAAAGTTAGAGACTGGCAAAATACCCGGTACGATTTCTACGTCGATGCCTGCTACAACACAGCGATCACGAAAACGCAGGTAAGACTCCACATCGAAAAAGAACTGAGTAATCGCTCGGTTCGCACCCGCATCCACCTTACGCTTGAGGTTCAGCAGATCAGCCTGTGCACTTTTGGCTTCTGGGTGCACTTCTGGGAAAGCCGCCACTGAGATATCGAAATCATGACGAGATTTCAGTAACTCAACCAAATCAGATGCGTACATATCAGGTGCGCCGCCACCTGGTGGAATATCACCACGCAGTGCGACGATATTTTCGATTCCGTTGTTCCAGTAGTCATCCGCAATATCAATCAACTCTTCACGAGTTGCATCGATACAAGTCAGGTGCGGTGCTGCCACTAAGCCTGTTTCTGATTTGATTTCTTTAATGATGGAATGAGTTCTGTCACGCTCACCAGAGTTAGCTCCATAAGTAACAGAAACAAACTTAGGCTTAAGCGCTTTTAGACGGTGCACAGAGTTCCATAGCGTCTCTTCCATTTTTTCATTACTTGGCGGAAAAAACTCAAACGAAACATTAATATTGTCTGACAATTCAGCGATATTCTGGTTTAAGGCATCGATATGGCCTGCGTGCGTGTAACCCATCTTACTCTCCCTGTGGCAACCCGCCACGAAATCAAATTCTCAAATCGACGTTTAGACGTCTATATGTCTACAGAATGTATTGAATACGATTTAATGTCAACCTTGTGATTATGAATTTTTTTCACGTTAATGATGAGGATAGTTCAAGTTGATTATTGGCTAATGTTTATCCATTGGAATACTAGGCTAATAACAATTCTGAATTTAAGTATGGCACCAAGAAAGGAATAAAAAACCCCGGATGGATTCCGAGGTTTTTAGAGACTCAGAACAGATTAAAACAGTCCGGCAAGACGGTTTAGATCGGACTGAATAGCCCCCGCCGTAACTTCGCGTCCAGCACCTGGGCCACGGATAACAAGCGGATTGTCTTTATACCACTTACTCTCGATTGCAAAAATATTGTCACACGGCAGTAAGTTCGCTAGTGCATGCTCACGGGACAAGGCTTCAATACCGACAGTCGCTTTGCCATCTTTTTCTAAACGCGCAACATAACGCAGTACCTGATCGTTTTTCTGCGCTTTAGTCAAACGCTCTTGCAGAGTCTGACTCAGCAGCGCGGCATTATCAAAGAACTCATCTAAGCTCAGCGCGCGCAGTTCTTCAGGAACTAACGACTCTACCTTTACGCTTCCCGGTTCGATATCCAGACCAGATTCACGCGCCAGAATAACCAGCTTACGCATCACATCAGAGCCATCTAAGTCAGAGCGAGGGTCTGGTTCTGTTAATCCTTGCTGCCAGGCTAAATCCACTAACTCGCTGAATGGCACTGAGCCATCAAACTGTTGGAAGAGCCATGAAAGCGTTCCGGAGAAAATGCCAGATAGTGCGATAATCTCATCGCCACTCTCGCGAAGGTCACGTACCGTATGGTTGATTGGTAATCCTGCCCCTACTGTGGCGTTATACAACCAGTGACGTCCAATTTTAGCAAATGCATCCTGTACCTGATGGTAGTACTGACTATCTGCCGATCCCGCTACCTTGTTCGCGGAGATCAGGTGAATACCCTGCTGAGCAATCTCAACGTAGCATTTGGCGAGTTCCTGACTGGCGGTAACATCAAGGACGACGGCCTCATCGTAGTCCTGTAGAGCACCAAGACGCGGTAACCAAGAGCCATCGTTTGCAATACTTTCGTCATTGAAACGTGCTGAAACACCAGATGCATCAATACCCTGACTATCAAACCAATACTTTTGACTATCAACCACGGCAACAAGGTCGAAGCTCATGCCATGACGTTTCTCTAGTTCACTCTTTTGAGAAGCGAATAGATTGAGCCAGCTCGAACCAATATTGCCTTTGCCGCATAATGCGACAGCAACGCGCTTTTGTGCCTGAAACAACTGGCTGTGAACCGTTTGTACCAATTCTTCGGTATCAGTGACACGTAGTACTGCCACCAGACTTAAACCAGATTCCGTCTCAGAAATAAATTCTACCGGGGCGTGTTTTAACTTTTGCTGGAAGCCAAAACAGTGATTGGCATTGGTTGTTACACCCGCACCTACGGCAGCAATCAGAGAGTAGCCTTCAGTGAGATGAATTTGTGCATCCAGATCAGACTCCTGCAAATAGTTAAGCGCACCACCAGCAATTTCTGCCGTGTACGCCAGTCGTAATGTTTGCTGCTCAGGCTGAGCTTCAAAAGCAAGCGGCTCTAACTGAGCGCGTTTTAAAGATTCAAGCACATCGCTCTGTGTTTTTTCAAAGTCATGCCCGTGTGCAAATGAAAGCTGAACCAATAACACGTCATCCAGTGAAGTGATGATTTTCGCCCCACGGCCAGAAGCCAGAACTCGCTCAATACGAGTCGAACCAGACTCAGGAAGGTAACTACATTTCAGGCTCAGATCCATGGTGCTTTGCGCCACAGGCTGTAGTGTACGACTGTGTAGTACAGGTGCAGCTAAACGAGCCAGCTCACTCGCTTCATCCAGCCTTAATAGTGGTAACAAGCATGCATCTGATACCAAACGAGGGTCTGCACTATAAACACCAGCCACATCACTCCAAATCGTCACTGTGCTCACTTCGGCAAGCGCACCAATCACCGTCGCAGAATAGTCTGAACCGTTGCGGCCAAGCAGAACAGTTTCGCCGTTATCATTTTGTGCCATGAAGCCAGTAATGATCACACGTTTGTGACTAT